>NZ_LRON01000003.1:0-528889 GCF_001758795.1 Duganella sp. HH101 | reverse complement strand
CGGGCACCGGCGACGGCAGGACCGCGCCGCCGGCCGCCGGGTCCACCGCCCAGCCGGACGGCGCCGCCATGCTGCTGGCGGCGGAGCCGGCCGCGGCCGGGGCCGGCGCGGTCCAGGCCAGCGGCAGGGTCAGCGTGAAGCAGCTGCCCTTGCCCGGCTCGCTGACCAGGCCGATGCCGCCGCCCAGCAGCTGCGCCAGGTCGCGCGAGATCGACAGGCCCAGGCCGGTGCCGCCGTACTTGCGGCTGGTGGTGCCGTCGGCCTGCTGGAAGGCGTTGAAGATGGCTTGCTGGTCCTCGGCGCGGATGCCGATGCCGGTGTCCTGCACGGCGAAGGCGATGCGGCCGTCGCCGTCGGCGCGGGCCGCCAGCGTGATCTGGCCGCCGCTGGTGAACTTGAGCGCGTTCGACAGCAGGTTCTTGAGGATCTGCTCCAAGCGCTGGCGGTCGGAAGTCATGTGGGCGGCCAGGCCGTCGGCGATCTGCACCTGGAAGGCCAGCTTCTTCTGCTGCGCCAGCGGTTCGAACAGCATGGCCATGCCCTCGACCACATGGCGCGGCGACAGCTGCTCGGGCACCAGCTCCAGCTTGCCCGCCTCGACCTTGGAAATGTCGAGGATGTCGTTGATCAGGTTGAGCAAATCGTTGCCGGCCGAATAGATGGTGTTGGCGAAGCGCACCTGCTCCTCGTGCAGGTTGCCGGCGGCGTTTTCCGCCAGCAGCTTGGCCAGGATCAGCGAGCTGTTGAGCGGTGTGCGCAGCTCGTGCGACATATTCGCCAGGAACTGCGATTTGTACTGGCTGGCGCGCTCCAGCTCGGCGGCGCGCTGCTCCAGGTCCAGCTGCGCCTTGCCCAGCGCGGCGTTCTTCTGGTCCAGCGCCACGCCCTGCTCGGCCAATTGCTCGTTGGTCTGCTCCAGCTCGGCCTTCTGGTTTTCCAGGCTGGCCTGCGATTCCTCCAGCACGCGCGACTGTTCTTCCAGTTCCTCGTTGGCGGTGCGCAGCTCTTCCTGCTGCACCTGCAATTCCTCGTTGAGCTGCTGGGTCTCGGCCAGCACTTCCTGCAGGCGCTGGCGCGACTGGCTGGCGTCGATGGCGTTGCCGACGTTGCCCTTGACCAGGTCGAGGAACTCGACATCGCGCGCGCAGATCGGCCGCAGCAGGCCCAGCTCGACCACGCCGTTGATTTCGCCGTCGTTGTCGAGCGGCGCCAGCAGCACGCTGGCCGGCGTGCCGGCGCCCAGGCCGGACGCCAGCTCCAGATAACCGGACGGCACCTGGTCCAGGCGGATCAGGCGGCGTTGCAAGGCGGCCTGGGCCACCAGGCTCTCGGCCGGCTTGAGGCGCTGCTCGCGTTCCTCCCATGCGGCGCTGGCGCCGTAGGACGCCACGCGGCGGAAGCTGCCGTCGTCGGCGCGCAGGTACAGGGCGCCCACCGCCACATCCAGGTAGCGCGCCATGAATTGCAGCAGCGTCGACGACAGCTGCGGCAAACTCATCTGGCCGATGCCCTGCTGCGCCAGCTCGCTCTGGCCGGTGCGCAGCCAGGCTTGCTGCGCCAGCAGCTCGGCATGCTCGCTGTGCTCCTGCAGCGCGCGGTTGTAGACATTCGACAGTCCCATCAGCTCGCGCCGGCCGAACCAGGCCAGGATGCCGCCCACGCCCAGCGTCAGCAGCAGGTAAAGCGACGCCACCCAGATGGTGACGGTCCTGGCGTCGCCCTGGCGCTCCTGGAGCATGCGCACCTCATAGGCGACGAAGGCGTCGACCTGGCTGCGGATCTCGTCGAACTGCAGCTTGCCGCGGCCCGCCTTGATCGCCTCGGCCACGTCGCCGCCGGAGGCGCGCAGCCGTATCATTTCCTGGGCGTACAGATCCCATTGCTCCTGCTGGGCCTTGATGACGCGCAGGCGGTTCACCTGCAGCGGATTGTCCGCCACCAGCGTCATCAGCGAGGCGATGCCGGCGCCGACCTTGGGCTTGCTGAGCACATACGGTTCGAGGAAGGCATTTTCGCCGGCCAGCAGGTAGCCGCGCATGCCGGTTTCCATGTCCACCATCTGCTTGGTGATTTCGTTGGCGCTGCCGATCACGCGTTCGCTGTGCTCGACCCAGTTCATGGTGTTGATCAGATACGCCAGCAACACCGCGAACACCCCCGCGCTGACCACGCCGGCGGCCAGCGGTAGGGTGACATTACGGACCAGAATGCGGCGGAAGCCGCGTTCATCCAGCGACGATTGATTGGGCATGGTCTGGGCCAGAGTAGCTAGGAAAGCAAGGAGTTTAGCTCAAATACAAACCTTGCAATCGACCATATCAATCGTGCGCTAGCGAAATAACAGAAACCGGCCCGGCCGCCGGGCGGCGGCGCGGGCCGCTTGCCGCTTACAGCTTGTAGTTCAGACCCAGCAGGAACTGGCGGCCGTAGGTGGTGTAGCGCTCGGGCGCATACGAGCCGCCCGAGAACGGATCGCCCTGGCGGGTCTGGTATGGCGAGTTGTTCAGGTTATTCACCTGGAACAGGAAGGACAGGCCCTTGTAGCGGCCTTCCTCGATCGCATAACCCAGTTGCAGGTCGATCTGGCGTTCGGCCAGGATCTCGCTGAAGGCGCGCTGGGCGAACAGGCCCGTCACCTCGCCACGATACGCCGACCGGTAGCGGCGGCTGGCGCGCGCCTGGTAGCCGTTCTTCTCGTAGTAGACCGTGACGTTGGACACCACGCCCGACAAGCCCGGCAGTTTTTCCTTGGTGCCCGGGCCGTTGGGGTGGATCGAGCTCTCGGTGCCGGACATGCTGCCGGTGACGCCGAAGCCTTCCAGCGGCGCGTACAGCAGGCCGCCGTCCAGCGCGCCCGACAGTTCCACGCCCTTGACCATGCCGCCGGCGCCGTTGGCCGGACGGTTCAGCGTGCCGATGTCCTGCAGCGGCACCACCGCCGACGGATTCGGGAAGCCGGCGAAGCTGAACGCGGTCTGCTGGTTGTAGATGTAGCTCTGCAGCTTTTTATACCAGAGCGCGCCGGCGATGTAGCTGCGCTTGCCTATGTATTTTTCCATCGACAGGTCGTAGGAATTGGCGCGCCATGGTTCCAGCTGCGGGTTGCCGCCGCTGCCGTTCCACATGCGGCTGGTGGCGTCGACGCCGCCCGCGATGCCGGCGCGCATGTCCGACATCTGCGGACGGGCCACGGTCTTGGCCGCGCCGAAGCGCAGGTTGGTGGTTTCGAGGTATTTGCCGAGGTCGAAGTTCAGGTTCAGGCTGGGCAGGATGTCGGTGTAGTTGGCGCCGCCGGTGATCGAGCCCAGCTTGCCGGCGTTGACGGTGGCGCCGCGCGATTTCTGGTCGACGCTGACGGCTTGCAGGCCGAGGTTGCCGCGCAGCGGGAAGGGGCCGACGTCGGTGTCGATGCCCAGGCGGGCGTAGGTGGTGGTGACTTTCTCGGTCACGCCCCAGTCCTGCAGGGCCTGGTCGTCGGGACGGGCAGGCTGCTGGTCGTAGTACTTGTTGAGCACGCCCAGCACGTCATAGGTCAGCACGCTCGGGATGCCGGCGAAGGCCAGCGAGGTCGATGGCTGGATCAGGTCCGGCGACACCGTGGCCGGCTTGCGGCCATCCTTCAGGAACCAGTAGTTGTTGGTGTCGGCGTGGGTCTTCTCGCGCTTGCTGTAGTTGACGCCGCCCTCCAGGCTGCGGAACATGCCTTCGAGGTCGCGCTTGGCCGACAGCTTGATCGAACCGAGCTTGTCCTCGACCACCGGGTGGTGCATGTCCGCATCCTTGCCCCAGCCGCCGACGTCGGTCAGCTTGGTGATCTGCGGATCGGCGAAGTTCAGGCTGGGCGTGAAGGTCGGCAGGCCGCCGGCGGTCGGAATCTTGAACTGGAAATTGTTGTCGGTGATGTGCGAACCGGCAGGGCCCAGGCCGGCGTAGGTTTCCAGCACCTGCTCGCGGCGCTTGGCGGTCGAGTACGACGCGTCGCCGACCAGGGTCCAGCCATCCTTCTTGTAGGTGTTGTTCCAGCCCAGCGCGCCCAGCTGGTCCTTGCGGGTGTTGAAGTCGTTGCGGACGATGGGTTCCAGGTTGACCAGCGAACCGCCCACCAGCAGGCGGGTGCCGCCTATGGTCTGGATGTCGGGGTTCTTGTAGGTGACGTCGCTCCACTGGTGCGAGTTCCACATCATGCCGCGCATCGTGGTGTCCTGGGTGAACTCCGAGTAGTACAGATCCAGCGTGGTGCGGAATTCCTTGGTCGGACGGTACTCCAGCACGCCCATCAGGCCGTCGCGCTTTTGCTGGCGCGACGAGGCGGTCACTTCGGCGCCCTTCAGCGCCACGACGTCGGCGTTACCCGGCGGCAGCTTGTTGTCCGTGCCCCACCACCACGACTTGTATTCCTGCTGCTGGCCCGGCGAATCCAGATGGGCATAGCCGATCGCCACGCCCAGCGTGTTGTTCATGAACTGGTCGACATAGGAAGCGCTGACGCGCGAACCGTTGGCCGAGGTGTTGGAGTTCAGCTTGCCGTTGGAATTGTGCTCGCCGCGCGCGTTGAACACCACGGTGCGCTCGCGGATGTCGAGCGGGCGCACGGTGTGCAAGTCCACCGTGCCGGACAGGCCGCCGCCGGCCAGCGCCGCGTCCGGCGTCTTGTAGACGGTGACGCCGTTGATCAGCTCGGATGGGTACTGGTCGTACTCGGCGCCGCGGTTGTTGCTGGTGGAGACCAGTTCGCGGCCGTTCATCAAGGTGCCGGAGAAGTCCGGCGCCAGGCCGCGGATCGAGATCGACTGCGCCCGGCCTTCGACGCGCTGCGCCGTCAGGCCGGCCAGGCGGGCGATGGATTCGGCGATGCTGACGTCGGGCAGTTTGCCGATGTCCTCGGCGGTGATGGCTTCGACGATGGAATCGGCGTCGCGCTTGACCGCCATCGAGGTTTCGATGCTGCGGCGGATGCCGGTGACGACCACCGACTGGACTTCCTTGTCGCCGCTGGCGGCAGGCCCCTGCTGCGCCCAGGCCGGGGCGGCGGCGAACGCCAGCGCGGCGCAGGCAGCGGCGATCGGTGTCAGTGTTAATGCTTGTGTCTGCTTGTTCATCATCGGGTCTCTCTTATAGTTTTAGACGGGTGGGTGCTACAAACTGCTGCTAACGGAAAGGCTGCGGTACGGTACTGCTGGTCATCCAGTCCTGCATGGGCTGGTGCACCTCATAAGCCTGGGTGCCAAACAACTTGAAAAGATTTTCGATATCGGCGACCGGCGCCTTGGTGAAGTCCACGGCCGGCACGGCGGCGCCGGCGGCATTGGTGACGAAGCCCCAGGTGCCCTGGCCCTGGCCGCCGCCGTTGCTGACCACCTTCCAGCTCCACGCCGTCGTCGCCCAGCCGTACTTGGCGTAGGTGTCGAAGGAGGCACGGGCGATCTGGCCGCCCAGGTCCAGGCCCAGGCCCATCCACGGCTGGGTTTCGCCGATGAAGAAGGCGGTGTCGACGGCCTTGATCTTGTTGTCCCACTCGCACACGCCGCTGTTGCCGCCGCCGCTGCAGGTGAGCCAGTCCTTGTGCACCTGCAGGCCGGTCTGGCCCCAGCCGAACAGGCCGGGATAGAAGTGCATCTCGAAGGCGACGTTGCCCATGCCCTGGTCGGCCGGCTTGCCGTAGGCCGTGATGTTGCCGCTGTTGTGGCCGGGCAGTATCACGACGTGGTTGGCATCGACGGCGCGGATCGCCGTGTACAAGGTCTTGACGACGGCGGCCAGGTTGGCGGCGGTCGTGCCCCATGGTTCGTTGAGCACGCTGTAGCCGGCCACCGCCACGCGGTCCTTGTAGCGGCCGGCGATCTGCTGCCACAGCCAGACGGTGCGGTCCTGGAACTCCGGCGTGCTCCAGTACAGGTTCTTGTTGGCGCAGCCGCTGTGCTGTTCCCAGCCCTGCGAACCGACCGCGCCGTGCAGGTCGAGGATCACGTACATGCCGCGCTTCTCGGCCTGGGCGATGGCGTCGTCCAGGTAGCGCCAGGCGTCGGCGCGCAGGTGGCGCGGATTCTTCTCGTCCTCGACCACGCTGTAGATGAAAGGCAGGCGCACCACGTTCAGGCCGAATTTCTGCATCTGGTCCCAGTCGCGGGTGGTGATCCAGTTGTCGCGGAACAGCTGCATCAGGCGCTGGCGCTCGGCGTAGCCGAAGCGGGTATCAAAGTTGGCTTCCAGCTTGCACTGGTCGTCGATGCCGGCGCTGCCCTGCCCCATCATCCAGAATTCATTGATCAGCCAGTTGCCGAGGTTGGTCCCCTTGAGCGCCACCTGGCTGCCGTCGGCCTTCAGCCATTTCGTGCCCTGGGTGTGCAGCATGGACAGCGGCAGCACCGGTACCGGCGTCACCGGGGTCGGCTTGATCTCGGCCACCGGCGGCGGTGCGGGCGGCGTCGGCGGCGGCGCCGCGACGCTGGAACCGCCGCCGCTGCCGCAAGCGGCCAGCAGCACGGCGCACAACAGGCTCAGTAGCTTGAACATCCGTTTCTCCTCATTGTGGAAGCGCTTCCACTCCTGTTCTGAAAAAACTGCCATGCGTCTGCACAGCAGTTCTGCTTACGGTTTCCAGGTAAACGTCGCGACGCTGGCGGCCGGCAAGGTGTAGCTGAAGCTGCGCTGGCCCGGCGCCAGCCGCACGGCGAAACTGCGCGGCGCCTTGGCCGAATTCACCACCAGCAGCGCCACCGAACCGTCGTCGGCGTTGCGGAAGGCCACGGTGTCGAGCTGGTCGTAGCCGCTGGTCGAGGCGATGCGGCGCGCGCCCTGGCGCACGAAGCGGCTGGCGTGGGCCAGCGCATAGTACTCCTCGTTGCGCGTGACCTTGCCGTCGCGGCTGTCGATGGTGACGACGCCGCGGCAATCCTTGCAGCCGCCCAGGTGCGGGCCGTCGTTCTCGTCCAGCGCCAGGTTCCACAGCAGCACGCCCCTGGCCCAGCCGCGCGTGGCGCCGATCACCAGCGTGCGGGCGAAGTGCTGCAGATTGTCCGACCACACCGGCGCCCACTTGCCGCCCGAGCATTCGGTGAAATACGTGTCCTTGTCGGGCCAGCGGTCGTGCAGCGCGGCCTGCACGCGGACGTCGCCGCCGTAGCAGTGCCAGGCCACGCCGTTGACGTACTTGCTGGCGACCGGGTCTTGCAGCACCGCCGCCGGCGAGCCCGGCTCGTCCCAGTTGTGGTCCCAGTCCAGGATGCGGGTTTGCGGATGTTCCCTGGCCAGCACGGGGCCCAGGTGGCCGCCGATGAAGGCGGCGCGCTGGGCCGGCTCGACCCGCATGCCGGGATAATCCTTGGGCTCGAAGTGCGGTTCGTTCTGCAAGGTCAGCGCGTAGATCGGCACGCCCTCCTTTTCATAGGCGCCGATGTAGCGCGACAGGTAGGCGGCGAACGGTGCGTACGCTTCCGGCTTCAGCGTGCCCTGGATCAGGCTGTCCGTGCTCTTCATCCAGCCCGGCGCGCTCCACGGCGAGGCCATCACACGCAGATCGGGGTTGATCGCCAGCGCGGCCTTGACCACCGGCAGCACATCGGCGCGGTTGGGCTCGATGGAGAAATGCGCCAGCGCCGGGTCGGTCTGGCCGGGCGGCATGTCGTCGAAACTGTAGTGGTGGCGCGAGAAATCGGATGCCCCGATGGTCAGCCGCGTGAAGCTGAAGTTGACGCCGGGTTCTTTGCCGAACAGCTCGTTCATCAGCGCGCCGCGCTGCTGCGGGTTCAGGCGGTTCTGGATCAGCCAGGCCGAGGCGTCGGTGATGGCGGCGCCGAAGCCCACCATCTGCTGGAAGCGCTGAGACGGATCGACCTCGATGACGGTGGCGGCCCGCGTGCCGGACTGGAAGGCGGCGTCGGCGCCGCGCGCCATCAGCCGGGTCTGGTCGCCGGTGGTGATCCAGGCTTGCACCGTGTCCTTGCTTTGCTTTTGGGCTTGCGCGCCGCCGTGCACGCACAGCAGCAGCGCCGGCAATACCAGCAGCCGGACCAGCTGTCGCAGCGGGTGGCGGATAGGCGCAGAGCGCAAGCGCTCATCGCCCGGCAAGGCGGGGCTGACTGTGGTCATTCTGTCTCCGTGCGGCCGGGTCGTTGCCCGTCCGTCCTGGGTTTTATGGTGAGTGGAAACGCTTCCACTTGTTAAATTAACTATAGCACTGCGAATTCTTTCATGTCAATCAGGGAAAAAAACAACGCGTGGTAATTGGTGAGTTTTCGCCCCGGCAAAAATGCTCAAAATTATGTTGTCCGCCCCGCAGGCTAGCCAGTATTCTGCGCGGGCAGCCTGCCGTTTTGGCTTGTCTCGAATTCGCCACGTTGGACCATACCACTTACTCCACAGGAGCTTTCCATGCCCACTTCCTCCGTCCAAACAGCCGACCTGGTCTTCTATCTCAACGGCGAACGGGTGCAGTTGCCGACCGTCGACCCGACCGTGCTGCTGGCCGACTACCTGCGCTCGCCGGAAGTCGGCCTGACCGGCACCAAGATCGGCTGCAAGCAAGGCGGCTGCGGCGCCTGCACCGTCATGCTGTCGAGCTGGAACGAGGACACGGGACAGGTCGAGCACCGCTCGGTCAACTCCTGCCTGCGCCCGGTGGCCTCGCTGGACGGCATGCTGGTGACGACGGTGGAAGGCACGGGCAGCGTCAAGTCCGGCTGCATCAGCACCGTGCAGGACGGGTTGGCCCGCAACAACGGCACCCAGTGCGGCTACTGCACCCCCGGCTGGATCATGAACATGACGGCCGCCGTGGCCCAGCGCGGCGAAAAGCCCGGCACCAAGCAGGAGATCGAGGCCATGTTCGACGGCAATATCTGCCGCTGCACCGGCTACCGCCCCATCCTGTACGGCTTCAAGAAAACCTTCGCCTCCGACTGGGATCCGAAAGTCGACGAAGCCGGCTGCATGCGCTGCGAAGTCGATCCGGCCGAGGAAGTGGCGCGCACCGCGCCGGTGGAGGTGGCCTTCCCCGACGAGCTGCGCAAGCCGCCGCGTCCGGTGCACTACACGGCCAACGGCTACCACTGGTTCCGGCCGCTGACGGTGTCCAGCGCCATCGGCCTGATGCGCGACTTCCACGACCGCGCCGAGCTGCGCCTGGTCGGCGGCAATACCTCGATCGGCATCTATCCGCGCACGGTGGAAAATCCGCACGTGTTCATCGACATCTCGCACGTGCCGGAACTGCATGTGCTGAGCCGGGGCGGCGACCACCTGCGCCTGGGCGGCGGCGTGCTGTACGCCAAACTGCTGGACTTCCTCGACGCCGAAAACAGCGCCGCGCCCAACGCCGGCCTGCAGGCGCTGGCCTACATGGCCGGCCGCACCGCCGGCGGCATCGTCCGCAACGCCGCCACGCTGGCCGGCAACACCATGCTGGTGGTCACGCACGCCGAGCAGGGCGTGCCCTTCCCTTCCGACCTGTTCACGGCGCTGGCCGCATTGGACGCCACGGTGACGGTGGCCGCGCCCGAGCAGGCCGAACCCAAGACCCTGCCGCTGCTGGAGCTGCCGGCCTACTGGCGCCGACACGCCGACGGCTGCGTGCTGCTGTCCTACCATGTGCCGCTGACCGGCGCCGACGAGTACGCGCAAACCTACAAGACCGCTCAGCGCGAGGTCAACGCCCACTCCATCGTCAACAGCGGCATGCGCGTCAAGCTTGACGCGCACCAGCACGTCGCCGATATCGCACTGGCGTTCGGCGGCATGTCGCCGGTGGCCACGCGCATGCCGCACACCGAGCAGGCGCTGCGCGGCAAGCGCTGGGACGACGCCGCGCTGGCGGCGGCGATGCCGGTGCTGCGCCAGGAACTGGAAGCGCTGATCGACCGCTACGCCAGCCACTACGCCCAGCTGCCCGACGAAGGCTACAGCACGGCCTACAAGCGCCAGCTTGCCGAATCGTATCTGTATAAATTCTTTATCGCCGTGTGCGAATGGCGCGGCCTGCCGGTGCCGCCGGCGCTGCGCTCGGCAGGCGAACGGACGCAACGGCCGGTGTCGACCGGCACCCAGGCCTACAAGCCCTATATCGACCAGTTCCCGGTGCACATGCCCTACGTGAAAATCGAAGCCATGCTGCAAGCCACCGGCGAGGCCCAGTACATCCACGACATCCCGATGCCGCCCACCGGCATGAACGGCGCGCCGGTGCAAAGCATGGTGGCCAAGGGCACGTGTACCTACGCCGTGCCCGGCGTCAGCGGCCCGGCCTCGCCGGCCGAGGTGCTGGCCGCGCTGAAGACTTTGTACCCGGCGGTGAAAGACTACATCACCGCCATCGACGTGCCCGGCCCCGTGATCGACGGCATGGCGCTGGACGATCCCATCTTCGCCATCAGCATCGACGCCGCCGATTGCCCGGGCGGCGCGCTGCCGTCCGGCTACGACCCGCGCGCGCCGCTGTTGTTGACCGGCTACGGCCAATGCATCGGCATGGTGGTGGCGCGCAACGAACAACTGGCGCAGGAAGCGGCCGCCTATCTGCAGCAGCACTTCTGCCGGTTCCAGGCCGAGACGCCGTTGATCGAACTGCCCGACACCGACGCCGAGCGCAACAAGCTGGTGTTCCTGGACAAGCCGGCCGGCGCCACCTGGTACTCGCACATCTGGAAGATCACCCGCAGCGGCACCAGCCTGGACTGGGTGCCGCCGCGTCCGCCCGAGCAGCCCGACCTGAAGCAGCCGGTGGTCGTGCACAACGTGCCCATCGCCAGCGACATTTACGGCAGCGTCAGCTGCACGCGCGTCTCCAGCAGCCAGAAGGTCGGCAGCCAGATTCACTTCTACATGGAGACGCAGTCGAGCTATGTGGAACCGGTGGAAGACCGCCAGATCCGCGTCTACGCCTCCACCCAGGACGCCAACGTGGTGCAGAGCGCGGTCGGCCGCGTGCTGCAGCTGCCGGCCAACAAGGTCGACGTGCGGGTGCGCCGCATCGGCGGCGGCTACGGCGGCAAGTGCGGCCAGTCGGCCTTCGCCAGCACCATCGCCGCCGTCGGCGCGTGGAAGCTGAACCGGCCGCTGCGCATGGCCGCGCTGCGCCAGGTCGACACCGCCATGTTCGGCCACCGCCATCCGGCGCTGGGCAACTACAACATCGCCATCGGCGACGCCAGCAACCCGCTCACGCACGGCAAGCTGTTCGGCTTCCAGGCCGACTACTGGCTCGACGGCGGCCGCACCTACGATTGCAGCTTCATCATCAGCGACTGCATGGCGCTGCGCAGCGACTCGGCCTACTTCATCCCCAACTGGTCGTGCACCACCGACGTCTGCCGCACCGACAAGACCAGCAACACATCGATGCGCACGGTCGGCATGATCCAGGGCGCCATCATCGTCGAGGATGCCATCGAGGCGGCCGCCCACAGCGTCGGCCTGACGCCGGAGCAGGTGCGCGCGCGCAACCTGTACGTGCAGGGCCAGGTGACGCCGTATGCCGAGCCGCTGGAATCTTGCTACATGCGCGAGGTGTGGGAGTACACGCTGGACAAGGCCGAATTCACCGCACGCGCGGCGGCGGTCGAGCAGTTCAACGCCGCCAACCGCTGGCGCAAGCGCGGCATCTCGGTGCTGCCGGTGAAGTATGGCTCCGGCTTCAACCTGGCGCTGCTGGAACAGGGCGGCGCGCTGATCGAGGTGTACTCGCAGGACGGCACGGTGCTGGTGCGCCACGGCGGCATCGAGATGGGCCAGGGCCTGAACACCAAGATGGCGCAGGTCGTGGCCTATGCGCTCAACGTACCGATCGGCATGATACGGGTGGCGGAAAACGACACCGCCGTGGTGCCGAATCCGGAAAGCACCGGCGCCTCGACCGGCACCTCGTTCAACGGCCTGGCCGCGCAGCAGGCTTGCGGCGACTTGCGCGGCCGGCTGGAAGCCTACTGCCTCGGCCTGCTGACCGCCAACGGCAACGACTGGTGCGTCGCCAACCGCATCAACTTCTGGGACTACAAAGATGGCTGGCGCGCCGAGACCACGCCGGGCAATCCGCAAACGATGATATGGAAGAACATCGTCAGCATGGCCTTCAACGAACGGCTCAACCTGTCGGCGCAGTCGCGGGTGGCGATCGAGGGCGGCGAGCACCCGGACGGCAACCTGGAATTCAAGCTGGTGGACGGCAAGCCCGCCAGCGAGGAAGTCGACTACTTCACCGGCTACACCTACAGCGCGGCCTGCGTCGAAATCGAGCTCGACGTGCTGACCGGCGAGACCACCATCCTGCGCGCCGACGTGGTGTACGACGGCGGCAAGTGCCTCAATCCGGCGGTGGACGTGGGCCAGGTGGAAGGCGGCTTCGTCCAGGGCCTCGGCTATGTGACCAGCGAAGACCTGAGCTACCAGCCGGCCACGTCCAGCACCGAGGCCAGCGCCACGCGGCCGGCGCCGGGCGCGCTGTACACCACCAACACCTGGGAGTACAAACCGCCGGCAGCGCAATCGATCCCGCTGCAGATGAACATCATGATGTTCCCGAGGGAGCTGGCGCCGAACGCGCCGGAGGAAGGCGACATCCTGTCGGCCAAGGAAATCGGCGAACCGCCGATGACGCTGGCGGTGGCGGCCTTCTTCGCGATCAAGCGCGCCGTGCTGGCGGCGCGCAAGGACCGCGGCCACCACGAGTGGTTCCAGATGGAGTCGCCGGCGACGGTGCAGCGCGTGCGCGAAGCCTGCCTGGTCGATACGGCCGACCTACGTGCTTGAGCGTATTGACATTGGTATCGGATTGTCAAAAAATTTAAGGAACATATGGACTACGAGATCATTCTCAAAGTTACCGGCCTAGCTGTCAGCATCGGTGTCGCCATCAAGCCGCTACATGATCTGATCAATGGAAAATGGAGTCGGCTCAGGGAGGAATACCGCTTTGCAAAAGAATTCTTTTCCGATATGGGATGTCGTTCAAAGCAGGCACCGAGAAGGCCCGCCATCGACAGCTATTTCGCGCGCGAATAGTAGGCCAGCGCCAATGCCGGCGCCAGCGCGCCGGCGGTCAGCATGCCGGTCCACGCCACCACGCCCGCTCCCGCGCCCCACAGCAGCACGCACGGCCAGATCGCCAACGCCAGCAGCACAGCGCCGGCGACACGCAGGACCAGGCGCGCGCCCGGCGTGGCGTCGGCGCCGTAGACCTGGCGGTGATGACGGTCGATCGCCAGCGCCAGCGCCGTCATGCCGGAGCTGGCCAGCAGCAGGGCCGCCGCCACGGTCAGTGCGTAATTCATGACGCCACCGCCTTTCCCCGGTACGCCGCCTTGGGCGCAGCGCGCAATGCCGCGACGGCCAGCGCCACGCCGAACGCCAGCACCGCCAGCTCGACGCCCGCGCGTTCGATATCGCCCGCCAGCAGGTAGCCGAACACCTGCTGGCCGGTGGTGACGGCATTGAGCGCAGGCAGCAGCAGGCACAGCGCGGCGGCCGTCCATAACTGCTCGCTCCACGCCAGCGCGGCGGGGCGGAACGCGGCATGCACCAGCGCCGCCAGCCAGACGCCGAAGAAGGCCGCCACCTCCCACTCGTGCCGCTCGGCCAGCGCCAGCGGTATCAGGCGGTTGGACCACAGGTAGGCGATGCAGGCCAGCGGCAAGCCCGCGACCGAGGCCACGTTGAGCACGTCGATCAGGCGATACACCTGCTGCGTGCGCGCACCGAATTCCTTGAGCGACTTCACCCGCCGCTTGACCATGAACAGGATGGCGCCCACCGCCATCATCGCGGTCCCGGCCAGTCCGGCCAGGAAGTACAGCCAGCGTATCACCGCGCCGGCGAAGTGCAGGCGGTGCAGCTCGTCCAGCGTACGCATGGTGGCGCGCGCGGGATTGGCGGGCACGGCGTGCGGCATCTGGGTCGCCAGCAGCGCGCCGCTGACGCCGTCGAACGTCATCATGCCGCGCGTGCTGAGCAACCGCCCCTGCTGGCTGGACGGCGACGTGCTGCTATAGACCTGCACCGTCATCGCCGCGTCGCCGGGATGGTTGACCACCACCGCGTAGACCGGGCTGCCGAAAGTCTGCTCGGCGCGCAACACCAGCGGCGCCAGTGGCGTCATCGTGCCGGGACGGCCGCTGGGACGGCTCACCGGGCCGTAGTCGCGGACATTGGTTTTTTCGCCGGTGCGCAATTCCTGCGCCCAGATCACGGCCGGCATATAGGTGCTCCAGCTGATCGCCAGCCCGCTGTAGACGATGACGAACAAGAACGGCAGCGTCAGCACGCCGAGCAGGTTGTGCGCGTCCAGCCAGGAGCGCTGGCCCTTGCCCGGGCGGAAGGTGAAGAAGTCCTTGAAGATGCGCTTGTGCGTGATCACGCCCGAGATCAGCGCCACCAGCATGGCGGCCGACGCCACGCCGACGATCCACAACCCTGTGCTGCCGGCATGCAACGCGTGGTGGAATTCGACGAAGTGGTTGCCGCCGCTGGTGTCGCGCACCTTGCCGGCGTCGTCCGGCACTTCGGCGCCGGTCACGGTGGACAGATGGGCGTCGGAATAGTAGCCGCCGGCGTTGATCCAGAACACCTGGAAGATCCGCTCGCCCGCGCGCGGCCACAGCTCCCACATGCTGCTGCCCTGCGCCTGCTTCTGCAAATGGCGGACGCCGTGCGCCAGTTGCGCATCATGGCCGCTGGGCGCGAAGGCCGATGCCTCGGCATGCTGCTCCACCAGTTCAGGCCGCATCCAATGCGAGATCGGATCGACGAAAACGCTGAGCGTGCCGGTCAGGAAGATCGCGAACGACAGCCAGCACACCCACAAGCCGCCCCAGGTATGCAGCCACGCCATGCGCTGGCGCAGCCCCTGCTGTGTAAGACTCATGGCATCCCCCTGGGCACGACGGCCAGCGCGTACGCGGCGATTGCCAGCAACAGGCTGGCGCCCAGCAGGCCGCCCCATGCCCGCAAGGCGCTGCGCGCGGCGTAGGCCCAGACGATGGCGGGCGCGTACAGCGCCAGGCCCAGCAGCGCGCCGCCCAGCATGGCGTCGCCGGCCGCGACGCCGGGGCCATCGCCCAGCGTCGCCAGCAGCACCGCGCCGGCGGCGGCGAGCAGATAGCCGCCCAGTACGGCGGCCAGCGTACGGTTCAGTACGGTAGGCATGTCAGTGGAAGCGATAGTTCAGCGACAGCATGACGTTGCGCGGATCGCCATAGAAACCGCCGCCGCCGGACGAGTAGTAGTGCTTGTCCAGCAGGTTGTTGACGTTCAGCGTGGCCGACAGTTGCTGGCTGATGCGGTAGCGCGCCATCAACGACACCAGCGCGTAGCCGCCCTGGGTGAAGCGCTCACGGTTGGGGCCGGCGTTGTCGGTATAGATTTCGCCTTGCCAATTGATGCCGCCGCCCACCGTCAGGCCGTTGCCGACGTCGGGCAATTCGTAGCTGCTCCACAGCTTGAGGTTGTTCAGCGGCTGGCTGGTTTGCAAACGCTTGCCGCTGCTGTCCTCGACGCGCGAGCGCGCATAGCCGGCCGTCAGCTGCCAGCCGCGCCGCAGCTGGCCCGACACTTCCAGCTCGAAGCCCTGCGCGGTCGCGCCCTTGACCGTGTGGTAGGCATAGGTGCCGCCGCCTGCCGGCAGCAGGAATTCGTCGGCATCCATTTCCGCCAGGTTATCCTGGCGCATGTGGAACACGGAGGCGCTGGTGCTCAGCAGGCCGTTGAGGAAGTCGCCCTTGATGCCGAGCTCGGTGTTATTGCCTTCCAGTGGAGGCAGCAGGCTGTTGCTGCGGTCGCGGTAGGTTTGCGGCGAATAAATGCTGGTGTAGCTGGCGTAGGTCGACCAGTCCGGCGTCAGCGCGTAGACCGCGCCGACGTACGGGGTCAGCTTGCCGTTCTTGCTGAAGCTGTCGCTGACGGTGGGCGAGCCGAAGGACACGCTTTCCGTATCGCGCTTCCAGTTGGTGACGCGCATGCCCAGTATCAGCGACAGCGCATCAGTCGGCCGCAGGCGTACCGAGCCGTATCCGGCCAGCGAACGCTCCTTCTCCACATTGCTGCCGTTGATGGTGCCGTTGTAGTTGGGCGTGGGCGAGTTGCCGTTCCAGGTATAGAAGTTCGGCACCGTGGCGTCGTAGCCGGGCAGCGACCAGGCCGGGAAGGTCGGGCCGGTGGTCTTGGTGTTCGATGCGCTCATGCCGAACACCAGATCATGCTGGCGGCCGAAGGCGGTGAACGGTCCGCTGGCGTAGGCGTCAATCGACAACTGCCGGGGCTTGCTGTCCCACTTGGTCTGCCACAGCGACAGGCCGGCGCCGGTGCGCTTGTCCAGCTGGCCGCGCATGGCGTAGCCCTGTTCGGCGTCGTACTGGTTGGCGGCGTAGTTCAGCGCCAGCTTGGCGCTCCAGTCGTTGTCGAAGAAATGCTCCAGCGTGACAAAGCTCAGGCTTTGCTTGCGGTCGTAGAACGAAGCCTGGGAGGCGCTGTTGATCGAGCGCGGGAAGTCGGTCTGGCTGCCGTCGCTGTAGAAGCCGATGAAGCGGCGGCTGGCGCCGTTGAGGCGCTCGTGCTGATAGCTGAGGCCTGTGCTCAGCAGGGTTGAGTGGCCGAGATCGGCTTCAACGATGGCGTAGAACAAGTCCTTGTCCTGGCGGTAGCGGTCGATGAAGGAGCCCTGCTCCTGCTCGGCGACCACCACGCGGCCGCGCACGCTTTTATCGTCGCTCAGCGGCGCCGAGATATCGGCTTGGGCGCGATAGCGGTCCCAGCTGCCGGCCTGCAATTCGGCTTCGGCGCGCAGCTCGCGCGACGGGCGCTTGCGCACCAGGTTGATGGCGGCGGCGGGACTGCCGGTGCCGCCCATCAGGCCGGCGGCGCCGCGCACGATTTCGATGCGCTCGTAGATGTTGGCGTCGAAGCCGGTCGGCTCCACCAGCTTGGTTGTGGGAATGCCGTCGAACAGATAGGTGTCGACCGCGAATCCACGCGAGAACAGCTGGTCGGTCTCGCGGGTGGTGGAGGAATGGTCGAGCGTGATGCCGGTGGTCTGGGCGACCACGTCCTGCAAGGTCTCCAGGCCCTGGTCATGGATGCGCTGGCTGCCGATGACGCTCATGGCTTGCGGGGTGTCGCGGACGGACAGCTCCAGGCCGGTAGCGCCGCTGCTGCGGATCTTGCCTGGCGTGCCGTTGCCGCCTTCGCCCATGCCGTGCACTTCAACTTGCGCTAGCGTGGTGGCGCCGGCGATGGCGGTGGCCGAGGCGGCCGAGGTGGCCGGCGTCGGCGCGTGCTTTTGCAACGTCAGCGTGCCGTCGCTGCGGCCGACCAGCGCCAGGCCGCTGCCGGCCAGCAGCCGTTCCATCGCGGCGCGCGGCGTGTAGCTGCCCTTCAGCGCCGGGCTGTTCAGGCCGGCGGTCAGCGCCGGGTCGAAGGACAGCGGCATGCCGGCGCCCACCGCGATCGTGGACAGCGTGCGGCCCAGCGGGCCGGCATCGAGCTGATAGGTTTGCGGCGCGGGCTCGGCGGCAGCGGCGAGGCTGGCGGTGGCCAGCGACATGCTGAGCACGGCGATACGGACGGCGCGCGACAGGCGGCGCGCGGACGGGATGGCATGGGTATTCGACATTGCAGCGACTTCCTTTGTTTGGCAGATGAGAGGTTCAATCTCCTTGCCAGCCGAGCCGCCAAAAAGTATCAGGCGGACGGCAATTATTTTTCCTGGCGCGGGGCCAGCGTGATCCAGTAGCCGTTCAGGCGCGACAGCGCATCGACGGGATAGGTCGAAACCAGCATGTCCAGCGCGCGCTCGCTGTCGGCCACCGGGAAGGCGCCGGAGATGGGCAGGCCGGCCACGCGGGCGTCGACGCCAATGTGGCCGCCACGGTAGCGCGACAGTTCCGCCACCAGCCGGTCCAGGCGCATCCTATCGGCCAGCAGCATGCCGGTGGTCCAGGCGGAGCTGCCGGCGTCCAGCTCGCTCGGCGCCGCCGCGCCGCGCGCGGTGTAGCGGCTTTGCTGGCCGGCCGCGACCACCAGCCCTGGCCCATGTGTCGGCGAGATGCGCACGGCGCCCTGCTCCACCGCCAGCGCGGTGTCGTCGTCGTGCAGGCGGACGCTGAAGCGGGTGCCCAGCGCCTGCAAGGCGCCGTGCGCGGTCGCCACGCGGAACGGGCGGTTCGCGCCGTCGTGGCCGGTCTGGACCAGGATCTCGCCTTTGCGCAGCAGCAGCAGGCGTTCCGCGCCGGTGTAGCGGATATCGACGGCGCTGGCCGTGTTCAGCGTCAGCCGCGTGCCGTCGGCCAGCGTGACGCTGCGGCGTTCGCCGACGGCGGTGCCGACGTCGGGCGCCCAGGCTTGCGATTGCGCGTAGCGCCAGCCCAGCCAGCCTGCGGGGATGGCGGCGATGGCCGCAGCCACGCGGGCGACGGCGGCGCGGCGGCCGGCAGCAGCGGGGCGGTGCAGCGCCGGCATCGCCAGCGCCTTCGGCAGTCCGTCGAACTTGCCCAGCAGCGTGGCGGCGCGCTCCCAGGCCCGTGCGTTGTCGGGATCGCTGCGGCGCCACTGCTCGCAGGCCGCGTGATCGGCTTCGGTGGCGCCGTCCTGCAAGCGGACCAGCCATTCCGCCGCCTGCTCCAGCGCGCGCGGCGCTATCGGTGCGGCCATGGCTACGCGTTCTCCATCGCCAGCAGGCAGCGCAGGTAAGCCTGCTTCATGTAGCGCTTGATGGTGATGACCGACAGGCCCAGTTGCGCGGCGATCTCGTCGTAGCGCAAGCCCTCCAGCTGCGACATCAGGAAGGCTTGCTTGACCTTGGCCGGCAAGGCATCGAGCATGGCGTCGATTTCATGCAGGGTTTCAAGGATCAGCAATTGCTGTTCGGGGGAGATGGCTTCGGGCTCGGGCAGCGTGGCCAGCGCTTCCAGATAGGCGCGCTCCAGTGCCTGGCGCCGGTACCAGTTGATCAATATGCCCTTGGCGACGGTGCTCAGGAAGGCACGCGGCTCCTGGAGTGCAGGCAGGTCGCTGCGCCCCAGGATGCGGATGAAAGTGTCCTGCGCCAGGTCGGCGGCGTCGCCGACATTGCCCAGCTTGGCGTACAACCACCGCTGCAGCCAGCAGTGGTGCTCGCTGTACAAGGCGGTGAAGTTGAGTGACGTGTGCGTGGCCGGCATATGTGAGAATGGGAATTATTCTCATCTATTCTACAACCAAACGGCTAATGCCACAATCACGAATCCGGCGCGGGGGCTGCGGCGGCGTACATCAGCCGCCCTGCGGCTCCCATACCGCCGCCGCCGCGCGTTCGAGCACCGGGCGCCAGTCGGGCGTCACCGGCAGCAGGAAAATCTCGGCCAGCGCCGTTTCCAGCTCGTCGGCCGACAGGTAGCGGCGCTCGCCGCCGCCATCGGCACGGCGTATCGTCAGGCGGTTGCGCAGCAGCGCGTGGCGGGCCTCGGGTGTGCTGCGCGCGACGATCAGGTCGTGGCGGAAGTGCGACGACGGATAGGTCGACGAGTAGAAATTCGCCATCTCGTAGTCGCCCGCGCGGCACGGCGCCGGGGAGATCATGTAGACCGGCATCCAGTCATCGCCCAGCAGCGCCTCCAGCAGATGCTCGTTGCCCTGCGGCGTGAGACGGAAGCGCTCGTGCTGCGTGGACTGCGGCGTCGTCAGGTCGAAGCGGATGGGCGCGGTCAGCACGCAGCTGCCGAAGCCGACGTCGCAGAGCCACGGCTGGCCGTCCACCGTCACGCGCAGCACCATGTGGGTGCGCGGCCGGTACTGGGACTCGGGGCCGGCCATCCAGCGCACCTGGGCGATCAGGGGCTCCACCTCGAAGCCCAGCGCGGTCAGCACGCGCTGGAACAGGCTGTTCTGCTCGAAGCAGTAGCCGCCGCGCCCGGCGTGGATCAGCTTGGCATCCACCGCTTGCGGCGCCAGCAGCACCGGGCGGTCCAGCAGCACATCGATGGCTTCGAAGGGTATCGCGGCCGGGTGCAGCTGCTGCAGGGCGCGCAGCGTGTCCAGCGTGGCGGTGCGCGGGCCGGTGTAGCCGACGCGCGCGCAATATGCGTCCAGTAATTCCATGGTCTCACCTCATCATAATGTTGGCGAAAGAACCACCATCATAGCAGCCATGTTGAACCCGGATCTGGCATGCGCCGCGCAAAATATTGTACATTAACATTATCGAATAAATAAGGATGGAAGAATGAAAACCTCGGCACTCCTCATCGCCGCGCTGGCGTTGACGGCTTCGGCAGGAAGCCAAGCCAGCGGCGGCATCGACCTGAAACAGATCATCAAGCAAGGCGTGGACAAGGGCTTGGGCAAGGACCAGGCCAGCGCCACGGCCACCGCCAACGGCGGCGGTACGCAAGCCGCTGCCGCCACTGGCGGGAGCATGCCGGCGTCGCTGCTCAACTCAGGTGGACCGGATATCGCCGGCGTCCGGGTCGGCATCACCGCCAACGAAGCGCGACAGGCGGTGCAAAAGCTCAATCCCGGTTACAAGATCATCCCCATCATCCAGCATGGCTCGAAGCGGGAGATCGGCTTCCAGGCATCGGTCGGAGTCGGACGCAACGATCCCAAGGGCGCGGATTTCTTCAGTGTGCTGTTCAACGAGGGCGGCACAGTCTGGGCGGTCAGACGCGACCAATCCCTGCCACCGGACAGGGCTATACTGAAAGATACCCTGGTCCAGTCGCTGAAGACAAAATATGACCAACCCGGCGGCCAGGTCAAGTATCGCGACAAGATCACGGTCAACATGGCGTGGGTGTACGACATGGCGGGCAAGCAGATCGCGTCATTTTCTACCAGCTTCAATTACACGCCCTGCCCTGAAGTACCGTACTCGAGGTACTCACCGGTTTCGGACAACATGAGTGTTTATCATGAGTACGCGCCGACCTGCGCGATGACCATCACCATCGACACCTCGGCTTTGCGCACCGGCAATCCGGACATGCTCGACAGGTATGCGGTCCAAATCGTCGCGCCGCCACTGCAGCATGACGTCGGCACGCTCAATACCGAGGCGGCCGCACGCGAGCAACAGAAAAAGAATCTCGAAAATACCGTGCGCGACAACAAGCCGCAGTTGTAAGCATCCGGCAAGCGGCGAACCTGCTACGTCCCGTACAGGTTCGCCAGCAGCCACCCCGGCAGGCCGAGATACAAGGCCAGGCGGCCGGCGCGCTCCAGCCAGCCGCGCACTGCGATGGCTTGCCCGGGACGCAGCAGCGCCGCCATCAAGGCGCCGGCTTCGATCGCCGCCCGCAGCAAGGCCGCGCTCAACACGACGCCGATGGACCAAGCGGCCCACCACAATCCAAACGCCGTGAGATACGCCTTCAATCCGTAGGTGTAGTACTCGCCGAACGCGCTGCCGTAGGCGATATGCTGATGCAGGTGGAAGGCCGGTATCGCCAACGCCAGCGGCAGCAGCACGAACTTGGCCAGCGGCCGGTCGAGCTTGCGGCGGCGCAGCGCCAGGCGGGCACGTGCATACACGCCCATCACCGCACCCGGCTGCTCCTGCTTCAGTCCCAACGCGGCGGCGAACGCCATGGGGTTGGCCAGCGCCAGCCCATACTGCCAACGCTGGCCCGACGCCAGCCGCAGCGCGACACCGGCGGCCGGAATCGGCAAGCGCCATAACTCGACCGATGCAATCTCGCCGAGCGCCAGTTCGATGCGCTGCGCGCCCCGCGTCAACACCAGCGCGGCGCCATCGATCGACGCCTGCGCGGCAAACGCCAGCAGCACGCACCACGAGGCGATTTCCGGCGCGAGGAAGAGTCCGCTGAACAGGCGGATTTGCGCCAGGGTGTTGGTGCGCAAAGGTTCGTTCAGCAGCAGCGCCACGCAGATGCCGAGCAGGCCCGCGCGCGCCAAGGCGCGCAGCAACGCTGCGGCAAACCGGGCCGCCGGCGGCAGCACCGCGACACGAACCGGGAAACGCATGGCAGGCTGCGCTGGCGACAAGGCGCCCTCTCCTTCCGAACGCCAGGATGGAATGGCCGCCCTGGCCGCCAGCAACAGCAGGAAGGCGCAGGCCGCACGCCCTACCCAGTCGCCCCAACGGACCATCAAGGTCGGCGCCGGTTGGCCTGGCACAACGTCGGCGATCACCAGCGCGGGTTCGCCCATGCGCGTGCCGGCCAGCTGGCTGCCGGTGGCGTCGAACACCGCGCTGTAGCCGTTGGTGGTGACGCGCACTTGCGGCAGCCGCGTCTCGATGCTGCGGAACGCCGCCACCGTCTGGTGCAGGCGCGCGCCCTCGGGATCGGCGGTGAACCAGGAATCGTTCGACATCGTCATGATCGCCTGCGCGCCCAGCCTGGCGCCAGTGATCGCCAGGCCGGCATCGACATCGTCGAGGCAGATCAGCGGCAGCACCGGGATCTCGCGGCCGTCGGCGAGCTTCAGCGGGAAGACCCGCGCGCCATTGCCCGCGCGCCAGTTGCCGGTCCACGGCAACAGCTGCCGCAGGCGCGGTCCGTCCAGCCAGGCCGGCACGTATTCGGTGAACGGGAACAGCCGCGTCTTGCGGTACAGGCCTGCCAGGCCGGTGGCTGGCTGCACGAAGGCGGCCGCGTTGTATTCGCCGTCGCTGTCGATATCGTAGGTGCCGAACACGAAGGGCACGCCGGCGGCGCGGACATTGGCGAGGATCTCGCGGTCGAACTCCGCGCCGGCCGCGCTCTTAGGATGGCCGAAGGTGGTGGGATAGGCGGTCTCCGACCACAGCACCACTTCCGCATGGCGGCGCACCACCGCGTCGTAGCTCATGGCGAAGTGCGTGGCGAGCACTTCCTGCACCACGGCGCGGGCGCCCTTGTGGCGGCGCATGCCTTCATAGTCGACCAGGTTGGCCTGCACCAGGCCCACGCGCAGCGGCTTGCCGGCGGCGACGTTGCCATCCCTGTCCGGCAGCACGGCAAGGCCGTAGCCGGCCAGCAGCAGCGGTCCCAGCGCGGCCAACGCCAGCGGCTGGGCGATCGCGCGCCAGCCATCGCGACGCCGCGCCAGCGCGGCCACGGCGCCCTCGTTGGCCAGCAACAGCAACACGGTCAGGCCCGCGCCGCCAGCCACGGCGGCGCCCTGGCGCATCAGACGGGATGGATACAGTCCATAACCGAGCGTGTCGCCGAGCAGCTTGGGCAGCAGCCATTCCGCAGCCACCCACGCCGCCGCTGCGGCCAACGCGCGCAGCAGCGGGCCATGCCGGCGTCCGGCCACATGGCGCACCAGCGCGAACACCAGGAACTGCGGCTGGAACAGGGGCGCGGCCAGCAGCAGCACGGCCAGTCCCACGCCGGCGCCGGAGTGCGTGTAGCGTCCAAGCGCGGTGCCGAACCAGGGGAACACGGCCGCCGTGAAAGCCAGCGACATCAGGTAGGCCCAGCCCAGCGTTGCCGCCAGCGTCCGGCTGGCGTTGAGCACGAACAGCCACGGCGCCAGCATCACGAAGCCCAGCAGCCAGCCCGCGCCGCCGCGCGCATACAGCGCCGACAGCGCGGCGCTCGCCAGGATGCCGGCCACCATGCGAGTAGTGGAAGAAGTCAGTAGTTTTTGCATGCGAATCAACGGCCGGGACTGGCCGGGTCCACTGGTTTGGGAATGACGATGCGCCGGATCGGCAGGCCGGGCGGCGCCAGCTCAGGCGGCACGACGCGGTCCTTGGGCATGGCGATCGGCTGGTGGGCGGAGTCGTACAGTTGGAAATCCGGCGCGAACATCAGGATGGCTTCGATGCGCTGGCCATCGTCGGTGGCCTGGTGGTGGCGGACGTAGCCGGGCGGCAGCTCGAAGTTTTCCGGCACCGCCAGCCCGACCAGCGGCGGACGGGTGCCAGGCGGCGAAAATGCGCCGAGGCCGGTATATATGCCGCGCTCGTGCAGGCGCTCTATCACTTCGGGCATGGTGGGTTTCTCGCCACGGGCGACGTAGCTTTTCAGGTCGCGCGTCGGGTCGGCGTCACCTTCCGGTGCGCGCGCCGCCGGCGATGGTTGCGAAGCTTGCGCCGCAGCCTGCTGCATGGCTGGGGCAGGCTGCGCCCCGGCAGCCGGCGCCGCCCCGGCCTGCGCCGGCGGCGGCGTCGCAACGACGACCGGGTCGGGATCCGGCGTCGTCACCAGATAAACCAGCACGCCGCAACCGATCACGGCCAGCACCAGCGCGACGGCCAGATAGCCGGCGCGCGGATGCCAGGTGCGGGGAGGCTTATCCAAGGGAGTGGCTCAGCTGTGCCTCAAGGCGTGGCGACGTTGTAGGTCGACACCGCCCAGCCCATCCGCTCGTGGCCGTACTGGTTCCAGATCGGATTCTTACCGCCCGAGAAGGAGCTGTAGCGTGGCGCCCCCGTACCGGTGCTGCCGCCGAACAGACCTGCCGTTACCGTGCTGCCGCTGTAGGTCGGGTGGGTGTCGTCCGATTGGATATAGTCGTAGCTGCTGCCCGAAGACACGAAGTGCGTGTTGGCGTCGCGCAGCGTCGAGCGCAGCGTGCTGGTGATGCGGGTGACATAGCTGGCCTGGCTCTCGCCGCTCACATAGCGCAGCGCCTCGGAATCGATCTTGCCGTCGCCGTTGCTGTCATAGTCGGCGCCCATGTACTGGGCGAAGTTGTCGGCGCAGGCAAAGCCCTTCTGGCGCGCCAGGTCGCACATCGCGAAGTTGATGCGGACCAGGGACGGCAGGAATTTTTCCTGCATGTTCACGGTCTTGCCGGTGGATGGATCCTTGCAGGAGCTCTGGACGTTGTCCGCGGAGTAGCCAGGGTAGTGCAGGTTAGACACCAGCTTGAGCTTGACGCCGGAATAGGCGTTGGCGTTGATGTAGTCCATCGCGGCCCCGACATAGGTCTTGCAGCTGCTTTCCGCCGCGGTCAGCACGCTGTCGTCGCAGGTGCCGGTCTGGCTCTTGAAGGCGGTGCGGGCTTGCAAGCCGTCATTGCCGCACATTTCGAAGGCGACCACGCGGGTGTTACTGGCCTGCATATACGAACGCTCGGCCACGATCTTGTTGTTGTAGACGTCCGAGGCGACCGCGCCGGACTTGGTGCGGCGCACGCTCTCGATGTCGGCGTTCCACAGCGAGGACAGATACTCCGCGTCCACCGTCGGCGCCGAATACTTGGCGGCGCTGGTGACGGAGCCGTTGTAGCCGGCAAAGATGGAATCGCCGTAGGCCACCACGCGATAAACGGTGCTGGTGCCTGGCCGGTCGATGGTCCAGGAAACGTTTTGGTTCAGGGTGCTGGCGGCCGCATGGTTCCCAACGGCGAGCAAGACAAGGGTGGACAACAGCGTAGGCAACGACTTCTTGTGAAAGCGGGTGTACGACATGGGGTGTCTCCGATCAGAGTCTCTGCAAGATGGCTCATTTTGTGATTTTCTCGCACTACGACGTACAGCAGCCCCGGTCGCACGAGCCATCATAGCGCGGCGGTCAGGCTGCCATCGTTCCCATCAACTTCAAGTTAGCAAACAATTCATGTTACCTACGCCGGCAGCCGCACGATTCACCTGTGCGGCCACTGTCTCGCAAGGACACGAAAATGTCTCGCCGGGTCCGCTCACCTGTGGCGTGGGGATCACATGGACCGCAAACCCAGCCACAAGCAAGCGGCGCCAGGCGGCGCCATGCAATAATTATACTTTTGCATAATTACCAATTGATGACAGCGCGAATAAATGTGCCGGCCTAGCGGCGCAGCTTGAAGACGCTGACGGCGCCGGCCAGCGCGGCGGCCTGCTGCTGCATCGATTGCGCCGCCGCCGTGGCTTGCTCCACCAGCGCCGCATTCTGTTGCGTCACCTGGTCCATCTGGACGATGGCGTTGTTGACGTGCTCGATGCCCGAGGTCTGTTCTTCGCTGGCGTCGGCGATCTCGCCCATGATGGCGCTGACGCGATTGACGCTGGCCACGATCTCGTCCATCGTCGTGCCGGCCTGCTCGACCAGGCGCGCGCCTTGCTCCACGCTTTGCACGGACTCGCCGATCAGCTCCTTGATTTCCTTGGCGGCGGACGCCGACCGCTGGGCCAGGTTGCGCACCTCGGACGCCACCACGGCAAAGCCGCGTCCCTGCTCGCCGGCCCGCGCCGCTTCGACGGCCGCATTCAGCGCCAGGATATTGGTCTGGAAAGCGATGCCATCGATGACGCCGATGATGTCGACAATGCGGCGCGACGATTGATTGATCTCGCCCATGGTCGTCACCACCTCGGCCACCACCGTGCCGCCCTTGACCGCAACCGCCGCCGTCGCCGCCACCAGGCCGCTGGCCTGGCGCGCGCTGCCGGCATTCTGCTTGACCGTGGAGGTCAGCTCGTCCATCGCGCTGGCGGTCTGGCCCAGCGAGCTCGCTTGCTGCTCCGTGCGGTTGGACAGGTCCAGGTTGCCGTCGGCGATCTCGCTCGACGCCGTCGATATGGTGTCGGCGCCGCTGCGGATCTGCGCCACGATGTCGGCCAGGCTTTGCTGCATCGACTTCATGGCCGACAGCAGGCTGTCGCGATCGCCGCCGGTGGTCTGTATCTCTTCGGTGAAATCGCCGGCGGCGATGCGGCGCGCGATGTCGGCCGCATAGTCCGGTTCGCCGCCCAGCTGGCGCATCACATTGGCCGCCAGCCAGTATGTGACCAAGCCGGCCGCCACCAGCGTGGCCAGCGCCAGGCCCAGGCTGATCCACAGCGTGCGCTGGGTCGAGGCGATCACGCCCGCTTCGGCCTGTTTGACGTCGTCCTTCTTGGCCTTGAGGAAGTCCAGCAGATGGCCGCGCATGACGCGCCAGACCGGCGTTTCATCCTTGTTCAGCACCTGGATCGCGGCGGCCTGGTCGTCCTTGGCCAGCGCCATGATCTTCGTTTGCAGCCCGGCCTGTTTTTCGCGCAGTTGCGCCACGTCCGCGAACATCTTGCCGGCCTCGCTTTGCGGTGCGACCAGGCCTTGCGCCACCTGCATGTGTTCGGCGAAGGATTTGCTGGCGTCCTCGATATTCTTGAGCCCTGCCTTGTTGCTGGGATCGAGCACCACGTTGCGCAGCGCCTGTCCCATCTGCAAGCCTTGCGCGTACAGGTTGGTGGTGGTCTGCAACAAGGCCTGGTCCACTTCCAGGAATTGCTGGAACTGGTTGCGGGCGCTTTGCATGCCCATCAGCGCCACCCCCAGCGCGACAAGGAAAGCACAACATACTACAGCCATGCACAGCACCATCTTGTCGCGTAACTTCATCGATATTCTCCCCAGATTAAATTTTTAAATTTATGACAACAGTACGGGATAGGAAATCTCTTGCGTTGAGGAACTTGTACAGGCTAAGCTTATCCCCATAAAAACACAAGGAGACCGGCCGTGACGGATGTGCTACGCACTATCGGCAGGCTGTTGCAAGCCCCCGAGCATCATCTCGGCGAGGCGCAGCATGCACAGGCGCGTACAGCGCGCCGCAGCTTCATGGGTAAGGCCCTGGCCATGGGTGCCGGCGTCGCTGCGGGCGGCGTTGCCGCCGCACAGAGCGCGGCCGGCGACGACGCCATCCTGACCTTGCCTGCACACAGCAAGACCCTGGGCCAGCCGGTCGCCGCCCAGCCCTATGGCCAGCCGTCCAAGTGGGAGGGCAATGTGCTGCGCCGCGAAAGCCCGGGCCTGACCCGCGTGCGCCAGGCATCCGTCAGTTTTACGCCACTGCAAGGACTGTTCGGCATCATCACGCCCAGCGGCTTGCACTTCGAACGCCACCACCAGGGCTGGCATGACATCGACCCCAGCGGCCACCGCTTGATGATCAACGGCCTGGTGCGCGAGCCGCGCGTGTTCACCATGGACGACCTGATGCGCCTGCCGTCCGTGTCGCGCATCCACTTCATCGAATGCGGCGCCAATACCGGCGCCGAATGGGGCAATGTCGCGCTGCCGACGGTGCAATATACGCACGGCATGCTGGCCTGCTCGGAATACACGGGCGTGCTGCTGTCGACCCTGCTCGACATGTGCGGCATCGACCGCAAGCGCGCCCGTTTTGTATTGGCCGAAGGCGCCGACGGTTCCAGCATGACGCGCACCATCGCCATCGAACGGGCGCTGGACGATGTCATCGTGGCCTGGGGCCAGAACGGCGAAATGCTGCGGCCGGAAAACGGCTACCCGCTGCGCCTGGTGGTGCCGGGCGTGCAGGGCGTCAGCTGGGTCAAATATTTGCGCCGCATCGAGGTGGGCGACCAGCCGTGGGACACCAAGGATGAAACCATCCACTACGTCGACCTGATGCCGGACGGGCAGCATCGGCAGTACACCTCCATCCAGGAATGCAAGAGCGTGATCACCACGCCATCCGGCGGCCAGACCTTGCTCGATCGCGGCTACTACAACATCAGCGGCCTGGCCTGGTCGGGGCGCGGGCGCATCAAGCGCGTCGATGTCAGCACGGACGGCGGCCGCAACTGGCGCAGCGCCCGTATCGAAGGGCCGGTGCAGAACAAGGCGCTGACGCGATTTAATATCGACTGGGTGTGGGATGGCGGCAACGCCGTGCTGCAAAGCCGCGCCATCGACGACAGCGGCTACGTGCAGCCGAAGATCAACCAGCTGCGCGCCATGCGCGGCACGCGCTCCATTTATCACAACAACGCCATCCAGTCCTGGCTGGTGTCGCCGAACGGCGAAGTCTCCAACGTGCAGGTGAGCTGATGAAAAAAACGATCATCGCCGCCGCCGCGCTGTTGGGCGCCTGCCTGCTGGTGCAGGCCGCCGACGCGCCGTGGCAAGCCATCGGCCGCCCCGCCACGCCGGCTGAAATCAAGGCCTGGGATATCGACGTGCGCGCAGATTTCCAGGGGCTGCCGAAAGGCCGCGGTTCCGTCGCCCAGGGCGAGCAGATCTGGGAGAACCGCTGCGCCGGCTGCCACGGCAGCTTTGGCGAATCGAACGAGGTGTTCACGCCCATCGTCGGCGGCACCAGCGACGCCGATATCAAGAGCGGCCACGTGGCGGCCCTGTCCAACGGCAGCGTACCGCAGCGCACAACGCTGATGAAGGTGGCCCGGCTGTCCACGCTGTGGGACTACATCAACCGCGCCATGCCGTGGGATGCGCCCAAGTCGCTCAGCGCGGATGAGGTGTATGCCGTGACCGCACACATCCTGAACCTGGGCGGCGTCGTGCCGTCCGATTTCGTGCTGAGCAACGACAACATCGCCGACGTGCAGCAGCGCCTGCCCAACCGCAACGGCCTGGTGCGCCAGCCCGGCCTGTGGGACATCAAGGGCAAGCCCGATGTACTCAACACCGCCTGCATGACCAATTGCCCGACCGAGGCCAGGCAGACATCCAGCCTGCCCGACTTCGCCCGCAACGCGCATGGCAATCTGGCCGAGCAAAACCGTGCGCTGGGCGGCGTGCGCGGCACCGACACCACGCGGCCGGCGCGCGCCGTGCTGGCGCCGGCCGTTGCGGTCGCAGCAGCAGCGCCCGCAACGGCCAAGGCCGCCGCCGGCGGCGACGCGCAACAACTGCTGAACAAGAACGGCTGCCTGGCCTGTCACGGCGTGAGCAACAAAATTATCGGCCCCGCCCTGCGCGACATCGCCGCCAAGTACCAGGGCCGCGCCGACCGCGCAGCCTATTTGCAAGCCAAGATACGCAGCGGCGGCGCCGGCGCATGGGGCGCCATGCCCATGCCGCCGCAAAGCCAGTTGAAAGAAGCCGACATGCAAGCCATCGTTCAATGGCTGGCCAGCGGCGCGCAATGAGCGGGCCCACCCGCAACCACCAGGAGACTGCATGAACCCCACCCGTCGTACCGTATTGAAGACCAGCTCGGCCCTGGGCCTGCTGGTCGCCTGTGGCCTCGTGACCAGCCAGCAAGCGCTGGCCGCCACCGGCCGTGAAGGCTTCAGCGCCAAGTCCCTGGCCGATGCGCTGGCCGCCGTCGGCGGCACGCCGGCCGACAGCAAGGACATCGTCATCACCTCGCCCGACATCGCTGAGAACGGCGCCGTGGTGCCGGTGAGCGTGGCGTCCAATATTCCCGGCACCAGCGAAATCTACTTCTTCGTAGAAAAGAACCCGAATCCGCTGGCCGCCAAGTTCGTCATCCCGGAAGGCACCACCACCGCCGTGCAGAGCCGCCTGAAGATGGGCCAGAGCACCAACGTGGTGGCCGTGGTGAAGACCGCCGACGGCAAGCTGTACTCGGCGACCAAGGAAACCAAGGTCACGCTGGGCGGCTGCGGCGGCTGACCCCAATCAGAATCAGGACAGGAGCAGACATGGCAGATCCAATGAAAATCCGTGCCAACGCCGCCAATGGCGTCACGGAAGTAAAAGTACTGATGGCCCATCCGATGGAGGCCGGCATCCGCAAGGACGCGGCCGGCAACGTGGTGCCGGCGCACTACATCACCGACGTCACCGTCAAGCACGGCGAGCGCGTGGTGCTGCAATGCCTGTGGGGCCAGTCGGTCTCGCAAAACCCTTACCTCGCCTTCAAGTTCAAGGGCGGCGCCAAGGGCGACACGGTCAGCGTCAGCTGGCAGGACAATCTGGGCGAAAGCCGCACCGATCAAGTCACCGTAGCCTGAGGCCATCACCATGCCACTATCCCGTGTCACCTGGGCCAGCCTGTTGGGGCTGGTCATTGCAGGCAGCGCCCTCGCGCAAAGCACCAGCGATGAAATCGCCAAATACCGCGCCATGCTGGCCGACGGCAATCCCGCCGAGCTGGTCGAGGGCCAGGGCGAGGTACTGTGGACCACCAAGCGCGGCCCCAAGCAAGCCACGCTGGAGGGCTGCGACCTGGGCAAAGGCCCGGGCGTCATTGCCGGCGCCTACGCCGAGCTGCCGCGCTACTTCAAGGACACGGGCAAGGTGATGGACGCCGAAGCGCGCCTGGTGCATTGCATGGTGACGCTGCAGGGCATCGAGCGCGCCGACATCGTGCGCAAGCCGTTTTCCGAGCAGGGCGAGCGCGCCACCGACATGGAAGCGCTGGCGGCCTACGTGTCGGCCGCCTCGCGTGACGTGAAGATCAACCTGCCGCAACAACATGCCGAGGAAAAAGCCGCGTATGCACGCGGCAAGCAAGCGTTCTTCTACCGTGCCGGCCCGCATGATTTTTCCTGCGCCTCCTGCCACAGCAAGAACGACCAGCGCATCCGGCTGCAAGACCTGCCGAACCTGCAACAGGCGGCCGCCGCGCGCGGCGCCTTCGCCAGCTGGCCGGCCTACCGCGTCAGCCAGGGCGCGGTGCGCACCATGCAATGGCGCATGGCCGACTGCTTCCGCCAGCAGCGCTTCCCGCAACTGGAGTACAACTCCCAGGCAGCCATCGACCTGATCACTTACCTCGGCGTCAACGCCAAGGGCGGCGTGATGGCGGCGCCGGGCTTGAAACGCTGATACGGAGTGTCCATGCAAAGCAAATTCATCACCGCAGCCCTGTTGGGCGTGCTGGCCTCCAGCGTTGCACTGGCCGCCGGGCCGGCAGCCAAGGATAGCGCCGACCTGGCCGCGTTCAAGGCTTCGTTCCGCGACAAGAACGAAGCTACCGTCGAGCGCCTGGAACAGACCGAGGCGCAGCGCCTGTGCTCGCAGGATGCGCAACGCCCGCTGAAGCCCGCGCAACGCAAGCAGATCGAACAGCAGGCCACGGCCGCCGTGCGCTATCCGGCCGACGGCAACTACCTGGGCGACTGGAAGGAAGGCGAGAAGGTCGCGCAGAACGGCCGCGGCCTGCAATCGTCCGATCCGAAAGGGACGGCGGCCGGCGGCAATTGCTATGCCTGCCATCAGATGGACAAGAAGGAAATCGCCTTCGGCAATATCGGCCCCAGCTTGCAGCAGTACGGCAAGCTGCGCGGCGGCCCGACGCCGGAGATCCTCAAGTACACCTGGGCCAAGATCTACAACTCGCATGCTTTCCAGGCGTGCTCGGTGATGCCGCGCTTCGGCGCCGCCGGCATCCTGACGGAAAAGCAGATGCAGGACGTGATGGCGCTGCTGCTGGCGCCTGAATCGCCGGTCAACCAGTAATTCATCCTCAGCCGGGCTACCCCATGCAACGACGCGAATTCATGCAAATGCTGGCCATCGCCAGCGCCGGCGGCCTGGCTTTGGCCAGCAAGGATGGACTGGCCGCCACGCCCGGCGCCGCCGAGCAGCTGTATGCGGTGCCGAAGTTCGGCAACGTCAGCCTGCTGCACATCACCGATTGCCACGCCCAGCTGCGGCCGCTGTATTTCCGCGAGCCCAGCGTCAACCTCGGCATCGGCGAGGCGGCCGGCAAGGCGCCGCACCTGGTGGGCGATGCCTTGCTCAAGCAGTTCAAGATCGCGCCGAAGACGGCGCGCGCGCACGCCTTCACCTACCTCGATTTTGCCGCCGCCGCCAAGGTGTACGGCAAGGTCGGCGGCTTCGCCCATTTGTCGACGCTGGTCCAGCAGCTGCGCGCCAGCCGTCCGCACGCCGTGCTGTGCGACGGCGGCGACACCTGGCAGGGCTCGGCCACGGCGCTGTGGACTAACGGCCAGGACATGGTTGATGCCGCCAAGCTGCTGGGCGTGGAGATCATGGCGCCGCACTGGGAGTTCACGCTGGGCGCGCAGCGGGTGCAGGAAATCGTGCAGAAGGATTTCAAGGGCAAGGTGGATTTCGTCGCGCAGAACGTGGTGACGGCCGATTTCGGCGACGCCGTGTTCGCCCCCTACAGCTGGCGCGAAATGAACGGCGTGCCGGTGGCCGTGATCGGCCAGGCGTTCCCGTACACGCCGATCGCCAACCCGCGCTACCTGGTGCCGGACTGGAGCTTCGGCATCCAGGAAGAGCGCTTGCAGGCGCTGGTCAAGGAAGTGCGCGCCAAGGGCGCCAAGGTGGTGGTGCTGCTGTCGCACAACGGCATGGACGTGGACCTGAAGCTGGCCAGCCGTGTCAGCGGCATCGACGCCATCCTCGGCGGCCACACCCACGATGGCGTGCCGACGCCGGTGGTGGTGTCCAACCAGGGCGGCCAGACGCTGGTGACGAATGCCGGCTCGAACGGCAAGTTCCTCGGCGTGCTGGATTTCGACGTGCGCGACGGACGCATCCAGGGCTACCAGTACCGCCTGCTGCCGGTGTTCTCCAACCTGCTGCCGGCCGACCGCGCCATGCAGGCGCACATCGACGCGGTGCGTGCGCCGTTCCGCGCCAGGCTGGATGAAACGCTGGCCGTCACCGAAGGCTTGCTATACCGGCGCGGCAATTTCAACGGCAGCTGGGACCAGTTGATCGTCGACGGCCTGCTGGCGGTCAAGGGCGCCGACCTGGCGTTCTCGCCGGGCTTCCGCTGGGGGACGTCGCTGCTGCCGGGCGCGCCCATCACGCGCGGCGATTTGATGGACCAGCTGGCGATTACCTACCCGGCCACGACGCTGACCGAGATGACGGGCGCCACCATCAAGACCATCATGGAAGATGTGTGCGACAACCTGTTCCATCCGGATCCCTATTACCAGCAAGGCGGCGACATGGTGCGCGTGGGCGGCATGAGCTACACCTGCACGCCGGCCGCCGCCACCGGCCGGCGCATCAGCGACATGCGGCTGAACGGCAAGCTGCTCGATGCGGACAAGACCTACAAGGTGGCCGGCTGGGCCCCGGTGGCCGAGGGCGCCAGCGGCGCTCCGATCTGGGACGTGATGGAAACGTATCTGCGCGCCCACCCGGTGGTGCGCGCGCGCCGCCCCGACCAGCCGACGCTGGTGGGCACGGCCGGCAATCCCGGCATGGCTGGCTGAACCGCTGTGGCCGACGCCCCGCACGCGCCCTTGCTGCCGCCGCTGCTTGATCTGCGGATGGAACTGGCCGCGCTGGCGGCGTCACGGGCGGTGCTGGTATTGCTGGTGTCGCGCATGGACTGTCCGTATTGCCTGGAGGTGAGACGCAACTACCTTGCGCCGCTGCTGCGCGAAGGCGATCCGCGCCTGGTGCTGCGAGAGCTGGAAAGCGATACCGTGGATCAGTTGGTCGACGCGGCCGGACAGCAGCAGCCCATCGCCGAAGTGCTGCGCCAGCTGCATGTGAGTTTCTTCCCCACGGTATTATTTCTCGGCAGCGGAGGCCGCACGCTGGCCGCCCCCTTGCCCGGCCTGGACCAGGCGGGCTTCTACGGCGCCTATCTGGAGGGCCGCCTGCAACAGGCGCAAGCCGCCGCCCTCGCCTCGCCCAAGGAAACGATATGAATCATTTCCGCCGACTGCTGTTGCTGGCCGCGTTGTTGCCCGTGCTGCCGGCCCAGGCTGCGCCGGACATCGTCCTCAAGCCGGTCAAGGTCAGTCCCCATGTCTACTATTTCCAGGGCGAAGCCGGCATGGCCAGCCAGGCCAACCGGGGCTTCATGTCGAATGCCGGCTTTGTCGTCACGCCGGCCGGCGTGGTGGTGTACGACGCGCTGGCCACGCCGGCGCTGGGCGCCGCCATGATGCGGGCGATCCGCCTGGTGACGAAGGCCCCGCTGAAGATGGTGATCGTTGGGCACTACCACGCCGACCATTTCTACGGCCTGCAAGCGCTGCGCCAGCCCGGCGTGGCGATCGCCGCCCACCGCAACGGCCGCGACTACCTGCACTCGGACCTGGCGCGCGAACGGCTGGCGCAACGCCGCGCCGAACTGGCGCCGTGGGTGAACGAGCAAACGGAGCTGGTGTCGGCCGACCGCTGGCTCGACTTTGCCGATGGCCAGCCGTGGCGCTTCGAACTGGGTGGCCTGCACTTCCGCGTGATCGACAGCAGCGGCGCCCACTCGCCGGAAGACTTGCTGATGCTGGTGGAAGAAGACCACGTGCTGTTCGCAGGCGACCTGTTCTTCAGCGGCCGCCTGCCGTATGTCGGCGACGCGGACAGCAAGCGCTGGCTGCAGGCGCTGGACCGCATGCTCGATGCGCAGCCGTCCGTGGTGATCCCCGGCCACGGCCCGGCCTCGCGCGCGCCGCGCCAGGACATGCTGCTGACCCAGCGCTATCTGCGCTACCTGCGCGAACAGATGGGCAGTGCCGTGCAGGAACTGCTATCCTTCGATGAGGCCTATGCACGCACCGACTGGTCGGCGTTCAAGGACTATCCGGCCTTCAGCCAGGCCAACCGGCTCAACGCCTATGGCACTTATCTGCTGATGGAAAAAGAATCTCTAGAAACTGGCAAGGAATCCAAATGAAACTGTTCCGTATTTTGATGCTGCCCCTGCTGCTGCTGTGCGCCCAGGCGTCGCAGGCCGAGGCGCCGCGCGTGGAAAAAGTGGTCTATCACTTCAGCGAGGCCGGCAATGCCATGGGCGGCTTGCGCAACATCCGCAACCACCTGGACGCCAGTCCCAATGCGCAGATCGTGGTCGTGGCGCTGGGCGGGGGCATCGATTTCCTGCTCGACGGCGAGAAGGACAAGAACGGCAATCCGTATGAAGTGGTGGTGCAGGAACTGGCGGCCCGCCACGTGCAGTTCCGCGTCTGCAACAACACGCTGAAGGCGCGCAACATCAGCAAGGACAAGGTGCTGGCGGAAGCGACCATCGTCCCGTCCGGCGTGGCGGAAATCAGCCGTTTGCAGGCGCTGGAAGGCTATGCTTACATCAAGCCGTAGGCGTATTCGAGGGCGCGGGGATTATGCTGTGATAAGGCGCTGCCGTATCCAATCAGCCGCCTGCAGCTCCGTCATGTTGCCAGCGGCTATGGCCAGCATGAAATTGATGGCTTCGAACTCGCTGAACGCAAGCGTTTTACCGTTGATCGCCAGGAATAGACGGCCGATCACCCAGGCGGTACGCTTATTGCCGTCGCTGAATCCCTGGCTGGTGGCGATGCCGTAGATGTAGGCTGCCGCAAGATCGGCTACATCCGGCGGCGGATTGCCATAGGCATCGAGGTTCAGCGCCCGATTGAGCGCCGACTCCACGCTATTGAGGTCGCGTACACCAGCCAAGCCGCCGTGCACTGCTAGCTGTTTGTCGTGGACCGCAAAAACGGTATCTCGCACCACCCATTGCCAACTCATTTAGCGAGCACCCGCAGGATCTCGCGGTCATCGTGCATGATAGCCTCGGCCAAGAGCATCTGGCGCTCAAACTCAGGGTTATACGGCGTGATGCGCATCGCGCCGTCCGGGGCCTCGGTCAAATATAGGGTATCGCCTTTCTGCACGTTCAGGATGCGCCTGGCCTCCTTGTTCAAGATCAGCCCCTCAGATGCGCCTACTGTAGTTACCTTGACTGTCACCATGACGCCCCCTTTATATATAAGTTTTATTATATAAATGGCCCGAGATGTGTCAAGCAGCTTTACCACGGGGTTCGATCGCAGCGGCGGTAACGAAATTGATACTCAGCACGCGGTCCGAATATGACAATTCATACTCTGCTACCGGCACCTAGCCCTTCCAATCTCAAAAAAAACCATGTAATCAATGGTTTGACTGAATATTCCGGCTTGCCACTCCCATGGCACGGATAGTGCTATCTCTGTTGTGAAAAGCATATTCGATGGTGGTCATCCGCTTCGAATCGTTTTTTACTACACATAAAACGGAGACAACGAAAAATGAACAAACTAATTCCCGCCCTAACGCGCAGGCCAGCTTCCTGACGTAAGCGCCGGCGCCGCCTGTCTGGCGGGGCCGCTTGCGCGCCACTCCATCGCTAATTCACGGCTGACCGAGCCCGGACCTTGCTCCCGCAGGTCCGGCGGGTATCGCTGCGCCCTCGATTTTCCGGGTGCGGCGTTCCAGTGCCCGGTCGCGTGCTACCTATCACACAAACTTATTGGATCGTTTTATGAAAGCATCATTAGTAGCTAGTCTCTTGCTCGCCTCCACAGCGGGCGCCGCCTCGGCGCAATCCGGCGTCACCGTCTACGGCATACTGGACGCGGGCATCGCCCGCGAAACAGGGGGCGCCGATGGCGCAGTCACCAAACTGGCCACCGGCGTGCAGTCCGGCAGCCGGCTGGGCTTCAAGGGGCAGGAGGACCTGGGCAATGGCATGAACGCCCACTTCGTGCTGGAGAACGGGCTCGATCTCGACACCGGCAAGGCGCGCCAGAACGGCGCCTTGTTCGGCCGCCACGCCTATGTCGGCCTGACTACCAGCGCCGGTACCATCAACCTGGGCCGCCAATGCAACCCGATCTTCATCGCACTGGACGGCATCGACCCCTTTGAAACCGGCTTTACCGGCTCCGCCACCAATCTGATGAGCATCGGCACGGCACGTACCAATAACACCATCAGCTATGCAACGCCCAAGCTGAACGGACTGTCGGCCACCGCGATGTATGGTTTTGGCGAACAGGCCGGCGATAGCACCTTGGGCCGTACCATCGCTTTTTCCGTCGACTACGCCGCCGGCCCGTTGGTGGGAACCTTGGCATATGACAGCCTTAAGGTCACTTCTTTCAATACGTTGAAAGAGGTCCTGCTGGGCGCCAGCTACAACTTCGGCCCCGCGACCGTGCACGCCGCATTTGAAACCGAAAAGGACGACGTCGGCGGCGATTTCCGCGACTTCCTGCTGGGCGCCTCAGTGCCGCTCGGACAGGGCAAGCTGCTGGCCTCGTATGTGAAAAAGCAGGATCGTTCCGCGACCCAGCGGGGCGGAAGACAGTTTGCGGTCGGCTATACCTACGCTCTGTCCAAACGCACCAACCTCTACAGTTCATTCGGCACCATCCACAACGAGCCGGCCGCCACCAATGTGGTGGGCGATGCCTCCAGCGGCGGCAGCACGCCGTCTGCTGGAAATGGATCGCGAGCCCTGGCGCTCGGGATCCGGCACAAGTTCTGACATCCCGGCGCATACAACCCATAAAGCACCACCGGGGTCTGGCCCCTTTCGGGATCGGACCCTACCCCTTACCTTATCTTTCTTGGAGACTCTATGTCCGTTCCTATTTCCTCCCGTGTGTTGTCCGCACTGTGCGCCTTGACACTGCTGGCCTGTGCCGCTCCAGCGGTCCGCGCCGCTGACGCCGCGCCATCGGCCCATGTGACCATCCTGGCCACCGGCGGCACCATCGCCGGCAGCGGCGCCACCAGCACCACCACGGTCGGCTACACCGCCGCCACGGTCGGCGTGGACCGCCTGATCGCGGCCGTGCCGGAACTGGCCAAGGTGGCCCAGGTCAAAGGCGAGCAAGTGTTCCAGATCGCCAGCGAAAACATGAGCAACGAGCACTGGCTGACGCTGGCCAAGCGCGTCAACACGCTGCTGGCCCAGTCCGACGTGGACGGCGTCGTCATTACCCACGGCACCGACACGCTGGAAGAGACCGCCTACTTCCTGGACCTGGTGGTCAAGAGCCGCAAGCCGGTCGTGCTGGTGGGCGCGATGCGCCCGGGCACCGCGCTGTCGGCCGACGGCCCGATCAACCTGTACAACGCCGTGCTGCTGGCGGCCAGCCAGGAAGCCGTCGGCAAGGGCGTGCTGGTGGCGATGAACGACCAGATCCACGGCGCCCGCGACGTCACCAAGACCAACACCTCGACCCCGGACAGCTTCAAGACCCCGGAGCTGGGCATGCTGGGCTACTTCCAGGGCAACAAGCCCTACTTCTACCACGCGTCGACCCGCAAGCACACCATCGACACCGAGTTCGACATCAGCAAGCTCGACGCGCTGCCGCAGGTCGACATCGTCTACGGCTACGCCAACGTCAATCCGGTGGCGCTCAACGCGCTGGTGGGCGCCGGCGCCAAGGGCATCATCCACGCCGGCGTCGGCGACGGCAGCCTGGCGTCCAAGGTCTTGCCTTCGCTGACGGCGGCCCGCAAGCAAGGCGTGCTGATCGTGCGCTCGGCCCGCGTCGGCCAGGGCATCGTGGCGCGCAACGGCGAAGCCAATGACGACGAACTGGACTTCGTGGTTTCCGATACGCTGAACCCGCAAAAAGCGCGCATCCTGCTGATGCTGGCCCTGACCAAGACCAGCGACAGCAAGGACATCCAGCGCATGTTCTACACCTACTGACCCAAGGACGCATGCTGCACCGCTTAGGGGTAGGACCACGTACGGGGTCCGCCCCCGGCGGGGCCACGGACGCCTGGAAGCGTATCTTTGCCCAACGGCGAAGTTATTACAGAGTTTGCATGCTCAAACGCGAGAAGATGAGTGCTCGGCAAGTGGAACAAAACGCCCAGTCGACTCGTCGAGTGCATCCAGGGAACCCGACTCAATGTCGTAGACCCATCCATGAAGGTTTAGTCGTTTTTGCGCAATCCCCAAGGCCACAGATGGATGCGTACGGATATTGTTCAACTGCGCGATAACATTAGCTCGAACCATGCCATCGATGCGCTCCTGTTCAGTTGTGTGATGAAGCGATTCATTAATCATTCGCGCCGCATCGCTGTGCCGCAACCAATTTTTGACCGCAGGCATGTGGTCAAGGCAAGCACAGGTAGCAACGGCCTTCATCGCCCCACAATCGGAGTGGCCACAAATCACGATATCTGTAACTTTTAGGGCGGCAACCGCATATTCAACTGTCGCGCTCACCCCCCCGGGTTCCGGGCCAAACGATGGCACGATATTCCCGGCATTTCGGATTACGAAGAGCTCGCCTGGTTCGCGCTGCGTCACCAACTCCGGCACCATCCTGCTATCAGAGCAAGAAATGAATAAGGCCTTGGGAGTTTGCCCTGAGGCCAGCGTTTTGAACAACTCACGGCGTGTAGGAAAAATCTCTTTTTGGAAACGTAAGAAACCGGCAATGATATCGCGCATAGACAAAAACAGAGGAAGACGGGTAGCTGGATATTATCGCCGATTTCAGCAAGGACCGATTGAACTCCTGCTTATATCACTTATGTCAGCTGCCTACGGTGACTGGCGTGTATCTCGCAACTGGAACTCAACAACCGGGTACCGGCGGCCTCTCGTGGCTATCCATATTACGAGAAGCCGTCCAATGTAGAAGTCGGCAGTGCGCTCAACATTCGTGAGGAGACAAGCGCTCGGTAATATCCAGTCCGATTTCAGACCCCGATCGATATCGTTTTGAATGGCGTTAGCGGACAGCGGCAGGAGCTCAAAAATAATTTGCGCCGGTAAAAATGTGCAAGAATGAAAGATGCATTGGCGTTATCAATAATTTGACCGTCCATGACCAGCTTGGAAACTGTATCACTACACCATTTCCAATCTGCCCACCCGCTGAACCGCGTAGTCAGAACCAGGAGAGCGCAATGGAAAAGCTGATGCGGAGGGTGCGCTTTTCCGTGTCGCTGTCAGCCCTGCTGACGCTGCTCATCGGCCTGGCGTTGACGGCAGCCCTGTTCTTCACCGTCCGTCAATTCGAAGTGAACAGGCAAAACGCCCAGTTCCAACAAAACGCCAAGCTGCGCATTAATGCAGTGATCGGCGGCTTGCACGACGCGGTGGCCCAGATCGCGGTGCTCAATCAGTTGTTTTCCACCTTCGGCATCATCAGCCGGGAGCAGTTCCATCGCTTCACCGTGCCGTTGAGGGACCGCTCACCGCAAATACAGGCGCTGGCTTTTCAACGGCTGCTACAGTCCGGTGAACGTGCCGCCTATGAGGCAGCCATGCGGCGGCGCTTTCCGGGCTTTACGCTGACCGAAGTGGTGGACGGGAAGGTGCGCCACGCCGGCGTGCGCGACACCTACCTGGTCATCGATTACCTGGAGCCGCTGTTCGGAAATGAAAGCATGCTGGGACTGGATACGGCTCCCATGCCGGATTGGACCGAGGCCCGCCGCCTGTCGCGAGAGAGCGGCGGCATAGCCGCCAGCGGCATGCAGCCGCTGCTGTTCGCCAGCGGCCGCCAGGATGGCTTCCGCGTGCTGTCTCCGGTTTTCTGGCAGGGCGCTCCTATCGACACCGCCGCCGCGCGCCAACGCGCGGTCATCGGTGAAATCGCCGTCGAGTTCCGCGCCGACAGCCTGCTCGAACCGGTGCTGCAGGCGCAGGGCTTCCCGCCGCAGCAGGGTATGAGCATGTTGTTATATGCGACGCGGCCCGGCGCCGCACCGCGTCTGATCGCGCGTTACGGTGACGCCCGGGCCACTACGGCCGGCGTGGCCCCAGGGCGGTCAATGCTGCCGGCATGGCTGTTCTATAACCATCCGGAGCCAGTGAAACTGAACTTTGCGCTGGCCAACCAGACCTTGCTGGTCGAGGCCAGTCAAGCGGAAATATTCTTCGCCGACGGCCACAACGCTTCGCTGTACGCGCTGCTGGGCGGCTTGCTGTCGACCGCGCTGGCGTCCGCCTATGTGTATTCACTGGTGTCGCGCATCGCCACCATCGAGCGGGTCACGCGTGAACGCACGGCCACGCTGGAAATTGCTAATTTGCGCCTGGCCGAGGATATAGCTCAGCGCACCCAGACCGAACGAGGGCTGCGGCTGCGAGAGCGCGTGATCGAGGTGTCGGCCAACGCCATCATCCTTTGCAGCGCCCAGGCGCCGGAGTACCCGATTGAATACGTCAATCCGGCGTTCGAACGCATCACCGGATTCAGTGCGCAGGAGGCTCTCGGACGCAGCCTGGATTTCCTGCACGGCAGCCAGCAATATCAGGGCAATATCGATCAGATCCACACCGCCTTGCGTGAGCAGAAGGAAGGCCATGCGCTGGTGCGCCATCACCACAAGGATGGCAGAGGCTACTGGAGCGATCTGTTCGTGGCGCCGGTTCAGGACCAGAGCGGCACCGTAACTCATTTTGTCGTGGCCCAGTATGACATTTCGGCCGCGATAGGCTACGAGGCCGAGATTGAGTACCAAGCCACCCATGACAGCCTGACCGGCCTCGCCAACCGCAATCTGCTGCGGGAGCGCTTAAACGACGCGATCGCAGGCGCGCGGCGCAGGAGTAGCTCATTCTGGGTCGCCTTCCTCGACCTGGACCAGTTCAAGTTCGTCAATGATACGCTGGGCCACGAGGCGGGCGACAGTCTGCTGAAAATCGTTGCGGAGCGCCTACTGGCCTGCGTACGCGGAACGGACACCGTGGCGCGGCTCGGTGGAGATGAATTCGTGCTGGTACTGCCGGAGAATCCCGAGGACGGCACAGGTGTTGCAGTGCTGACGCGCATCATGGACGCGGTGGCGCTGCCGATCGTGGTGCAGGACCACGAGTTCTTCCTCACCTGCAGCGTGGGCGTCGCGACCTACCCAACCGACGGCGACAACGCCGAGAGCCTGACCCGTTGCGCCGACATCGCGATGTACCGGAGCAAGGAGCTGGGGCGCAATGCCTTCCAGTTCTACACCGCGCAGATGAACGAGCGCACACTGGACCGCCTGAAAATCGAAGCCGACCTGCGGCGCGCTCTGGAGCGCGATGAGTTCGTGCTGCACTACCAGCCGCAACTCAGCCTGAAGACCGGCCAGATCATCGGGATGGAGGCCTTGGTGCGCTGGAACCATCCGACCCAGGGCATGATCGCACCCACGCGCTTTATCGGCCTGGCCGAAGATATGGGGCTGATTATTCCAATCGGCGCGTGGGTGTTGCGCACCGCCTGCCTGCAGACCATGGCGTGGCAACGTGCCGGCTGGCCGGCGCTTCGAGTGGCGGTCAACCTGTCGCCGCGCCAGTTCACGCAGCAAACGCTGGTGCAATCGATCGCCGACTTGCTGCGAGAAACTGGCATGGCCCCACAGCTGCTGGAACTGGAATTGACGGAAGGTACCGTCATGAACGATGTGGACAGCGCGATCGAGATTCTGCGCGGTTTGAAGGCGCTCGGCGTCCATATCTCGATAGACGACTTCGGCACTGGTTATTCCAGCCTGTCTTATTTGCGGCGTTTTCCCATCGATGTGTTGAAAATAGATCAGTCCTTCGTGCGCGAACTGACCATCGACGCAGACGACGCGGCCATCGTTCGAGCGGTAGTCACGCTGGCGCATAGTTTAAGGCTGCAGGTGATCGCCGAAGGGGTCGAGAACGAAGCACAATTAGATTTTCTGAGGGCAGAGGGATGCGATCTAATGCAAGGCTATTACTACAGCCCGCCAGTCGATGCCAAACAATTCGAGCATCTCCTGAGGCAAGACCGGCGCCTCCCCATTAAACTATGACGAACTCGTACAGCGCCCGTGCAGTGGCCGGCCGATTTGTTGACGGGCCTGCGCGGCGCGCCGAAGCTATTGATTTATATGGGAATTTTGGTGCGGCTGGCGGGGATCGAACCCACGACCCTTGGCTTCGGAGGCCAATACTCTATCCACTGAGCTACAGCCGCGCTGGGGGAATTTCTGAAGTGTGCCGTAGGATACCGTTTTTATCGAGGCCCGTCCATGGAAAGTGTCGTTTTGAGCATCTTTGCGTTTCCATGCAGGCATTTTTGAGTCTATAATCGCCCGTTTGGTGAAGGTTTTGCAAGGCAGCTGGTTGATCCATTTCTTCTCACGCCACCCGGCTTCGAAATTAGTCTGTTAAGGAAATCATGAGCGACGCACATAACGAACACGAATCCGCCATCAGAACGCCCAAGCAGCTTGTTGCTGCCGTTATCGGCTTCTTTGGAGTCACAGTAATCGGTATCATCCTGTTGGTGCAGTTCGTGACCGCAGACAAATTAACCGGCGCCGGCTCCAACAGCCAGGCCGCTGAAGAAATCGCCACCCGTATCGCTCCCGTCGCCGACGCCGGCTTTACCCTGAAAGACTCGAACGCGCCGAAAGTGCTGCAAACCGGCGAAGCCATCTACACCTCGACCTGCGCAGCCTGCCACGGCGCCGGTGTCGCCGGTGCGCCGAAGTTCGCCGACAGCGGCGCCTGGAGCGCCCGTATCGCCCAGGGCTACGATACCGTCGTCAAGCACGCCATCGAAGGCCTGCGCGCCATGCCGGCCAAAGGCGGCAACCCGGACCTGGACGACGTCGAAGTCGCCCGCGCCGTGGTCTACATGGCCAACCAGTCCGGCGCCAAGTTCAAGGAGCCTGAAGTTCCGGCCCCGAAAGCAGCAGCACCAGAGGCTTCGGCGCCAGCCAAATAAGCACCGCCTCTCCAGAAGAACCGGCCCCAGCGGCCGGTTTTTTTACGCCCCGCCTATTTGCGGCCGGCGGCGATCTGGTATTTCTTCAGCTTGTCGTAGAGGGTTTTACGCGGCACCATCAGGTTGTCCGCCGCCAGCGCGACGTTGCCGTCGACGGCGGACAGCGCCTGCACGATCAGCTCGCGCTCGTGATGGTCGACCTGCTGCGGCAGCGACAGCGCCCCGCCCTCAGCCGCCGGCGCCGGCACGGCAACCGCCGCGGTGGCGGCGATGCCCAGCACCAGCCGCTCGGCGAAGTTGCGCAGTTCGCGCACATTGCCCGGCCAGTCCGCCGCCTGCCATTGCGCCATCTGCTGCGCGCTCCACGCCGGCAGCGGGCGCTGGTAGCGGGCCGCCGCCTCGGCGGCGAAGTGGGCCAGCAGCAGCGGGATGTCGTCGCGGCGGTCGCGCAGGCGCGGCAGGGCTATGCTGACCACGCTGAGGCGGTAGTACAAGTCTTCGCGGAACTGGCCCTGCGCGCTCAACTGTAATAGATCAAGTTTGGTCGCGGCGACCACCGTGCAATCGAGCGCGACCGTCTCATTGGCGCCCAATCTTTCCACGCGCCGCTCCTGCAGCACGCGCAGCAATTTGACCTGCAAGGCCATCGGCATGCTTTCGATCTCGTCGAGGAAGACGGTGCCACCCTGTGCGTACTCCAGCTTGCCGATGCGGCGCTTCTGCGCGCCGGTGAAGGCGCCCGCTTCGTGGCCGAAAATCTCGCTTTCGAACACGGACTCCGGCAGCGCGCCGCAGTTGATGGCGACGAAGTTGCCCTTGCGGCCGCTGGCCGCGTGCAACAGGCGCGCGGCCACTTCCTTGCCGGTGCCGGTCTGGCCGTTGATCAGCACGTCCACACCGGCCGGCGCGATGTTGCGTATCAGGACTTTCAACTGCTCGATGGCGGCCGAGCGGCCGACCAGGTCCGGCACGTCGGGATGCTGGGCGCGGGCAGTGCGCAGCTGGCGGTTTTCCAGCACCAGCCGGCGGCGTTCCTGCGCGCGCTTCACCGCATCCAGCAGGCGCTCGGCGGCGAAAGGTTTTTCGATGAAGTCGTAGGCGCTGCTGCGCATCGCGGCCACCGCCATCTCGACATCGCCATGGCCGGTGACTACGATCACCGGCAACTCCGCATCCATCGCGGCGGCCTGCGCCAGCAGCTCCAGGCCGGAGCGGCCCGGCAGCCGCACGTCGGTGACGATCACGCCGGGATAGTCGGCGCGCAGCAGCGCCTGCGCTTCCTCGGCGCTGGCGCAGGCCTGTACGCTGAAGCCGCCCAGTTCCAGCGTCTGGCTGGTGGCCAGGCGCAGCGCGGCTTCGTCTTCGATCAAAATAGCCTGCACTTTATGCTCCCTCGGTTTGCAGCGGTAGACGCAGCTCGAAGCGCGCTCCGCCGCCGGCTTGATTGTGTGCCGTCAATTGGCCGTTCATGGCCTGTACGATGGACGACGAGATCGCCAGCCCGAGTCCCAATCCCTTGCCGGACGGCTTGGTGGTGAAGAACGGTTCGAACAGATGCGCCACCACCTGCTCCGGTATGCCTTCGCCGCTGTCGCCGATGCTGACCAGCGCGCAAGCGCCATCGCGCTCCAGGCGGATGGCGACTTCGCGCCGCTCGGCCGTTTCCACCGCGTCGAGCGCGTTGCGCAGCAGGTTGATCAGCACCTGCTCGATGCGCACGCTGTCCCCGGTCACTCGGATACCGTCGGACGCGGCGATCTCCAGCGCGACGGCGTGGCGGCGGAATTCGCTTTCCAGCAAAAACGCCGAGGCCCGCACCGACGCCGCCAGGTCGACCGTGGCCACCGTTTCATCCTTGCGCGCAAAGCCCTTCAGCTGGCCGATGATGGCGCCCATGCGCGCGCTGGCCTCGCTGATATGGCCGAGATTGCCCGCGACCTGCTCGCCCTGCCCGCGCTCCAGGAACACGCGGGCGTTGTCGGCGAAGGCGCGGATCGCGGCCAGCGGCTGGTTCAGTTCATGGGTGATGCCTGCCGCCATCTGCCCCAGCATCGCCAGCTTGCCCGCCTGGACCAGCTCGTTCTGCGTGGAGCGCAGCAGGTGTTCGGTTTCCTGCAGCTTGGCGTACTTGCTCTCCAGATGCTGGTTGGTGGTGCGCAGCTGCCGCGTGCGCTCGACGATCTTGTCGTCCAGCTCGGCGGCGGCCTGGCGCAGCGCGGCGGCCGACGCCATGCGTTCCTCCAGTCGGCGGCGGCGCTGATGCATCGCCCAGCTCGACACGGCCGCGCAGGCCAGCAGCAGCGTGGCGGCGGCGGCCCATTGCGCACCGGCGCGCAACACGCGCGACTGGCCGGGGAACAGCATCAGCTGCCAGCCCAGCTGGCCCACCGATTGCGTGACGAACAGGTCGGCATGGCCGCGCAGCGGCGTGATCTTCTGCCCCGTGTATTGCTGGGTGTGCGCCAGCTGGCGTTCGGTGGCGGCGTCCAGCGCGTGCAGGCTGCGGTAGATCCAGTCCGGGCGGTTGCTGAGGAAAACCACGCCGCTGCTGTCGGCCAGCGCGATGGTGTCGTCGCTGCTGCGCCAGGTGCGTTCGAAATCGGCCAGGCTGATTTTCACCGCGACCACGCCGGTGACGGGGCCGCCCGCCGTGCCGTTGCGGTACACCGGCTGGGCGATGAAGTAGCCGGCCTCGCTGGTGCTGGTGCCGATGCCGTAGAAGCGCCCCGCCCTGCCGTGCAGCGCGGCGTCGAAGTAAGGGCGGTAGGAAAAGTTCTTGCCGACGAAGCCCAGCGGCTGGTCCCAGTTGCTGGCGCCTATGGTCAGGCCGTCGCGGTCCATCACGTAGATGGCGCCCACCTTGGCTTGCTGCTGGATGGTTTGCAGCGTGCTGTTGAGGCGGGTGATCGCCGACGCATCGGACGGATGCGCCAGCGCTTCGATCAGGTCGGGCTGGAAGCCCAGCACGAAAGGCAGGGTTTCATATTTTTGCAGCAGCGATTGCAGGTCCGGCGCCATCAGTTGCAGTTGGCGCTGGCCCTGCTGCCGTAGTTCTTCGCGCGCGCGCCAGGTGCCGGCCAGGTAGGAGCCGGCGATCGCGCCCAACGCGCATGCGAACGTGAAGGCGAACAGCAGCAGGTTTTTTTGGGCGCGCATACGCAGATTCTACTGCACCTGCTCAGTCCACCGCCGCCATGCGCATCTCGTCGTTGTGGTGGCGCTGCTGCTCTTCCATCACCAGCTGACCCAGCTCGCGCTTGAGGGCGTTGAACTCGGCGGCGGACGGGTCGCGCAGGCGCGGCAAGTCCACCATCAGGTCGCGCTTGACGGTGCCGGGGCGGTAGGTCATGACGACGATGCGGTCGGCCAGGTAGATCGCTTCCTCGATGCTGTGGGTGACGAAGATGATGGTCTTCTTCAGCTCGGCCCAGATGCGCAGCAATTCGTCCTGCAGGTTGCGGCGGGTCAGCGCATCGAGCGCGCCGAATGGCTCGTCCATCAGCATGATCGGCGAGTCCAGCGCCAGCACGCGGGCGATGGCAACCCGCTGGCGCATGCCGCCGGACAGGTCTTTCGGGAAGCGGTGCTTGAAGTCGCTCAGCGACAGCATGCCCAGCAGCTGGTCGACCTTGGCCGCGATCTCGGCCTGCGGCATGCCCTTGATTTCCAGGCCGAAGGCGATGTTCTTTTCCACCGTCATCCAGGGGAACAGTGCGTACTCCTGGAACACCATGCCGCGTTCCGGGCCGGGGCCGGTGACGAGCTTGCGGTCGGCCGTGATGGCGCCGGACGATGGCAGCGAGAAACCGGCGATGGCGTTCAGCAGCGTGGACTTGCCGCAGCCCGAAGGCCCGAGCAGGCAGACGAACTGGCCTTGCGGGATGTCGAGGTTGATGTCCTTGAGGGCGATCACTTCACGGCTGTCGGTCTTGAAGACCTTGTTGACGGCTTTGACTTCGATATGGGTCATCTTAATTCTCCAGGCCGCGGTGCCAGCGCAGCAAATGATTGTTCAGTTTGTTCATGCCGACGTCGATGATCAGGCCCAGCAAGCCGATGCTGATCATGCCGGCGATGATTTTGTCGGACCAGAAGTATTCGCGTGCTTCCAGGATGCGGAAGCCGAGGCCGTTGTTCACGGCGATCATCTCCGAGACGATGACCACGATGAAGGCGGTGCCGATGCCGATCCGCACGCCGGACAGGATGTAGGGCACGGCGGCCGGCAACATCACGCGGACAAACATGGTGCGCTGGCTGACGCCGAGATTGCGGGCGGCGCGGATATAGATGCCGTCCACCTGGCGCACGCCGGCGATGGTGTTGACCAGCACCGGGAAGAACGCGCCCAGCGCGATCAGGAACACGGCCGGCGCATTGCCCAGGCCGAACCATAAAATCGCCAGCGGAATGTAGGCGATCGGCGGAATCGGCCGCAGCACCTGCATCAGCGGATTGAACCACGCATACATGCGCTGGCTCGATCCCATCAGCAGGCCCAGCGGCAAGGCCAGGCCGGCGCCGATGGCGAAGCCGACCACCACGCGGTACATGCTGCTGAAGGTGTCGCCCAGCAGCTCGCCGGACAGCGCCCAGCCCAGCCACGATTGCGCGGCCGGATCGTAGGCGGTCAGCGGCAGCAGGTATTCGATCCACTTGTGCACCACCGCGAACGGCGACGGCAGCACTTGCGGATTGATCCAGCCCAGCATGGCGCTGGCTTGCCAGAAGGCGATGATAACAATGGGCACAACCGCGCCCGAGGCGGCTTGCCGCCAGTCTTGCTTGCTCATGGTGGGTCTCCGTTATTGGACGCAGTTATTGAATGCTCAGGCTTTTCTTGGCCGCTTCCAGCAGGTCGGTCTTGACCCAGTCCTTGGCGACGGGCGCGGCGCGCATCTTGCCGGTGCCGTGCTTGGCCATCACGTCGGTGGTGATCTGGATGTGCTCGGGGCTGATGTCGTAGCTGTACGGCGAGTTGCTGATGGCATCGTCGAAATCGTCCTTGGTGATCTGGTTCTTGAAGATCACTTCGCGCACATATTTCTCGGCCACCGGCTTGTTGTCGATGAACAGCTTGGTGGCCTGCACGAAGCAGTTCATGAACTTGGCGGCGGTGGCGCGGTGTTCCTTGTAGAACTTCTCGCTCATCACCATGGTGCGCACCGGGGCGCCGATCGGCGTGTCGTAGGGCTTCATCACCTCAACGCCGTAGCCTTTGTTGATGGCTTGCGAGGATTGCGGTTCGCTCTGCATGATGGCGTCGAGGTTCTTGCCCATCAGCGCCTGGTTGAGGTCGGCGAACGCCAGGAACACCAGTTGCACATCCTTGCCCGGCTGGTCGGAGGCGGTCAGGCCGGCCTGGGCCAGTTCGGCGATCAGCAGCACCTCGTGGATGCCGCCACGCGTGACGCCGACGCGCTTGCCCTTCAAATCCTTGATCGCCTTGATGTTGCTGTCGGGACGGGCGACCAGGCGCGCGCCGCCCTTGGCGAAGCCGGCCACCACGTAGATCGGCGCACCGTTGGCGCGGCCGGAGATGGCGGCCTCGGAAGCGGTGGCGCCGACGTCGAGCTCGCCGGCCAGGATGGCTTGCATCACGTCCGGGCCCTTGGCGAACACGTGTTCCTCCACCTTGATGCCGCACTTGGGCGCGATTTCCTTGATGTACGAGACGGCGCCGTAGTGGGCGAACTTGAGGTTGCCGAGGCGGACCACTTCCTGCGCTTGCGCGCCGGACGCGGCGGCCAGCGCGAGGGCCAGCGATAACAGACGGAACTTGGACATGCGTGTCTCCTTTGCGGTTGTAGTTACCGGGAGGCATTGCAGCTTCCGTGCCAAGCGGGGGCTGCGGTTCAAGTCCTTGATTTGTAAGGACGGGAAGATAAAACTGTTCGCATCTTTTGCGAGAATCCGCAATCTCAACCAGGAGTCGTGCGAAGTTTCGCCCAATCGTGTTGAAAAAATCTCATCGCACAATCCTTGAGAATTATTTTGTAGGATTTAGATTTATCTAAATTCCCGTTGCGGATATTTCGCTTATTTCGTAAGATTCACTTAGCTGTCTTTAACACTTTAGCTTCGGAGTGCTTTAAAAATGAGCACTAAATCCAGGAGAATATGATGTCAAACGTTCTAGATCGTGAAATGATCCTAGACAATAAAGAAGATGTTGAGCTGGCAAAAGCGGCTCAACGTTGCATAGTGAGTGCACTTGATCATTCTCACGCAGTTAATATTGCAATAATGGAAGATGGAGTTGAAAGAGTCGATGATCTTCCACTGTTAAAGTTGCCGCCTAAAGTACTTCGACTCTTTGCAGATATGTTGGGCTCCCTGGCACAAGGCAAAGCTGTGGCTATCATGCCTAAGGAGCTAGACGTGACTACGCAGGAAGCTGCCATGTTCCTGAATGTCTCACGGCCCTATCTTGTTCGTTTACTGGAAGAGGGAAAGATTCCCTTTCACAAGGTAGGAACACATCGCAGAATTCGATTCGAAGACGTTGTTCAATACAAAGAACAAAGACAAAAAATCTCTCAGGATGCACTCCAGCGGCTGGCGGATCAAGCTCAGGAGCTCAATATGGGCTACTAATGGCTGGTTACTATCGATATACGGCTATTCTGGATGCTTGCGTGCTGTACCCGGCGCCGCTGCGCGATCTGCTTATCAGCCTCGCGGTCGAGGGCGTATTTCGCGCACGATGGACCAATACGATTCAGGCTGAATGGATGCGGAATCTATCCGCGAACCGTCCAGATCTGCGCCGGGATGCGCTTGATCGAACTATCGCAACAATGAACGAAGTTGTTGATGATTGCCTTATCGAAAATTTTGAGTACTTGATTGAGAAGCTAATCCTACCCGACCCAAATGACAGACATGTCTTGGCCGCAGCGATCATAGGGCACGCGGACGCAATCGTAACTTTTAATCTTAAAGATTTTCCAGAAACAGATACTCGTCTACATGGCATCGAAATTTTGCATCCCGATGATTTCGTGGTCGCTCAATACGAACTTGATCCAATTCGCGTTCTAAAGACAATCAAGGCTGTTCGTGAACGGCTCAAATCCCCGCCCAAAACTGCACAAGAAATTATCGAGACCTACGAGTCTCAAGGGCTTCCTCAAACGTGCCAGATTCTACGAACAGCTATCGAGCTCATTTGACACCTAGCTGCACAAGCCGAAGGCCTTGCGGTCGGCGAAGTAGCGGTAGGTGAAGGTGCGCATCGGGTACTTGGTCAGCGCGATCTCGAAGGCGGGGGGGACGACGTCGAAACGCTCGGGTAGTTTTTCCTTCACGCGCAGGCGCACGCGCCAGATCGTATCGTCGCTGGTGGCGCCGGCAACCAGCATGTCCGGCACCTTGGGGATCACATCGACGATTTCCGGGCGCGAGTTGGTGGCGCGCTGGTAGAAGCTGACCAGTTCGGCCTTGGCCAGCACCGCTCCCTTGGGCGCGGTAACGTGGTAGTCGCGGGAGAGGAACATGGCACGCTCGCCGCGCGGCACCAGATAGACGAAGGTGAACTCGGCGCCGCCATCCGGCAGCGTCACCGGCGGCGTGGTCGACACGCTGATCCCGCGCGGCAGTTCGTAACGCGAGCCTTCCTGCCAGGCCGAGCACTCGGGCGTCCTGGCCATGTAGACGTCGACAGGCTTGAACGAATCGCCGCAAGCGGCCAGCAGCAGGGGCAAAACGATGAGTGCGGAATAACGCAAGCGCATGAGGGTACCGGTTTCTTATAAATCGAAGTCCGTAGTTTACTCTGAAATGAAAAAGGGCCGCATCGCTGCGGCCCTTCGTTGCGCTACGTGGTGATTACCACATGATCACGCGGTCTTTTGGTTCCAGGTACATCTTGTCGCCCGGCTTCACGTTGAAGGCGTCGTAGAAGCCTGGCTGGTTGCGCATCGGGCCGTTCGCGCGGAACTGGCCTGGCGAATGCGGATCGGTCTTGATCTGCACGATCTGCTGCGCTTCGCGCATCTTCAAGCGCCAAACCTGCGCAAAGCCCATGTAGAAGCGCTGGTCGCCGGTCAGGCCGTCGATCACAGGTGCTTCCTTGCCTCCCAGCGACAGCTTGTAAGCCTTGTACGCAATCGCGATGCCGCTGTTGTCGGCAATGTTCTCGCCCAGGGTCAGCTCGCCATTGACATGGTAGCCAGGCAGCGGGCTGAACTGGTTGTACTGCTCCACCAGCATCTTGGTCTTGGCCGCGAAGTTCTTGTGGTCCGCAGCGGTCCACCAGTCGCGCAGGTTGCCGTCGCCGTCGTACTGCGCGCCCTGGTCGTCGAAGCCGTGGCTGATTTCGTGGCCGATCACGCCGCCGATGGCGCCGTAGTTGACCGCGTCGTCCGCGTCAGCATTGAAGAACGGTGCTTGCAGGATCGAGGCCGGGAACACGATCTCGTTCATTTCCGGGTTGTAGTAGGCGTTGACGGTTTGCGGCGTCATGCCCCACTCTTCGCGGTCGATCGGCTTGCCCAGCTTGGCCAGTTCCTTGTTGTACTCGAACTCGCGCGAACGGATCACGTTGCCAACCAGGTCGTCCTTGGAAACGACCAGCTTGGAGTAGTCGCGCCAGTGGTTCGGGTACGCGATCTTGGTGGTGAACTTGGCCAGCTTCTCTTGCGCCTGTTTCTTGGTGACTGGGCTCATCCAGTCCAGCTGGTCGATGCTGGTCTTGTAGGCAGCCAGCAGATTGTTCACCAGCGCCTGCATGCGCGCCTTGCGCTCGGCCGGGAAGTTTTGCTCGACGTAGATCTTGCCGACTGCTTCGCCCAGCGCGCCTTCGGTGACGGAAACGCCGCGCTTCCAGCGTGGACGCTGTTCGGTAACGCCGCTCAGCACGGTGCCGTAGAAGGCGAAGTTTTCATCGACGTAGGCTTTGCTCAGGTAAGGCGCGCCCGAACGCAGCAGATGCCAGCGGAAGTAGGATTTCAGCGTGTCCAGATCGGTCTTGGCCAGCAGCGCGGTCATGCCCTTCAGGTAGCTAGGCTGGCCGACGATCACGTACTTGACCTTGCCGGCGATGCCGGCGTCGGCCAGGTAGGCGTTCCAGTCATAACCCGGCGCGACCTTGCCCAGCTTGGCGATGTCGACCTTGTTGTAGGCCTTGACCGGGTCGCGCAGTTCGACCTTGGTCCACTGGATTTTCGCCAGTTCTTTTTCAAACGCCACGATGGCGCGCGCATTGGCGTCGGCCTTGGCGTCGCCCGACAGCGTCAGGATCTTGGCGATGTGCAGCTCATACTTGGCCAGCGCGTCGGCCATTTTCTTGTCGTCGGCTTTCAGGTAGTAGTCGCGGTCAGGCAGACCGAGGCCATCCTGGCCGAAATCGACCACATACTTGGTCGAATCCTTGTTGTCCTGGTGGATGCCGTAGCCGTAAGGCGCGGTGACACCGATCTTGTTCAGGTGCGAGATCAGCGCCGGCAGCTGCTTCTTGTTCGACACGGCGGCGATCTTGGCCAGTTCCGCGTTCAGCGGGGTCAGGCCCAGCTGTTCCAGCTTGGCTTCGTCCATGAAGCTGCTGTAGAAATCGCCGATGCGCTGGGCTTCAGGGCCGCCTGCCTTGTTGGCGGCGGCGCCTTCGATGATGGCGCGCAGTTGCGGCTGGATGTCGTCGCGCAGCTTGGCAAACGAGCCCCAGCTCGCTTTGTCAGCCGGGATTTCGGTCGTGGCCAGCCATTTGCCGTTCATGTGGATGAACAGGTCGTCCTGCGCGCGTACCGCTGGATCGATGTATTCCACCGCAATGCCGGAAACCAGCTTGCCATTTGCTACTTGGGCGCTGGCCGGAGCTGCACTTGTGGTGCTGTCGGCGGCGCCCGCCAGGCCTGCGATCAGGCTCAGGGTCAATGCACTTACGAGATGACGTTTCACGAAAATATCCTCTTGATTGTATAAAGGCCAATCCACGATGTTTGGCCCTGTTGCGCTTTATATCACAGGGCCGCTACCGCATAAAGTGTTACCACATGTTGACGCGGTCTTTTGGCGCCAGATACATCTTGTCGCCCGGTTTTACGCCAAAAGCGTTGTAAAAACCCGGCTGATTGCGCACCGTGCCGTTGGCGCGGAACTGGTCCGGCGAGTGCGGGTCGGATTTGAGGTAAACGATTTGCTGGGCGTCGCGGATCTTGCTGCGCCACACCTGGCCGAAGCCCATGTAGAAGCGCTGCTCGCCGGTCAGGCCGTCGATCACCGGCGACGGCTGGCCGTTCAGCGAAATCCGGTAAGCCTTGAGCGCGATCGCCGCGCCCGAGTTGTCGGCGATGTTCTCGCCCAGGGTCAGCTCGCCGTTGACGTGGTAGCCCTTGACCGGGCTGAAGGCGTTGTACTGCTTGACCAGCATCTTGCTCTTGGCGGCGAAGTTCTTGTGATCGGCCTTGGTCCACCAGTCGCGCAGATTGCCGTCGCCGTCGTACTGGGCGCCCTGGTCGTCGAAGCCGTGGCTGATCTCGTGGCCGATCACCGCGCCGATGGCGCCGTAGTTGACGGCATCGTCGGCGTCGGCGTTGAAGAACGGCGGCTGCAGCATGGCGGCCGGGAACACGATCTCGTTCAACTCCGGGTTGTAGTAGGCGTTGATGGTTTGCGGCGTCATGCCCCATTCGTCGCGGTCGATAGGCTTGCCGAGCTTGTTCACTTCCTTGTCGTAGTCGAACGCGCGCGAGCGCTGGATATTGCCCACCAAGTCATCCTTGGCCACCACCAGCGGCGAATAGTCGCGCCATTTGTTCGGATAGCCGATCTTGACCATGAACTTGGCCAGCTTGGCCTGCGCCTGTTCCTTGGTGGCAGGGCCCATCCAGTCCAGCGTGTCGATGCTCTGCTTGAAGGCGGCCAGCAGGTTCTGCACCAGCGCCTCCATGCGCTGCTTGCGCTCGGCCGGGAAATGCTGCGCCACGTACAGCTTGCCCAGGCTCTCGCCCAGCGCGCCGTCGGTGGCGTTGACCGCGCGCTTCCAGCGCGGCTGCTGCTCCTTGATGTCGCTGAGCACGGTGCCGTAGAAGGCGAAGTTCTCCAGCGCGAAATCCTTGGACAGATAGGCCGCGTTGGCGTGGATCACCTGCCAGCGGAACCAGGCTTGCCAGGTCGCCAGCGGCGTCTTGTTCAGCACCTGGTTGAAGCCGGTGATGAAGCTCGGCTGGCTGACGATGACGTAGTCGACCTTGCCGGCGATGCCGGTGTCCTTGAGCCAGGTGGCCCAGTCATAGCCGGGCGCCAGCTTGGACAGCTTGTCCAGCGGCACCTTGTTGTAAGCCTTGACCGGGTCGCGCAGTTCAACCTTGGTCCACTGGATTTTCGCCAGCTCGGTTTCCAGCGCCACGATGGCCTTGGCGTCGGCCGCCGCGTTGGCGTTGCCGGCCAGGGTCAGCATCCGGGTCACATGCTGCTGGTACTTGGCCAGCGTGTCGGCCATCTTCTTGTCCGACTTCTTCAGGTAGTAGTCGCGGTCTGGCAGGCTCAGGCCGTCCTGGACGATGTCGGCCACGTACTTGGTGGAATCCTTGTTGTCCTGGTGGATGGCGAAGCCGTAGGGTGCGGTCACGCCGTAGCGGTTGAAGTGGGCGATCAGGGCCGGGATGTCTTTCTTGTCCTTGAGCGCGGCCACGCGGTCCAGCTCGGCGCGCAGCGGGCTCAGGCCCAGCTGCTCCAGCCTGGCCTCGTCCATGTAGCTGGCGAAGAAATCGCCGATGCGCTGGGCGTCCGAGCCGGGCGTCTTGTTCGGATCGGCGGCGGCGGCCTCGATGATGGCGCGCAGTTGCGGCTTGGTGTCGTCCTCCAGCTTTTCAAACGAGCCCCAGCTCGACTTGTCGGCCGGGATCTCGGTCTTGGCCAGCCACTTGCCGTTCAGGTTGAGGAAGAAGTCGTCCTGCGGGCGGACGGCGGCGTTGATCTCGGCCAGGTCGACGCCCGAGATTTTTTGTTGTGCCTGGACGCCGGCCGACGCCAGCAGCGCCAACATCAGCGCGCTTAACATATGTACTTTCAAGTCTATCTCCAATGATGGGGTCAAGTCTGACATTCGGACACGAGCCCGACCGTATGTCACTACTACGGAAGAGGTCGTGTCCAAATGTCAGACTTGACCCCGTTGTTACTTTGAAACAATAGCAAAAAGGCCACGCGAGGTGGCCTTTTTTTTGCGTTCTTCCCAGTGGTTAAGCGCTTACCAGATGATCACGCGCTGTTCCGGCGCAACATACATCTGGTCGCCCGGCTTCACGCCGAAGGCTTCGTAGAAGCCCGGCTGGTTGACCAAGGTGCCGTTGGCGCGGAACTGGCCCGGCGAATGCGGGTCGGTCTTGATCAGCACGATCTGCTGCTTGTCGCGCGTCTTGCTGCGCCATACCTGGGCAAAGCCCATGTAGAAGCGCTGGTCGCCCGTCAGGCCGTCGATGACCGGCGCCGGCTTGCCGCCCAGCGACAGCTTGTACGCCTTGTAGGCGATCGCCACGCCGCTGTTGTCGGCGATGTTCTCGCCCAGGGTCAGCGCTCCGTTGACGTGGTAGCCTTCGATCGGGCTGTAGCCGTCGTACTGCTTGGTCAGCGCGTCGGCCTTGGCCTTGAAGTTGGCGCGGTCTTCCTTGCTCCACCAGTCGCGCAGGTTGCCGTCGCCGTCGGACTGGCTGCCCTTGTCGTCGAAGCCGTGGCTGATTTCGTGGCCGATCACCGCGCCGATGGCGCCGTAGTTGACGGCGTCGTCGGCCTTGGCGTCAAAGAACGGCGGCTGCAGGATCGCTGCCGGGAACACGATCTCGTTCATCGTCGAATTGTAGTAGGCGTTGATGGTCTGCGGCGTCATGCCCCACTCTTCGCGGTCGATAGGCTTGCCCAGCTTGTTGATCATGCGCTGATGGCCGAACGCCGAGGCGCGCAGCACATTGCCCACCAGGTCGCCCTTGACGATGGCCAGCGACGAGTAGTCGCGCCATTTGTTCGGGTAGCCGATCTTGGGCGTGAACTTGGCCAGCTTGGCTTGCGCTTCCTTCTTGGTCTCCGGGCTCATCCAGTCCAGCGTGTCGATGCTGGTCTTGTACGACGCCAGCAGGTTCTTCACCAGCTCTTCCATGCGGGCCTTGCGCTCCGGCGGGAAGTACTGGCCCACGTACAGCTTGCCCAGCACTTCGCCCAGGCTGCCTTCGACCAGGCCGACCGCCGATTTCCAGCGCGGCGGCTTGACCTCGATGCCGGTCAGCACGGTGCTGTAGAAATCGAAGCTGGCGTCGGCGAAATCCTTCGACAGATACGGCGCGGCGCGGCGCAGCAGCTGCCATTCGAAGTAGGATTTCCAGGTCGCCAGGTCGGTCTTTTCCAGCTGCGCGTTGAAGCCGGCCAGGTAGCTCGGCTGGTTGACGATCACGTAGTCGACCTTGCTGGCCACGCCGGCCGCGGCCAGCGCGTGCTGCCAGTCATAGCCCGGCGCCAGTTCGGGCAGCTTGGCGATGGCGGTCTTGTTGTAGCGCTTGACCGGGTCGCGGTTCTCGACCTTGGTCCACTGCGCGGCGGCCAGCGCGGTTTCCAGCGCGACGACGGCCTTGGCGCTGGCGGCGGCGTGCTTGTCGCCGCCCAGGGCCAGGATCTTGGCCACATGCGCCTCGTACTTGGCCAGCGTGTCGACCATCTTGGCGTCGTCTTTTTTCAGGTAGTAGTCGCGGTCCGGCAGGCCCAGGCCGCTTTGCGAAATGCCGACCGCGTACCTGGTCGATTCGCGCGCATCCTGGCTGACGTAGACGCCGTACGGCGTGCTGACGCCGAGCTCGCTCAAGTGGGCGATCAGCATCGGGAAGGCTTTCTTGTCCTTGATCGCGCGGATGCGGTTGAGCTCGCCCGCCAGCGGCTTGGCGCCCAGCGTCTCCAGCTTTTTATCGTCCATGAAGCTGGCATACAGGTCGCCGATCTTTTGCGCGTCGCTGCCGGCCTTGCGGGCTTTATCGGCCTCGGCCGTTTCGATGATGCCGCGCAGTTGCGGCAGCACGTCGTCGCGCAGCTTGGCGAAGGTGCCCCAGCTCGATTTGTCTTCCGGGATTTGCGTGACCTTGAGCCACTCGCCGTTCAGGTGGCGATAGAAATCGTCTTGCGGACGCACGCTGGCGTCGATGTATTGGGTGTCGATGCCGGACACCGGGGCAGGATCGGCGGCGGCGGCGCCGGCGTAGGCGGTCATCAGGCTTAAGGCAAGCGTGCTCAGCAAGTATCGTTTCACTGCAATTCCCTCGTGGTTAAAACTTCATTTCATATTTGACGCTCCAGACGACGTACGTCTGGTTGGTCGTATCGGCCAATTGTGCCAGGCCGTTGGTGGTGACAACATTATTACCGAGGGCGTCTTCCGCCATCAGATTATTCGCAGAAATGCGGATTTGATGGCGCGCATCGAATTTCCACAGGCCGTAGGCGTCGAACGAACGCTTGCGGCTGGTGTACACCAGCTGCTCGGCGCTGCTCTGGATGAGGGTCGGCGGCGTCCAGTTGAGGCTGGCGCCCAGCGTCAGCGGCACCGGTTTCAGGCGGTAATCCAGGCCGACGTTGGCGGTCTGCCTCGGTTGCGCGTCGAGGCGGTTGTTGGGGCCGGGGATGCCGTCCACGCTGGACCAGAAGCGGCTGTAGTTGGAACGGAAGTCGATCGCCGGGCCGTCCGCCATCAACTCCTGCAACTGGAACTTGGCTTCCAGCTCGATGCCCTTGGTGCGCGCGTGGCCGATGTTGCCCGGTGTCGAGACCCAGCGCGGGCCGGTCGGCGTGTCCTGCAAGGTCAGCTCGCGGCGGATCAAGTCCTTGATGTCGCGGATGAAGCCGCCGGCAGTGACGATGCCGCTGCGACCGAGGTAGTGTTCGTAGGCGAAGTCCAGGCCGGTCGCCAGTTCGGGCTTCAGGTCCGGGTTGCCGGTGCGGTCGGGACGGGTGGCGCTGTTCAGGCGCGACAGCGACGGCAGCGCGATCAAGTCCTGGATGTTGGCGGCCTTGTAGCTCTTGGTCAGGCTGGCGCGGATCTGGTCCTTGTCGTGGCCGGGAATGCGGTAGACGCCGTGCAGCAGCGGGCTCAGCACGCTGCTGGTGTTGCCGATGTCCTGGCCGGCGCGCGTGCTGGTGGTGCGTATGCCTTCCCAGCGCAGGCCGGCGTAGCCCGACCACTGCTGGCTGATGTCCCACTCGTCCTGCGCGAACACGGCCAGGCGGCGGGTGTCGGCCGTCAGGTCGTTGCCGGAATCGCCGAACTGGGACACGCCGTTCTTGTCCAGCGAAGTCTTGGTCTCGGCGCGGTGGCCCAGCTCGATATCCCAGCCGGCCGCCAGCGCGTGTTCCTTGCCGAGCGGCGTGGTGTACTTGCCGCCGGTGCTGGCGCTGCGGTCGCGGACGGTGGAGTCGTCGGTGTAGCGCTGCAGCAGATTGCCGGCGTTGTCGTATTGATAGCGCAGCGAATCGCTGTCGCTGTGGCCGCTGCCGAAGCCGAACTTGACGTCCAGCTTGGCCGCGCCCTGCAGCTTGTGCACCCAGTTGCCGAAGCCGCGCAGGAAGGTCGATTCGGCGTGGGTGCCGGTCAGCGCCAGGTTGTATTCGGGCGGCTGCAGCAGCGCGGCCGGCACCAGGCCGGCGTTCTGCGTCAGGTCGCTGCGGCCGTCGCTGTCGCTGCGGTTGACCATCAGGAAGGGCTGGAAGTTCAGCGTATCGCCGTTGTCGAACTTGTACGACAGGCGCGGCGTCAGGTGGATGCCGCGCGAGCTGCGCCTGGTTTCGTCGAGGACGTCCTGGTCCTTAAGCACCACGCCGTCGCTGCGGGTGTCGCGGTTGACGGTTGCGGTCTGGTCGTGCTGGCGGTTTTCGAAGACCGAGCCGGTCAGCAGCCAGCTCAGGCTGCCGCTCTTGCCCGGCGCCGTCAGCGACAGATTGGGCGCGTGGCGGCCCTGCTCGATGCTGTCGGTGAACTTGAGCTGATTGTCTTTTTGCTGGTAGCCGTCGCGCAGGATGATGTTGATGGTGCCGGCGATGGCGCGCGTGCTGTGCTCGGCGATGGGGCCGCGCATCACTTCGATGCGCTCGACCTGGTCGGGCGCCAGCGATTCCATCGAGAAGCCGGCGGGCGGGCGTTCGCCGTTCAGCAGCACCTGGGTGTAGCCGTTGCCCATGCCACGCATGCGCACATCGCCGCCGCGGCCAGGCCGGCCGCCGATGGTGACGCCCGGCAGGCGCTTGAGGATGTCGCCGAGGTTGCTGTCGCCGTTGCGGTCGAGCTCCTCGCGGCCGTAGACCTGCTTGCCCGCCACCGAGTTGCGGCGCTCGTCCATATCGCCGGCGCGGCCGCCGCTGATGGTGATCTTGGGCAGCGGCTTGCCGTCCGGCCCGAGCACCGGCTGGGTGGGCGTCGCGCCGGTTTGTGCGGAGACATCGGCGGCGCCCAACAGGGCCAGGCAGGCTAAGGAGATCAGTTTATTCATAGGCTGGATATTCTACCGGCAGCCCTGCCTGCAAATTGATCAGCGGGCGGTTTTTTACTTTACGATACACACCGCCCCGCCCGCGCTAGGGGTATCCCTTAGCCGCCACCGCCGGGCAGGCTGATGCTGGCGCCGCCGGGCCCGCCAACGCCGCCGCCCATGCCGCTCTTGCGGCCGCCGCGATGCTGCTGCTCGCCGCCTTCCTGCTTGTGCGGCGCGGCGCCGTGGGCGCCGTTGTCCGGCACGCGCAGCAGTTGTTCGCCGACCAGTTGCACCACGCTCTGGCGCTGCGTTTCATTCAAGGCATCGTTGACGGTCAGCCACCATTCGCGCAGCAGCTTTTCCTCGCTGGCGGCGGCGGTGGCTTCCTCGTCGACCGCCTTGGCCAGGTCGCGCAGTTCGACGTTGGCGCCCTTGGTCGCTTCCAGCGTGGCCGCCTGCAGGCGCTCGCGGCGGGCCTGGCGCTCGCGCAGCAGGTTGCGCGTCTTGCTTTCGGTCTGCTGCCACAGGGTCTGCTGGTTGGCGTTGAGGTTCAGCGATTTTTTCAGCTCGGCCGCCATCGGCAGGAAATCCTCGGCGCGCATCTCCATGACAGGCAGGGCAAACGCCGGCGACAGCACGGCGCTCAAGGCCAACGCAGCGCTCAGGCGCTGCAACGTGGAACGGAAGTTAATACGCATGTAGGCTCCATGGATAAAAAAAAGCCTGCGCTTGGGGCGCAGGCGAAAACCACTTCAGGGTAGAGAGAAATACGAGTTCAGTTTAGGTCGCGCCCCCCGCCGTTACAGGACTTCTTACAATTGCTTACGGTCGTGAACGTGGGGGATACACTGCGTACAAAACGGCAAACTTGATACTTCGCAAGCAGGCGCTGGCGTGCTTTAAAAGTCAACGGCAAGCGTTGTAAATTCTCGTAAAGGTATAAATCATTTCGTGACGGCTACTACGTTTGCCGGGAATCAGGTTTATACTCAACTCAAGCACGTTGCGGCGGGAAGGCCCACCGGCGACGGCTGTCGGCAATAGCTTCGATAGGTGAAACATGGGCAAGAAACTAAAAAATTCCGGACTGGTCGGCCTGGGTGTCGTGGCCGGTGTCGCGATCTCGCTGCAGTTTTCCGCCATGGCGCAAAAGCCGGTGGACCCGCCGCTGCCGCTGGAAGAGCTGCGACAGCTGGCCGATGTGTTCGGCCTGATCAAATCCGACTACGTCGAAAAAGTCGAAGACAAGAAGCTGCTGACCGAAGCGATCTCCGGCATGGTGGCCTCGCTGGATCCGCACTCCGCCTACCTGGACAAGAAAGCCTACGCCGAACTGCGCGAAGGTTCGCAGGGCAAGTTCGTCGGCCTCGGCATCGAGATCGGCCAGAGCGAGGACGGCTACATCAAGATCGTCGCGCCGATCGAGGATTCGCCGGCCTGGCGCGCCGGCATCAAGGCGGGCGACCTGATCTCCCGGCTGGACAACACGCCGGTCAAGGGCCTGAGCCTGGACGAGTCGGTCAAGAAGATGCGCGGCGAGCCGCACACCAAGGTCAGCATGACCATCCTGCGCAAGGGCGAGGCCGAGCCGCTGGTGTTCAACATCACGCGCGAGGAAATCCACCAGAAGAGCGTCAAGGGCAAGCTCGTCGAGCCTGGTTACGCCTGGGTGCGCATCTCGCAGTTCCAGGAACCGACCGTCGACGACCTGGCCGCCAAGATTATCGAATTGTACAAACAGGACCCGAACATCAAGGGTCTGGTGCTGGACCTGCGCAACGACCCGGGCGGCGTGCTGCAAGGCGCGATCGGCGTGGCGGCGGCCTTCCTGCCCAAGGATGCAGCCATCGTCTCGACCAACGGCCAACTGCCGGACTCCAAGCAGATCTTCTACGGCCGTCCCGAGTACTACGCGCTGCGCAACGACAGCGACGCGCTGGCCAAGCTGCCGGCCGCGATCAAGCAGGTGCCGATGGCGGTGCTGGTCAACACCGGTTCGGCCTCGGCCTCGGAGATCGTCGCCGGCGCGCTGCAGGACTACAAGCGGGCCGAGATCATCGGCACCCAGACCTTCGGCAAGGGTTCGGTGCAAACCATCCGCCAGCTGACCGCCGACACCGCCGTCAAGCTGACCACGGCGCGCTATTACACGCCGAACGGGCGCTCGATCCAGGCCAAGGGCATCGTGCCCGACCTGGCGGTGGATGAGAACGCCGACGGCGACGGCCTGAACGCGCTGCGCACCCGCGAGGCCGACCTGGACAAACACCTGAGCAACGACCGCGACCAGGAAATCGCCAAGAGCAAGCGCGACGAGCTGGAAGAGCAGCTGCGCATCGTGGCGCTGGAGAAAAAGCGCAAGCCGCTGGAGTACGGCAGCGCCGACGATTTCCAGCTGGCGCAGGCGCTGAACCACCTGAAAGGCTTGCCGGTCCAGCTGGCCAAGCCGGAAACCACGGTGGTGCAGACCGAAGCCGCGCTCGGCGGCATCAAGAAGGATCTGGCCAAGAAATAAAACCTTGGGGTCAAGTCTGACATTTGGACACGGGCTCTACCGTAAAGCGCTTTACGGTAGAGCCCGTGTCCAAATGTCAGACTTGACCCCATTTTTTTCAGCGGCGCCGCAAGGGCGCCGCTTTTATTTTCGCCTAACGTGCAGCCATTGTGTAGAATTTGCCTCATTATTGGCGTGAGCCATTGCTAAATTTGAAAGTTTAAACATGAAACAAGCTGTCATCAGCGGTACCGGCCTCTTTACGCCAGCCCAGTCGATCTCCAATGAAGAGCTGGTGGAATGCTTCAACGCCTACGCCGAACAGTTCAACGCCGACAACGCCGCCGCCATCGCGGAAGGCACGGTCGCGGCGCTGGAAATGTCCAGCGTGGCCTTCATCGAAAAAGCCTCCGGCATCAAGTCGCGCTATGTGATGGAAAAGACCGGCATCCTGGACCCGGCGCGCATGGTGTCGCGCATTCCCGAGCGCGCGGACGAGGAACTGTCGCTGCAAGCCGAGATCTGCGTGGCCGCCGCCCGCCAGGCGCTGGACCGCGCCGGCCGCGTGCCGGCCGATATCGACATGGTGCTGGTGGCCTGCTCCAATATGCAACGCGGCTATCCGGCGATGGCGGTCGAAGTGCAAGGCGCGCTGGGCATCGAAGGCTACGGCTTCGACATGAACGTGGCCTGCTCGTCGGCCACCTTCGGCATCCAGCAGGCGGTGGCGGCGGTGCAGAGCGGCCAGGCGCGCGCGGTACTGGTGCTCAACCCCGAAATCACCAGCGGCCATTTGAACTGGCGCGACCGCGACAGCCACTTCATCTTCGGCGACGCCTGCACGGCGATGGTGATCGAGGCGGCCGACACGGCCAAGGGCTCGCACCGCTGGGAGATCGTCGAGACCAAGCTCAAGACCAGCTTCTCCAACAACATCCGCAACAACTTCGGCTTCCTGAACCGTTTCGATGAGGCGGGCATCGGCCAGCCGGACAAGCTGTTCCGCCAGCAGGGCCGCAAGGTGTTCAAGGACGTGTGCCCGATGGCCGCCGAGATGATCAAGAACACCATCACCGGCGCCGGGCTGGAAGTGCCGCAGGTGCGCCGCTACTGGCTGCACCAGGCCAACCTGAACATGAATCTGCTGATCAGCCGCATGGTGCTGGGCCGCGACGCCGAGCCCGGCGAAGCGCCGGTGATCCTGGACACCTACGCCAACACCTCGTCGGCCGGTTCGGTGATCGCCTTCCACAAGCACTCGGACGACATGGCCCCGGGCCAGCTGGGCGTGATCTGCTCCTTCGGCGCAGGCTACTCGATCGGCTGCGTGGTGGTGCGCCGGATTTAAGCGACGCAGGTTTCCAGCTCCCGCTCGACGGCCGCGAAAGCGGCCGTTGTCGCTTCCGGGCCGAATGCCGTGGCCTGGACGGAGAGGAAGCTGAGGCTCTTCAGGCCTATCGTCGGCAGGATGGCGCGCAGATAGGGTTCGAGGAAGTCGGGCTGACGGGCGCGCTCGCCGGTGCGGTAGCCGCCGGAGCTGACGGCGATGTACACCGGACGGTCCGCCAGCGTGCCGATCTTGCCCTCCGGCGTGGCGTTGAAGGTGACGCCGATGCGCACCACGTGGTCCAGCCACGCCTTCAACACCGACGGCACGGTGAAGTTGTGCATCGGCGTGGCGATGACCACGCAATCTGCATCGCGCAGCTCGGCGATCAAGCGGTCCGACAACGCCAGCGACGACAAGCCGCGTGCCGCGGCCGCCGATACCCGGTCACGCGTGCCGCCCAGGGCCGCCGCATACTCGCCGTCGATATGCGGCAGCGGCTCGGCCCACAGGTCGCGCGTGACGATCTGCGCGGCAGGGTGCCGCGACAACAGCCGGTCCATCACGCGCTGGGACAGGCGATAACTCACCGACTGCTGCCCGCGCGCGCTGCAAGTGATGTGCAGGATCTTCATGCCGCCCCCGCATTCAGGAATTTACCGAAACGCATGGCGCCCGTCAGCAGCCCCTGGCGGAAGTAGAAACGCTGCGCCAGCGCGTTCGCCATCCCGGTGTCGAGCACCAGCTTGACGCACGCCGCCTGTTCCGCATACACGGTCAGATGCTCCAGCAGCCGCGCACCCCAGCCCTGGCCGCGCGTCTTCTCGCCGGCCACCAGGTCGTCCACGTACATGAACTTGCCATACACCAGATTCTCCTCCAGCCGATAACCGGCCAGCGCCACCACTTCGCCCTCCTCCCATGCGGCCAGGATGCGATAACCCTGCTGCCCCATGCGCGTGACGCGGGCGACGAAATCGTCCTCGGTTTCCAGGTGCGGGCGCAGCTGCTTCATCACCGGGTAGCAGGCACGCAGCTGGTCCTCCGTCTCGACATCCCTCAGTTTTTCACTCATGGCCGATCCTTTCAAAACGCCATCTTATGAGCGCAATGGCATAATCTACAGAGCCATAAAACGACATTTCGACTAGGCCATGAAAAACCAGCCCGACTTCCTCCAGCTCGACACCACCGCCGCCGAACCGCTGTACCGGCAGATCTATACCCGCTTCCGCAACGCCATCGCGGAAGGCCTGCTGCTGCCGGAGGCCCGCATTCCTTCGGCTCGCGCATTGGCGCTGGAACTAGGACTGGCGCGTGGCACGGTGGAAGCGGCCTACTCGCTGCTGGTCGCCGAAGGCTATGTCGAAACGCGCGGCCAGGCCGGCACCGTGGTGACGCCGGCGCTGGCCCGCCATGCCTCGACGGCAACCACGCCAGCACCCGCACGCGCACCGCGAGCCCGCGCTCATCCCACGACATCGGCAGCGTCGGCGATGCCCACCCCGCTGAACCGCCCCTTCCAAATGGGCTTGCCGGCGCTGGACGCCTTCCCGCGCAAGGTGTGGGCGCGGCTGGCGGCACGCGCAATCCGCGCCACGCAAGCCGATGACATGGCCTACCCTGCCTTCGCCGGCCAGGCGCCGCTGCGCGCCGCCATCGCCACCTACCTGCAACTGTCGCGTGGCATCGACTGCGCGCCGTCGCAGGTGTTCATCACCTCCGGCTACCGCAACACGCTGGAGCTGGTGACGCGCGCCCTGCTACAACCGGGCGACGGCGTCTGGGTGGAAGACCCCGGCTTCCCGCCGACGAGCGAGCTGCTGAAACAGGCCGGCATGAAACTGGCCCCGGTGGCGGTGGACGCCGACGGACTGGTGGTATCGCACGGCGTGGCCACCGCGCCGCGCGCCAGGGCCGCCATCGTCACGCCCGCGCATCAAAGCCCACTGTGCGTCGCGCTGTCGCTGCCGCGCCGCCTGGCGCTGCTGGACTGGGCGAGGCAGGCCGGCGCCTGGATCGTGGAGGACGACTACGACGGCGAATACCGCTACGCCAGCCGCCCGCTGCCGGCGCTGCAAAGCCTGGACCGCGACGGCCGCGTGCTGTACGCCGGCACCTTCAGCAAGGTGCTGTTCCCGGCGGTGCGGCTGGCCTACCTGGTGGTGCCGCCGGCGCAGGTGGCGCGCTTCGAACAGATAAGCCAGACCTTCGCCGCCGCCGGCCCGGCGCTGATGCAAACCATCGTCAGCGATTTCATGAACGAAGGCCACTTCGCCCGCCACATCCAGCGCATGCGCCGCCTGTACGCGGAGCGCCGCCGGATCGCCGCCGAAGGACTGGGCGCGGTGCTGGGCAAGCACCTGCGCATCGATCCGCAGCCGGGCGGCATGCACCTGGTGCTGCGCATGAAGGGCCGCCACACCGACCGCGCACTGGCCGAGCGCATGCGGCAGGACGGCATGGCCGCGCTGGCGCTGTCCGAGCGCTGCGTGCTGCCGCATGCGGCGTCTGCGCTGCTGCTGGCCTTCACCAACATCGACACGCCGCAGCGGGCGCGGGAACTCGGCAGGCGGATACTCAGGCTGATGTAAACATGGCCTAGTCCGATAGCCCATTCTTGGCTCTTCACGGCTAGGCCATGCGCCAGCAGAATACGCTCATTCGCAATCAATCAAGGAAACGCCATGAGCAAGCGCCTCGAAGTATTCAAGCACGCCCCGGAAGCCTACAAGGGCTTCGCCGCCGTCAAGAGCTATGTGCAGACCTGCGGCCTGCCGGCCGAGCTGGTGGAGCTGGTCTACCTGCGCGTGTCGCAGATCAACGGCTGCGCCTACTGCATCGACATGCACACCCGCGACCTGCTGAGCCAGGGCGTCAAGATCGACAAGGTGGTGCTGGTGCCGGTGTGGGAAGAAGCGGCCGCGCTGTTCAGCGAGAAGGAGCGCGCCGCCCTGGCCTGGGCCGAAAGCGTGACCCGCGTGGCCCAGACCAATGTGCCGGACAGCGACTATCAAAAAGCGATCGCCATCCTCGGCGAAAAAGAACTGGCCGACCTGACGGTGGCGGTATCGCTGATGAACGCCTTCAACCGCTTCGGCGTCAGCATGCGCATGGCGCCGGCGGCATTGGCCAGCTGATCGGGCGATCCGTGTGGCGCGCGATTGTGCTACGCTAGGGTTCACCCACCCTCGCGCAGGAGCCCCGCACGCATGCCCCACAATATCAGCCTGATCACCACCATCGCGGCCGCACTGGGCTTCGGCCTTTTGTTCGGCTATGTCGCAACGCGCCTTAAACTGCCGGCGCTGGTGGGCTATCTGGCTGCGGGCATCATCATCGGCCCCGCCACGCCGGGCTTCGTGGCCGATACGGCGCTGGCCGGGCAGCTGGCCGAAATCGGCGTGATGCTGATGATGTTCGGCGTCGGCCTGCATTTTTCCCTCGACGATTTGTGGGCAGTGCGGCGCGTCGCGCTGCCGGGCGCGGTGCTGCAGATCGCGGTCGCCACCGCGCTGGGTATGGCGCTGGCGCACTTCTGGGGCTGGAGCATGGGCGGCGGGCTGGTATTCGGCCTGGCGCTGTCGGTGGCCAGCACCGTGGTGCTGTTGCGGGCGCTGGAGGAGCGCGGAATTCTCGACAGCTTCAACGGCCGCATCGCGGTCGGCTGGCTGGTGGTGGAAGACCTGGTGACGGTGCTGGTGCTGGTACTGCTGCCTGCGCTGGCAGGTTCGCTGGGCGGCGCGCACAGCGAAAGCCACGGCGTCACGGCCATGGGCGAAGCGAACCTGTGGACCACGCTGGCCATCACGCTGGGCCAGGTCGGCGCCTTCATCGCGCTGATGCTGGTGGTCGGCCGCAAGCTGTTCCCGTGGATTTTATGGCAGGTGGCGCGCACCGGCTCGCGCGAGCTGTTCACGCTGTGCGTGATCGCCGCCGCCGTCGGCATCGCCTACGCATCCACCCATTACTTCGGCGTGTCGTTCGCGCTGGGCGCCTTCTTCGCCGGCATGGTGCTGCGCGAATCCGAACTGGCGCACCGCGCCGCCGAGGAATCGCTGCCGCTGCGCGATGCGTTCGCGGTGCTGTTCTTCGTCTCGGTCGGCATGCTGTTCGAGCCGGCGATACTGGTCGAGCAGCCGCTCAAGCTGCTGGCGGTGGTCGCGATCATCGTGGTCGGCAAATCGGTGGCGGCCTTCCTGCTGGTGCTGCTGCTGCGCTACCCGGCCAAGACCGCGCTGATGGTGTCGGCCAGCCTGGCGCAGATCGGCGAGTTCTCCTTCATACTGGCGGCGCTGGGCCTGTCCCTGGGCCTGATGCCCGCCGAAGGCCAAAGCCTGATACTGGCCGGTGCGATCATCTCCATCGCGCTCAACCCGGTGGTGTTCCGCGTCACCAAGCCGCTGGAACGCTGGCTGGGACGGAACGCGTCGCTGGCGGCCAGGTTCGAACGCACCGCCGATCCGCTGGCCGAGCTGCCGACGTCCGTGCCGCAAGAGCATCTGGCCGGCCAGGTAGTGCTGGTCGGTTATGGCCGCGTGGGACGGCGCATCGCCGCCGCGCTGACCGAACGCGGCATCCCCTTCGTGGTGGCGGAACAGAACCGCGAGCTGGTGGACCAACTGCGCAAGGAAGGCGCGCACGCGGTGGCCGGCAACGCGGGCGAGCCGGCGGTGCTGATCCAGGCCCACATCGCGCGCGCCTCGATGCTGGTGATCGCCACGCCGGACACCTTCCACGTGCGGACCATGATCGAAACCGCGCGCGCGCTCAACCCCAACATCAAAACCGTGGTGCGCACCCACAGCGACGAAGAAGCGGAACTGCTGCGCGGCGAACGCGCGGGCGAAGTCTTCATCGGCGAGCAGGAACTGGCCAAGGGCATGACGGAATTCGTGCTGGCCAACCTGGCGAAGAGCGCAGGCCACCATGGTCACTAGGCGTTCGACCAGGCAGGCGCTCGCATGGTGAATCAACTTCAGGAGTAGCAGTATTGAAAAGTAGTTTATTGGTCCTGCTGTTGGCAGGGCCGGCGGTCGCGCAGTCCGTCACCGCCACGCTGAGCGCCACCGACAGCGCCAGCCTGGAACTGCGCTACGATATCCCCGCGACATGCGATGCGCTCAATTTCTCCAACCCCGGCATCGCTCCGCCAGCCGCCAGCGACATCCGCCGCGACTGGACCGCGCTCGACGACTGCGCAGAGGTCGACAGCCGGCAGGTCCGCCGCAAGGCCGCCTCCTGCACCAGCCTGCGCTTCCGCGTTCCGGCCGCCACGCGCAACCTCGACCGCGTTTATCCATGGGCCTATCCGATCGGCCAGGGCTTTTACGCGCATACCAGCGCCTACGCCGTCAGTCCCGCTTCCTGCGGCGCCGTGGACTGGAAATTCAGCGCGCCCGGAGGCGCGGTCGTGGTGGATGGCGTGCCTTCCGATGGCGAGGCCGCGCTGCCGTCCACCGCGCCCCAGGCGCATTACACGCCGGTGGCTTTACTGCTTGAGCCGCTGCCGCAAGGCCGCGCCGCCAAGATACACGTGGACCCAAGCCTGCCGGCGGCCGACGTGCGCTTCCTTGAGGGGACCATAGTCGACGCCACCGCCTACCTGTCCAAGGCGCTGCCGGACATCGACTTCCCCGTCCCCTACATCATCGCGGTGAAGTCGCCGGATGCGAACGGCTGGCGCGGCGACGTCGCCAACCGCAACACGATGCGGCTGACCATTTCGGCGGCCACGCCGGCCCGCACGCAGCCGGCGCTGCGCAGCTACCTCGCGCATGAAGTGAGCCACCTGCTGCAACCGTCCGGCTGGAAGGACGCATGGAAGGATGACCAGCCGATGATCAGCGAAGGCGGCGCCGACTTCCTCAGCTGGCGCACCAGCGCTGCGCTGGGCTGGCAAGACCGCGAAGCGCTGAAGGACGAACTGGAAAAGGCCGTCAACGGCTGCCTGGCCGCCGTCGGCGGCGCGAACTGGCGGCAGACCGCCAATCGCCAGCAGTGGCCAACGCCCTATGTCTGCGGACTGACCTTCCACGTCATCGGCCTCGCCAGCCGCGCCAACGACCGGCCGGCGATGCTGATGCTGCGCGACTACTACGGCGCGGCGCAGCGCACCGGCAAGACCGACTTCGCGCAGGCCCTGGAGTGCGGCGCGGCCGCCGGCTGCCAGCCGCGCTGGCTGTCGCGCGTGGCGGGCAAGGAGCCGCTGGCGGAAGTCGTGGCGGCCTACGCGCGCACGCCGGGGGCATTGTTCAAGCCTGCGGAAAAATGGAGCGCGGCGACCACCGCGGTGGTCGCGCATAAACTGGTGGAGCAACTGATGCGCGCCGATTGCGGCGGCGCCGTCAGCATCTACAACGAGCCGACGGCCGCGCGCATCGCCGCAGGCCCGGCCTGCAAGGCGCTGCGGCCCGGCATGGGCGTGGTCGGTGCGGAAGGCCGTCCGCTGTTCTCGGATCAGACAGCGGCGCGGGCGGTGATCGAGGCCTGTAGCGCGAAGCGCCAGGCCAGATTGGGGCTGGAGGATGGCGGCAGCGTCGATATCGCATGCGACGCCGCCACCGTCAGCCTGCCCGCCGAGCAGTACTCGGTGGACATCGACGCCGCGTTGAAGCGGCTGTAGTTACAGGCTGACCGCCAGCTCCGCGCCTTCCTTGATGGCGCGCTTGGCGTCCAGCTCCGCCGCCAGCGCGGCGCCGCCGATCTTGTGGAAGCGCGGCCAGGCTGCGTTGGCCTTGACCTCCTCTTCCGACGGCATCAACTCGGTCAGGCTGTCCTGGCCCGCGCAGACCACCACGTTATCCACCGACAGCAGGCGCTGCTCGCCGGCGATGGTCACGTGCAGGCCATGGTCGTCGATGCGGTCGTACTGCACGCCGGCCAGCATCACCACGCCGTTGCGCGCCAGGACCGCGCGGTGCACCCAGCCCGAGGTCTTGCCCAGGCCCGCGCCCAGCTTGGAGGTCTTGCGCTGCAACAGGTACAGCTGGCGCACCGGCTCCGGCGTCGCCACCGTCGTCAGGCCGCCCGGCGTGTCGCCCTTCATGTCCACGCCCCATTCCTTGGCCCAGACATCCAGCGCCAGCGGCAGCGGATGCTTGGGATCGTGCAGCAGGTATTCGCCGACGTCGAAGCCGATGCCGCCCGCGCCGATGATGGCCACGCGCTTGCCCACCGGCGCCTTGTTCTGCAGGACGTCGATATACGACAGCACCTTCGGATGGTTGATGCCTTCGATCGGCGGACGGCGCACCTTGATGCCGGTGGCGACCACCACGTCGTCGTAGCCCTCGGCGATCAGCTGCTCGCGCGTGACGCGCACGCCCAGCTTGACGGCGACGCCGGTCAGTTCCAGCTTGCGGCGGAAGTAGCGGATGGTCTCGGCGAATTCCTCCTTGCCCGGGATCTGCATGGCGATCTTGAACTGGCCGCCGACGCTGTCGCTGGAATCGAACAGGGTGACGTCATGGCCGCATTCCGCCGCCACCGTGGCCGCCGACAAACCGGCAGGCCCGGCGCCGACCACCGCCACGCGGCGCTTCTTCGCGGCCGGGGCGTAGACCAGCTCCGTCTCGTGGCAGGCGCGCGGATTCACCAGGCAGCTGGCGCGCTTGTTGGAGAAGGTGTGGTCCAGGCAGGCCTGGTTGCAGCCGATGCAGGTGTTGATTTCGTCGGTGCGGCCTTGCGCGGCCTTGATGACGAAGTGCGAGTCGGCCAGGAAGGGACGCGCCATCGAAATCATGTCGGCGTCGCCGCGCTGCAGGATGCCTTCCGCTTCGGCCGGCATGTTGATGCGGTTGGAGGCCACCACCGGTATCGTCACTTCGCGGCGCAGGCGTCCCGCCAGGCTGGCGAAGGCGCCGCGCGGCACCGAGGTGACGATGGTCGGCACCCGCGCCTCGTGCCAGCCGTAGCCGGTGTTGAGGATGGTGGCGCCGGCGTACTGCAGGGCCTTGGCCACCGCCACCACGTCGTCCCAGGTATTGCCGCCGTCGACCAGGTCCAGCAGCGAGTGGCGGTACATGATGATGAAGTCGTTGCCCACTTCGGCGCGGATGCGCTTGACGATTTCCACCGAGAGACGCATGCGGTTCTCGATGCTGCCGCCCCAGCGGTCGGTGCGCAGGTTGGTGCGGGCGCACAGGAACTGGTTGAGCAGATAGCCTTCGCTGCCCATCACCTCGACGCCGTCGTAGCCGGCGTCGCGCGCCAGTTTGGCGCAGCGGGCGTAGTCGCGGATGGTCGCTTCGATGCCGGCCTCGGTCAGCGCGCGCGGCTTGAACGGCGAGATCGGCGATTTCTTCTCCGACGCCGACACCACGAACGGCTGGTAGCCGTAGCGGCCAGCGTGCAGGATCTGCATCAGGATCTTGCCGCCCTCCTCGTGCACCGCGCTGGTGACGCGCCGGTGGTTGATCACGTCGCCCTTGAAGTTGAGCGTACCTCCAAAGGGGAGCAGCCACCCGGAGCGGTTGGGAGAGATGCCGCCGGTGACGATCAATCCCACCCCGCCGCGTGCGCGCTCGCGATAGAATGCCGCCAGTTTTCCATAGTTGTAGAAGCGGTCCTCAAGACCGGTGTGCATGGAACCCATGACGACGCGGTTGCGCAGCGTCGTGAAGCCAAGATCGAGTGGGGCCAGCAGGTGTGGGTATGGTGAAGTTGTCATTATGGTTCTTAGAGTCAGACGTTGGGTCGGGCATGTTGATGCCCGCATTAAAACTCAATTCTCTAGACCTGGGCTTCTAAAGTCCCGGCGCCCGCCTCCCGAAATGAGCGGTCGGTGCGGTAGCGCTCTTGTATTCTGCCACCCTTTCCCTTACGCTGGAAAGATGATGCGATTCCTTCTGTTTTTGTTGTTAGGTGTAGCGGCCCCGGTGATGGCGCAGGCACCTAAGCTTGAATTGCCCAAGCTGGAGGTGTCGGTCAACCGGGTTGAACTCGATGCGCTGCATATGTACGAAGTGGACGCCACCGGCACGGTGGCGGCGCCACTGCCGAAGGTATGGCGCATCCTGACGGGCTATGAACGCATGGCCGAATTCGTGCCCGACATGGAGTCGTGCAAGGTCTTGTCCCGCAACGGCAATGAGGTCATCGTCGAACAATTCGGCGTGGCGCGCTTCCTGTTCATGACCAAATCCATCCACCTGATCGTGCGCGCGACCGAGCAGCCGATGTCGTCGATCGACATTTCGCTGATCTCCGGCGACATGAAGCACTACGAATCGCATTGGGAATTGATACCGGTGCCCGAAACCGGCGGCACCAAGGTGGTCTACAGCGGCAAGCTGATACCGAACTTCTACGTGCCCGGCATCCTCGGCGCCAAGATGATACGCGGCGATATCGAGCGCATGATGAGCGCCGTGCTGGCGCGCCTCGACCGCCGCGAAGACGCTAAATAACCCGCATGCCCGCGTAATACGCCTGCTGCGCCGCATAGGGGTCGGACCCCGCTTGGCGGTGCGGGGTAAGCCTAAGCGAGGTAAGTGTCGCGGTCGCGCAGTTCGGCGAAGTTTTCCAGGCTGCCGATCTTCACCAGCACCGGATTGAGACTGAGCTTGGCCTGCATCGCGCGCCAGGCGAACTGCCATTCCTGCTCCTGCGCTTCGGCGGCCGTCTTGGTGAAGGCCACGCCCAGGGCCGCGCGGGTGCCGTATTCGACGGCGCCGTCGATGCCCGCCCAGCTAGGCAGGGTGCGCTGCACGGCGCGGTGCAGCCGCTCGCCGAATTCCTCGGTGTTGTGGATGACCAGGCAGCTGTCGGACGAAAACAGCTCGAAGAGCTTGCGGTCCCATACCTTGGAGAGGCTCAGCGTCAGGCAGCTGTTGGCCGGGGTCAGGATGAACTGGCCCTGGGTCAGCGCCAGTTCCAGGTCTTCGCGCACGCCGTAGCGATACAGGGTCGGAGGGCGTTGGTAATCGTGCATGTTGGTACTCTATTCTTTACAAAGTTATTTGAGCGGGCGGCGCACATGGCGGTGCGAACGCATCGCCGCCGAAGCGATGAAAATCTCCCGCAGCAGGTAGACGAAACTGCCGATCAGGGCCAGCATCGCCACCACGAACATGCCCGCGATGTACTTGTCCAACGAGATGTTGGTGATATCGCCCAGGAACAGCATCGCAATCACCAGGCAAATCAGCAGCCCGCAGGCGGTCGACAGCGTGATCGAGGCGTTGATCAGGTGCGATCTTCGGTAGAGCACATCGAGTTCGTTCAGGTAGACGTCGCTATAGCCGATATCGAGCCTGTCCTCCAGCACCCGCGAACGGTCGATGATGCGCGCCAGGCGGTTGGTCAGCACCATCAGGTTGGTGCATACGCCCGTCAACAGGAACACCGGCGCGATCGCCAGCTGGATGATATGGCCGATGTCGCCGACTTGTATATTCATGGATGCGTGGAAGCTGGAATTATCGATAGTGTATCAGCCCGCGCGCCATGCGGGCCGATTCCGGACGGCTTACACCCGGCGTCAGGCAAACCCGCGGCTGCGCTTGAACTGCTCGGTGGCTCCCACCAGCGCCCGCGAAATGCCTTTTTCCATGGCGCCGTGGCCTGCGTCGGGCACCATGTTCATCACCGATCCGGGCCAGGCCTGGTGCAGGCGCCAGGCCGATACCGGCGGGCAGATGACGTCGTAGCGGCCCTGCACGATCACCGCCGGCAGGTGGGCGATGCGGTCCATATTGCGCAGCAGCTGGTCCTCGCCGAAGAAGCCCAGGTTGGCCATGTAGTGCGATTCCAGCCGGCCCACGCCCAGGTCCAGCGTGTCGGACGGCGGATCTTCGGCCTGCGGCATCAGGAACACGCGGCGGCCTTCGAAACGGCTCCAGGCGCGCACCGCCGGCCAGTGGATCGCCGGGTCGTCGCTCATGATGCGGTTCACATAGGCTTGCAGCAGGTTGCCGCGCTCCGCCTCCGGGATCTGGGCGACGAATTCGGCGTGCACCTCGGGGTGGAACCACTGGGCGCCGTGCAGGAACCAGTCCACCTCCGCCTGCGTGCACAGGAAAATGCCGCGCAGGATGAAGCCCAGGCAGCGCTCGGGATGCGCCTGGCCGTAGGCCAGCGCCAGCGTCGAGCCCCAGGAGCCGCCGAACACCAGCCATTGCTCGATGCCGAACATGACGCGCAGGCGCTCGATGTCCTCGACCAGCAACTGGGTAGTGTTGGCGCGGCATTCGCCCAGCGGCAGCGACTTGCCGGCGCCGCGCTGGTCGAACAGGATCACGCGGTACTGGTCCGGGTCGAAGAAGCGGCGGTGCTGCGGCGACAGGCCGGCGCCCGGGCCGCCGTGCAGGAAGACCACCGGTATGCCTTGCGGATTGCCGACTTCTTCCCAGTAGATGGTGTGCAGGTCGTCGACCGCCAGCATGCCTTGGCGCGACGGCAGAACGGGCGGGAACAGGGGCGAGGTCGGGTCGAACATGGCTATCCTTTAGGCATCGATAGCAGATTGTACGAAAAAAAAGCCAGGATCGCGAACGATCCCGGCCTTGGGCTGGAATGCTTAGCCGCTTAGGACATGTGCTGGCCGCCGTTGATGGCGATATTGGCGCCGGTGACGAAAGCCGCTTCGTCCGACGACAGGTAGGCCACCAGGCCCGCGACTTCTTCCGGCTTGCCCAGGCGGGCCATCGGAATTTGCGGGATGATCTTGGTATCGAGCACCTCCTGGGGGATCTCCATCACCATTTTGGTGCCGATGTAGCCCGGCGAAATGGTGTTGACGGTCACGCCCTTGCGCGCCACTTCCAGCGCCAGCGCCTTGGTGAAGCCGTGCATGCCGGCCTTGGCGGCCGAATAGTTGGTCTGGCCGAAGGCGCCCTTCTGGCCGTTGACCGACGAAATATTGATGATGCGACCCCAACCGCGTTCCACCATGCCATCGCACACAGGCTTGGTCATGTTGAACACGGAGTCCAGATTGGTGGCCATGACGGCGTCCCAATTCGGCTTGTCCATCTTCTTGAAGGTCATGTCGCGGGTGATGCCGGCGTTGTTCACCAGCACGTCAATCGGACCGATATCTTTTTCGATAGCGGCCACGCACGCCTGGGCCGAATCGTAGTCGGCCACGTCGCACGGATAAGCGCGGAAATTAAAGCCCTGATCGCGGGTAGTTGCGAGCCATTGCTCGACCTTCGGATTGCCAGGGGAATACGTGGTGACGACGCAATAGCCTAATGCCGACAGTTTGAAACACACTGCTTCGCCCAGGCCACCCATACCACCGGTTACTAATGCAACTCTTGCCATTTTCGTCCCCTCTTTAATTGACACCAAAAATCATCTGACACCGCGCCGTCAGCAAGCCGGCGCGGCACTGCTACTGCTTGTTGCTGCGAATGTTGCGAGTGCTGCTTAAGCGCGTTCGATGGCCAGCGCCACGCCCATGCCGCCGCCGATGCACAGCGAGGCCAGGCCTTTCTTGGCATCGCGGCGCACCATTTCGTGGATCAGCGTGACCAGGATGCGGGCGCCGGAAGCGCCGATCGGGTGGCCGATGGCGATGGCCCCGCCGTTGACGTTGATCTTGCTGGTGTCCCAGCCCATTTCCTTGTTGACGGCCACGGCCTGGGCGGCGAAGGCTTCGTTAATTTCCAGCAGGTCCAGGTCGTCCGGGGTCCAGCCGGCCTTTTTCAGGCACAGGCGGGTGGCCGAGACCGGGCCCATGCCCATGAAGGCCGGGTCCAGGCCGGACGAGGCGTAGGCCTTGACCTTGGCCAGCACCGGCAGGCCCAGTTCCTTGGCCTTGGTGGCGGACATCATGATGACGGCGGCGGCGCCGTCGTTCAGGCCGGAGGCGTTGCCGGCGGTCACGCTACCTTCCTTGGCGAAGGCCGGGCGCAGGCCGGCCAGCGCTTCGATAGTCGAGCCTGGTTTGACGTATTCATCGCTGTCGAACACGATGCTGCCCTTCTTCTGGACGATTTCCAGCGGCAGGATCTCATCCTTGAACTTGCCGGCTTTTTGCGCGGCTTCCGCCTTCAGCTGCGAGTTCAGCGCGAACTCGTCCTGCTCGGTGCGGGAAATCTCGTATTTCTTCGCGACGTTCTCGGCGGTGGTGCCCATGTGGTACTGGTTGTAGGCGTCCCACAGGCCGTCGACGATCATGGAGTCGACCATTTTGAAGTCGCCCATGCGGAAGCCGTCGCGCGAACCGTTCATCACGTGCGGCGAGGCGCTCATGTTTTCCTGGCCGCCGGCGATGACGATGTCGGCGTCGCCGGCCTTGATCGCTTGCGCCGCCAGGTGGGTGGCTTTCAGGCCGCTGCCGCACACATGGTTGATGGTGAAGCCTGGAATGCTGTTCGGCAGGCCGGACTTGATGACGGCCTGGCGGGCCGGGTTCTGGCCGACGCCGGCGGTCAGCACCTGGCCGAGGATGGCTTCGCTGATCAGGTTGGGATCGATGCCGGTCTTGGCCAACAGGCCCTTGATCACATGCGCGCCCAGCTCGGAAGCCGGGGTCTTGGCCAGGCTGCCACCGAATTTGCCTACGCCGGTACGGCCAGCGGCCACGATAACTACATCATCCATGAGACTCTCCAATGCGCCGGCCACGGCCGGCTTAGTTTAGCAACAACTTTAGCAACAACACGAACTTCGATAATACGCTTCCGGCGATGAGGCCGTGCAGGGTTTCGATTGTGCGTCGCCGCGAGAACCTTCCCTCGTGCAAGGGTTTCTCTAGCAGCATCCATGCCAGCGGCCTGCAATCACTGGGCACCCATCGTAAGCGGCGACTTTGGCGAGACGCTTGATGTGCGTCAAACCCATCTCAATCATTTTGAAGAAATAGTGTCAATCTGTCACGATAATAATTTGATACCATCCAGCGTACTGGCGCACTGTTCCCGTATCACATTGACGAAGTCCAGCACGTAGGCTTTTTGCTTCTGCGCTTCCGGCACGGAGACGAACAGGTCGCTCCACAAGCCCTGCTCGCCGACCGGCTTGGCGATCACGTAGTCGTAGTCGACATAGTTCTTGATCGCCCAGTTCGGCAGCGCGGCGATGCCGCGGCGGCTGGCGACCAATTGCAGCACGGCCACCGTCAGTTCGGCGGTGCGGCGTTCGAAGTGGACGCCGGCCGGCTGCAGCACTTCGCGGATCAGGTCGATGCGGGTTTCCGGCACCGGGTAGGTGATCAGCGTTTCGCCTTCAAAATCAGTCGCTTGCAGGCGGCGCTGGGCGGCCAGCCGGTGTTTCTGCGCCATCACCACCAGGATTTCAAAGCGGAACAGCGGGAAGGTGGCGAAGTCCGGGCCGTAGGGCGAGCCGATCACCAGGTCGGCGGCGCCGCTGCGCAGCAGCTCGGCCGGCTCGCTGTGGAAGCCCGACACCAGGTCGATTTCCACTTCCGGCCAGCGCTTGCGGAATTCATCCATGACCGGCATCAGCCAGTCGAAGCAGGTATGGCACTCCAGCGCCACGCGCAGTTGGCCGGTATCGCCCTGGGTCAGGCGGGCCACTTCGCGCTCGGCCATCTCGATTTCCGGCAACAGCAGATCGGCCAGCTTGAGCAGCCGGGCGCCGGTGGCGGTAAAGCCGATCGGCACGGATTTTCGCTCAAAAAGCGGCCCGCCGTAGCGATCTTCCAGCAATTTGATTTGATGCGACAAGGCCGACTGCGTCAGGTTCAACAGTTGCGCAGCACGGACCAGGCTGCCGGCGGAGCGTAGGGCACTCAGGGTGCGAAGGTGGCGTATCTCTAGCATGGTCTATTAAATTTTTTCATGTGAAGCCGCAAAATCTTTCGTTTTGATTATAGACCGGATTGCCGCACACTTTATATCACCAATATTAAATGCGGATGACATCAAAATGACAACATCGAATAAAGCCATACAAAGCCACGTTCCGGGCTTTCCGCGCATCGGCGCGGCGCGCGAACTGAAATTTGCGCTGGAGGCCAACTGGCGCGGCGAATTGCCGGAAGCCGAACTGGAAACCGTCGGCCGCGACTTGCGCGCACGCCACTGGGCCTTGCAGCAGCAGGCCGGCCTGGACTTCGTCACGGTCGGCGATTTCGCCTTCTACGACCAGGTCGCCAACCACATCCAGCTGCTCGGTTGCGAACCGGCGCGCTACGGTTTCGGCGACGGCCAGTCGCAGCTGAGCCGCTACTTCACGATGGCGCGCGGCAAGAGCGGCGGCAAGCCCGCCGAGCCGGCCGCCTGCGGCCACGACCACGCGCACGACGCCCATGGCGAAGGCAATCTGCACGCCTCGGCCGCGCTGGAAATGACCAAGTGGTTTGACACCAATTACCACTATTTGGTGCCGGAGTTCACGCCGGAGACCGACTTCTCGCTGGCCTGCGAGCGCCTGTTCGACGAAGTGGCCGAGGCGCAGGCGCTGGGCCACGCGGTCAAGGCCGTGCTGCTGGGACCGTTGAGTTTCCTGTGGCTGGGCAAGGCCAAGGCCGACGGCGGCTTCGACCGCCTGGGCTTGCTGGACAAACTGCTGCCGGTCTACGGCCAGGTGCTGGACCGCTTGAAGACGCAGGGCGTGCAGTGGGTGCAGATCGACGAGCCCATCCTCGGCCTCGACCTGCCGGCGCCATGGCGCAGCGCCTTCGAGAACAGCTACTGGCAGTTGAACCAGGTCGGCGTGCCGCTGCTGCTGGCCACCTACTTCTCGCCGCTGGAAGAAAACCTGAGCCTGGCCTGCCGCCTGCCGGTGGCCGGCCTGCATGTCGATGGCGTGCGCGCGCCGCACGAACTGGCCAGCATCGCCGACTGGCTGCCGGTGCACAAGGTGCTGTCGGTCGGCATCGTCGACGGCCGCAACATCTGGCGCACCGACCTCGACGCCGCGCTGGCCACCTTATCGCCGATCGTGGAGAAGCGCGGCGGCAAGCTGTGGCTGTCGGCCTCGTGCTCGCTGCTGCACGTGCCGTTCACGCTGGCGGCCGAGACCGCGCTCGATGCTGAAATCCGCTCATGGCTATCCTTCGCCACCGAGAAGCTCGACGAGCTGTACGTGCTCAAGCAAGCGCTGCTGGGCGAATACGATGCAGCCACCGCGGGCGCGCTGGACGTATCCCGCGCCGCCATCGCCAGCCGCCGCGCCAGCCCGCGCGTGCACCAGGACGCCGTGCGCGAGCGCATCGCCGCCCTGCCCGCCGACGCCGACCGCCGCCGCTCGCCGTTCGCCCAGCGCCAGGCCGAGCAGCGCGCCCGCTTCCAGCTGCCGGCCTTCCCGACCACCACCATCGGCTCCTTCCCGCAGACGGCCGCCATCCGCGCCGCCCGCGCCGGCTTCAAGCGCGGCGAACTGAGCGTGGCCGACTACGAAACCAGGATGCGCGAGGAAATCGCCTACGCCGTGCGCCGCCAGGAAGACCTGGGCCTGGACGTGCTGGTCCACGGCGAAGCCGAGCGCAACGACATGGTCGAATACTTCGGCGAGCAGCTGGCCGGCTTCGCCTTCACGCAGCTGGGCTGGGTGCAATCGTATGGTTCGCGCTGCGTCAAGCCGCCCGTCATCTACGGCGATGTCAGCCGTCCGAAAGCGATGACGGTGGACTGGACCGTGCACGCGCAAAGCCTGACCGGCAAGCCGATGAAGGGCATGTTGACCGGCCCCATCACCATCCTGCAATGGTCCTTCGTGCGCGACGACCAGCCGCGTGCGCGCACCGCGCTGCAGATCGCGCTGGCGATCCGCGACGAGGTGGCCGACCTGGAACAGGCCGGCATCGGCATCATCCAGATCGACGAGCCGGCCGTGCGCGAAGGCTTGCCGCTGCGCCGCAGCCGCTGGGACGAGTACCTGGACTGGGCCACGCGCGCCTTCCGCGTGTCGGCCAGCGCGGCGGCCGACGGCACGCAGATCCACACGCATATGTGCTACGCCGAGTTCAACGACATCCTGCCGCAGATCGCCGCCATGGACGCCGACGTCATCACCATCGAGACCAGCCGCTCGGACATGGAGCTGTTGAACGGCTTCGGCCAGTTCCGCTATCCGAACGAGATCGGTCCCGGCGTGTACGACATCCACTCGCCGCGCGTGCCGGGCCAGGCCGAGATGGTGCGGCTGTTGCAGAAAGCCAGCGCGGTGATCCCGCCGGCCAATCTGTGGGTCAACCCGGATTGCGGACTGAAAACCCGCGGCTGGCCGGAAACCGAAACCGCGCTGCGCAACATGGTGGCCGCCGCCCGCCAGCTGCGCGCCGAACACGCGATCTACTAAGTCCCTCGGCGGCTCCGTTCCCCGGAGCCGCATTTTTACTGGCCCAGTACGGTGCCAGCCCTCCCCATCCGCCGTTTTCCACAGTAAAATGCTCGTGCCTGCGCATGCGCGCGAGGTTAACCCTCTAATACTGTCGCCCATGTCCAAGAGCCTGTTTCAAAAGCCCATAGAAATCAAGATTTCCACCGTAGTCGCAGTCTCCGCCATCCTGTCCACGGCGGACCGCCTGGCCCTCGATGCCGCGCTGGCCGAAATGACCGGCGGCACCACCGACTTCTTCGAAGACGACCTGACCGTGATCGACGTCGCCGCGCTGCCGGCCGGCAGCGGCCCGGTCGACTGGGCCGGCATCATCGCCCTGCTGAAAAAATACCGCCTGAATCCGGTCGCCGTGCGCAACGCGCCGCCGTCCATGGCCGCCGAGATCGCCGCCCACGGCCTGAGCCTGGAAACCGCGACCAAGCCGCGCGAAGAGGCCGAGGCCGCCGCACCGGCGCCCGCCAAAGCCGCCGCGCCGGCCGCGCCCGCTCCAGCAGCCCCGGCCGCCGAAGGCTTCCCCGGCAACGCCGGCGTGATGATCATCGACACCCCGGTGCGCGCCGGCCAGCGCATCTACGCGCGCGGCTGCGACCTGATCATCACCGCCGTGGTCAACAACGGCGCCGAAATCATCGCCGACGGCAGCATCCACGTGTACAACACGCTCAACGGCCGCGCGCTGGCGGGCGCTTCCGGCAACGCCGAGGCGCGCATCTTCGCCATGACGATGTCGCCGGAGTTAGTGTCGATTGCCGGCGTTTACCGCACATTTGAAGACGGCTTCCCGGCCGAATATGCACGTTCTCCAGCGCAAATCCGCCTGGTCGGCGACCGAATCGATATACTATCTGTCAATTCTGCTAACCGCGCTTGACTAGCAACTCTCTGAAAAGGACTTTTTTGTGGCGAGAATTATTGTTGTAACGTCCGGTAAGGGCGGTGTCGGTAAGACGACTTCCAGCGCCAGCTTCTCCACCGGCCTGGCCATGCGCGGCCATAAAACCGCCGTCATCGACTTCGACGTCGGCCTGCGCAACCTCGACCTGATCATGGGCTGCGAACGCCGCGTGGTGTACGACCTGATCAATGTGATCAACAAAGAGGCGTCGCTGACCCAGGCGCTGATCAAGGACAAGCACTGCGACAACCTGTTCATCCTGCCGGCGTCGCAGACGCGCGACAAGGATGCGCTGTCCGAAGACGGCGTGGAAGTCGTGCTGCACGAGCTGATCAACATGGGCTTCGAATTCATCATCTGCGATTCGCCGGCCGGCATCGAGCACGGCGCGCTGATGGCGCTGACCTTCGCCGACGAAGCCATCATCGTCACCAACCCGGAAGTATCGTCGGTGCGCGATTCGGACCGCATCCTCGGCATCATCCAGGCCAAGTCGCGCCGCGCCCAGACCGGCGGCGAGCCGGTCAAGGAGCACCTGCTGATCACCCGCTACTCGCCGAAACGCGTGGAAGCGGACGAAATGCTGTCGTACGAAGATGTGCAGGAAATCCTGCGCATACCACTGATCGGCATCATTCCCGAATCGGAATCGGTGCTGCATGCGTCGAACCAGGGCAATCCAGCGATTCACTTCAAGGGCACCGATGTTGCGGAAGCCTACGAAGATGTGGTGTCGCGCTTCCTCGGCCAGGAATTGCCGTTGCGCTTCACTAACTACGAGAAGCCTGGCCTGCTGCAGCGTATTTTCGGGAGCAAGTAATCATGGCCCTGCTTTCTTTCCTGTTCCCGCAAAAACCGAAAACCGCCACCGCGGCCAAGGAGCGGCTGCAGATCATCATCGCGCGCGAGCGCAACGGCCGCAGCGGCCCGGACTTCCTGCCGGCGCTGCACAAGGAGCTGATCGAGGTGATCTCGAAGTACACCAAGGTCAACGCCGACGACATCAAGATCTCGCTGGACCGCCAGGGCAACCTGGAGGTGCTGGACGTGAACGTGGTGCTGCCGGACGCGTAATCACGCCGGGCGGCCGATGCCGGCCGTCACCAGTTCCTGCGCCACCCTGGCGCAGGCATCCACATGCTGGTAGCCGATCTGGCGGAACGCCAGGAAGCCGATGCCGGCCGAGGCCAGTTGTCCGGCCAGCGGCACCAGCTTGCCGGCCTGGCGCGCCACCGCCTTCAGGCCGCTGCGCCGCAGCAGTTGCACCACCACTTCCCGCGTCACCAGCTTCCCCACCAGCATGCCGCCGACGCCGATCGCGGCCTCGTAGGCGATCAGCCGGAACTTCGGCTGCATGCGCTCGATCTGCTGCGCCGTCAGGCCGAATTCCTGGTTGATGTCGTCGATCAGCAGCGCGAACAGGCGCAGGTCGGACACCACGTCCAGGCCCGGGATCGGCACCGCCGCCACGCCGGCCGACACCATCGCGCGCCGCCGCACCAGCTTGCGGCAACGCTCGCGCACCGCTTCGATGTCACGTTCGGACCCCGGCACCAGCGTCCAATTTGTGTCTTTTTTCAGTCCCATGCGTGCTCCCTGCCGTCAGTTGGCGTTCTTTCCTTTTTTCAACTTCTTCATTGAATTCAGCGTTTTTCCAGTGTACCGTGTAATGGTTGTGCAAGCGCGCACGGTGAATTATTGAGTTGTCGTCAGGGAAATATTAGTGCATTAAGAAAAATAATTAGCCATTTTGCTAACTTTTTTTGTAAATCTCTGTTATATTTGTAGTGACTTCTCCTTAACATAATTTCCTACAGGCAGTAGTATGAGAATCGCCGTACTTGACAACGACCGCAGCCAAGCCGATCTGATCTGCCAGGTGCTGACCTCGGCAGGCCATGTCTGCCACAGCTTCCAGACCGCCAAGGACGTGCTGGCGCAATTGCGCAAGGATAGCTACGACATGCTGATTCTCGACTGGCAAGTGGTCGATCTCAGCGGTGCCGAAGTGCTGCGCCGCGCCCGCGAAAAACTGCCCGACAGCGCCCCGGTGCTGTTCCTGACCACCAGCTCCGGCGAGGACGATATCGTCGCCGGCCTGGCCGCCGGCGCCGACGACTACATGATCAAACCGCTGCGCCGCAGCGAAATGGTGGCCCGCGTGCAAGCCTTGTTGCGCCGCGCCTACCCGGCCCAGAACGGCGCCGAACAATTGCAATTCGGTCAATATGTGTTCGAAACCCGTCCCGGCCGGTTGCTGATGGATGGCATAGTGTTGGACGTCACCCACAAAGAGTTCTACCTGGCACTGTTATTTTTCCGCAACATCGGACGGCCGCTGTCGCGCGCCTACATCCATGAGGCGGTGTGGATACGCGAGACCGCCGTGCCGTCGCGCACCATGGACACCCACGTTTCCCGCGTGCGCAACAAATTGCAGCTGAAGCCGGAAAACGGCTTCCGCCTGGTGCCGGTGTACAGCTACGGCTACCGGCTGGAAAAACTGGGCGCCTGATCGGACCCGCGCTATGCACGGTATGCTGCCAACGGTATAGGCAGCCACAGGCAACCCACAGGTACAACACGGTATAATGTCCGCACACTCAACGCACGGACCCGAAATGCAGCTGCTCGCCGTCGGCCTCAACCATAACACCGCCCCCGTCTCGCTGCGCGAGCAGCTGGCGTTCGCCCCTGAGCAACTGGGCCAGGCGGTGGTGGCGGCACGGTCGTGGTTCGAGCGCATCGACCATCGCGGCAGCGACGAGGCGGCCATCCTGTCCACCTGCAACCGCACCGAACTCTACGCGGCCAGCCAGGTGCCCGACCCGCTCGACGCCGGCGCCCACTTCCTGGCCGATTTCCACAAACTGAACTACGCCGAGCTGCGCCCGCACCTGTACCTGCTGCCGCAGCACGACGCCGTGCGCCACACCTTCCGCGTCGCCTCCGGGCTCGATTCGATGGTGCTGGGCGAGACCCAGATCCTGGGCCAGATCAAGGACGCGATCCGCACCGCCGACGAAGCCGGCGGCCTGGGCACCTATCTGCACCAGCTGTTCCAGCGCTCGTTCTCGGTCGCCAAGGAAGTGCGCAGCACCACCGAGATCGGCGCGCACAGCGTGTCGATGGCGGCCGCCGCCGTGCGCCTGTCGCAGCGCATCTTCGACAAGATCGCCGAGCAGAACGTGCTGTTCATCGGCGCCGGCGAAATGATCGAGCTGTGCGCCACCCACTTCGCGGCGCAGAATCCCAAGACCATCACCATCGCCAACCGCACGCTGGACCGCGGCGAACTGCTGGCGCACCGCTTCGGCGGCCGCGCCATCCGCCTGGCCGAGCTGCAGGACAAGCTGCACCTGTACGACATCGTCATCTCCTGCACCGCCTCGTCGCTGCCGCTGATCGGCCTGGGCATGGTGGAGCGCGCGATCAAGGCGCGCCGCCACAAGCCGATGTTCATGGTCGACCTGGCCGTGCCGCGCGATATCGAACCGGAAGTGGGCCGCCTCAACGACGCCTTCCTGTACACCGTCGACGACCTGGGCAAAGTGGTCCAGACCGGCATGGAAAACCGCCAGGCCGCCGTGGCCCAGGCCGAGGCCATCATCGAAACCCGCGTGCAATCGTTCATGCACTGGATCGACGACCGCGCCGTGGTGCCGGTGATCCAGAGCCTGCAGGAAAACGGCGAGGCGCTGCGCCAGCTGGAGCTGGAACGCGCCCGCAAGATGCTGGCCAAGGGCGAAGATATCGACGCCGTGCTGGAAGCCCTGTCCAAGGGCCTGACCGCGAAATTCATGCACGGCCCGCAGCAGGCGCTGCACCGCGCGCAGGGCGAGGAACGCGCCCACCTGGCCGAACTGCTGCCGCAGCTGTTCCGCGGCCGCCGTTAGCGCCACTGCCCTACCCCGCGCCGCGCGCGCCACGCCGCCGCGCACTCCCCGCCGCCACTGCGCGGCATCTGCTTCAACTCCTTTACCGAATACGCTATGAAACCATCCATGCTGGCCAAGCTCGATCAACTGGCGAACCGCCTGGTCGAACTCGATGAATTGCTGATGTCCGAAGGCGCGACCAATAATATGGACGCCTACCGCAAGATGACCCGCGAGCACGCCGAACTCGGCCCGCTGGTGGCGCTGTACAAGTCCTACCAGGAAGCCATCGGCGACCTGGCCGCCGCGCAGGAGATGCTGGGCGATCCGGAGATGAAGGACTTCGCGCAGGATGAAATCGAAGCGGCCAAGACCCGCCTGGCGGAACTGGAACTGGAGCTGCAAAAAATGCTGCTGCCGAAGGACGCCAACGACGAGCGCAACATCTTCCTGGAGATCCGCGCCGGCACCGGCGGCGACGAGTCGGCGCTGTTCGCCGGCGACCTGCTGCGCATGTACACCCGCTTCGCCGAGCGCAATCGCTGGCAGGTGGAAGTGGTGTCGGAATCGGCGTCGGACCTGGGCGGCTACCGCGAGGTGATCGTGCGCCTGATCGGCAACAGCGTCTACTCCAAGCTGAAGTTCGAATCCGGCGGCCACCGCGTGCAGCGCGTGCCGGCCACCGAAACCCAGGGCCGCATCCACACCTCGGCCTGCACGGTGGCGGTGATGCCGGAAGCCGATGAGGTCGAGGACGTGAACATCAACCCGGCCGACCTGCGCATCGACACCTACCGCGCTTCCGGCGCCGGCGGCCAGCACATCAACAAGACCGATTCGGCCGTGCGCATCACCCACCTGCCGACCGGCATCGTGGTCGAGTGCCAGGACGACCGCTCGCAGCACAAGAACAAGGCGCAGGCGATGAGGGTGCTGGCCACGCGCATCAAGGACGTGCAGCTGCGCGAGCAGCAGTCGAAGGAAGCGGCCACGCGCAAGAGCCTGATCGGCTCGGGCGACCGCAGCGAACGTATCCGCACCTACAACTACCCGCAGGGCCGCATGACGGACCACCGCATCAACCTGACCTTGTACAAGCTGGACTTCATCATGGACGGCGACCTGACGGAACTGACCAATGCGCTGGCCGCCGAACACCAGGCCGAGCTGCTGGCGGCGCTGGGCGATTAAGCGGAAGTTAACACCGGCCTAAGGCTGAAGCGACAACTTTGTGCGAGAATTGCCCGCTACTTCTGACACCTTCACCGCCACCGAATCGGATCACCCCATGATACATACGCGTTCCCTGCTGCTGTCCATCGCCATCGCCTGCTTCGGCCTGATCGGGGTCGCCCTGTATTTGCAGATCGGCCTGGACATGCTGCCCTGCCCGCTGTGCGTGATCCAGCGCTACCTGTTCATCGCCATCGGCATCTGCTGCCTGGTCGGCGCCTACACCAAGCCCAAGCTGGGCACCGGCCTCGCGCTGATGGCCGCGCTGGGCGGCCTGTACACCGCCGGCAAGCACCTGTACATCCTGGCCCATCCCGGCCTGTCGTGCGGCATCGATCCGATGGAGACCTTCCTCAACAAGATCCCCACCGCGACCTACCTGCCCTTCCTGTTCCGCGCCGACGGCCTGTGCGAAGACGCGCTGGCGCCGTGGTTCGGCCTGTCGATCCCGCAGTGGTCCTTCCTCGGCTTCGGCCTGTGCACGCTGGGCCTGGCCTGGCTGCTGATCCGCCGCGCGCGCTGATGATCTCGGACATCGGCGCCATCGCCGCAGGCGTCACCATCGGCGCGCTGCAAGTGCAGTCCCTGCTGGACCCGCTGGACAACCGCGTGCTGCTGTGCCACGCGCTGGGCCTGTCGCGCGTGAGCCTGATCACCCAGTCCGAACGCGAGCTCGACGCCGAACAAGCCGCGCGCTTCGCCGCGCTGGTGCAGCGCCGCCTGGCCGGCGAACCGGTGGCCTACATCGTCGGCCAGCGCGAATTCTTCGGCCTGCCGTTTGAAGTCAACGGCGCCGTGCTGATTCCCCGTCCCGACACCGAACTGCTGGTCGAACTGGCGCTGGACCGCCTGCCGCCGCAAGGCCGCCTGCTGGACATGGGCACCGGCAGCGGCGCCATCGCCGTGGCGCTGGCCCACACCCGGCGCGACGCCGCCGTCACCGCGCTCGACGTCAGCCCCGAGGCGCTGGCCGTGGCCCGCCGCAACGCCGCCGCCAACGGCGCCCAGGTCAACTTCCTGCACAGCGACTGGTACGCCGCGCTGCAAGGCCAGCCGCCGTTCGACCTCATCGTCTCCAACCCGCCCTACATCGCCAGCGGCGACCGCCACCTGTCCGAGGGCGACCTGCGCTACGAACCGACCGGCGCGCTGACCGACCACGCCGACGGCCTGTCGGCGCTGCGCATCATCGTCGCCGGCGCCGCCGCCCATCTGAAGCCGCAAGGCTGGCTGCTGATGGAGCACGGCTACGACCAGGCGGCGGCGGTGCGCCAGTTGTTAACCGAACAAGGTTACAGCGAAGTGCAAAGCTGGACCGACCTGGCCGGCATCGAGCGCGTCACCGGTGCGCGGGCGCACTGACAGCGCCATCCCTGCGCGGTATTCTGGCTTTCGGCCACCCTTCCCAGTATTTGATAAACTAGCAAGCGATCTTCGGCTCCGGTGAAGTTAGGGCCGGCGCCGACGCGATTGTCCGTTTTCGGTTAATCTCGCACCTCACGCTTTGATGCAACACTAGCTGCACTACGAAAGGAAGATCCAATTGTCCAATCTATTGACTCGCCGCCTGGCCTTGCTGGCCCAGCCAGAGCACCGTCCGGTGCTGGGTGGCTTGCGTGGCATCGAACGCGAAACCCTGCGGGTGGACGCCAGCGGCCATCTGGCCGCGACCCCGCATCCGGTGGCCATGGGCTCGGCCCTGACGCATACGCAAATCACCACCGATTACGCCGAGACGCTGCTGGAGTTCATCACCCCGGCCGAGGCTGACATCGCCGTCACCCTGGAAAAGCTCGACGGCATCCACCGCTACGCCTACAGCAAGCTGGGCGACGAGCTGCTGTGGAGCCAGTCCATGCCCTGCCAGCTGCCGGGCGAGGAAGACATCGAGATCGCCTGGTACGGCACCTCCAACATGGGCACGCTCAAGCATGTGTACCGGCGCGGCCTGGCGCTGCGCTACGGCAAGGCCATGCAGTGCATCGCCGGCATCCACTACAACTACTCGCTGGACGAACGCCTGTGGCGCGTGCTGGCCGAGCATGAGGGCAACGCCAAGCGGCTGTCGCCGAAGTCCTTCCAGTCCGAAGCCTACCTGGCGACGATCCGCAACTTCCGCCGCTACAGCTGGCTGTTGATGTATCTGTTCGGCGCCTCGCCGGTATTGTCGAGCGGCTTCCTGCGCGGCCGTCCGCACAAGCTCGAAACGCTGTCCGACGACACGCTCTACCTGCCCTACGCCACCAGCCTGCGCATGAGCGACCTCGGTTATCAGAACGACGCGCAATCGGGACTGAGCCCGCACGAAAACTGTTTGGACAGCTACGTGGCCGCGTTGACCAAGGCCGTCAACCAGCCGTACGAACCGTATGCGGAACTGGGCACCAAGCGCGACGGCGAATGGATACAGCTGAGCACCAACGTGCTGCAGATCGAAAACGAGTACTACTCCACCATCCGCCCCAAGCGCGTGATCCAGACCGGCGAACGGCCGATCCAGGCGCTGTGCGCGCGCGGCGTGCAGTACATCGAAGTGCGCTGCATGGACGTCGACCCGTTCGAACCGGTCGGCATCAGCGTGCAGACCGGCCGCTTCCTCGACGCCTTCCTGCTGTTCTGCGCACTGGAGGAAAGCCCGGCCATCTCGCCGGAAGAAGGCCTGCGCCACACCGACAACTTCGCCCGCACCGTCAAGGAAGGCCGCCGTCCGGGCCTGACGTTGAACAGCGACGACGGCGCCATCAGCCTGCAAGCCTGGGGCCAGCAGCTGCTCGAACGCATCCGCCCGGTGGCGGCCCTGCTGGACGCGCAGCGCGGCGACAGCGTGCACGCCGACGCCATGGCGCAGCAGGCGGCCAAGCTGCTCGACGCCGACCTGACGCCGTCGGCCAAGGTGCTGGCGGCCCTGCGCGCCAACGGCAAATCGTTCGCCGCCTTCGGCCTGGCGCAGAGCAAGCAGCACGCCGCCTACTTCCGCAGCCACGCGCCGGACGCCGGCGAAGCGGCCTACTTCGACGGCCTGGCGGCGACCTCGCTGGCCGAGCAGGCGGAGATGGAAGCGGCGCCGCAATCGAGCTTCGACGACTACGTCGCCGCCTACCGCGCCAGCAATCTGTGCCACTCCAGCATGGACTGCGACTGAACCCGAGGCTTCCTTGCTCACCTTTTACAACGAACTGCACGCCCAGCACCACGGCCGCTTCGAGATCTTCCGCGGCGAGATGGTGCCCTGCTTCGAAAAGCCGGAGCGTGCCGACGCGGTGCTGGCGGAGCTGGGCCGGCGCGGGCTGGGCAAGATCGTCACGCCGCACGGCGTGCCTTTGATGTCGCTGGAGCGCATCCACACGCCGCGCTACCTGCACTTCCTGCGCGGCGCCTGGAGCGAATGGCTGGCGCTCGATCCGGCCAACGCCGGCAAGGACGCCTTCCCCGCCGTCTGGCCGATACGCTCGCTGCGCGACGACATCGAGCCGGACAACTTCTGCGCCAAACTGGGCTTGTATTCGATGGACAGCGGCACGCCGCTGACGGCCGGCACCTGGACCGCCGCCAAGACCGGCGCCGATTGCGCGGTCAACGCCGCGCACGCGCTGCGGCTGGGCGAGCGCGGCGCGTTTGTGTTGAGCCGTCCGCCGGGCCACCATGCGGGGGCCGATTTCTTCGGCGGCTACTGCTTCCTCAACAACGCCGCGCTGGCGGCGCAGCACATGCTGGACGACGGCGCGCGCAAGGTCGCCATCATCGACATCGACTACCACCACGGCAACGGCACGCAGAGCATCTTCTACAACCGCGACGACGTGCTGTTCATCTCCATCCACGCCGATCCGCGCAGCGAGTATCCGTTTTATCTGGGGCATGCCGACGAGCGCGGCGAAGGCGCGGGCATGGGCTACAACATGAACCTGCCGCTGGCGGCGGGCAGCTCGGTGCAGGCGTGGTTCGCGGCGCTGGAGACGGCCTGCATCCGCCTGGGCAGCTTTGCGCCGGATGCGCTGGTGGTGTCGCTGGGGGTGGACACCTTCGCCGGCGATCCGCTGTCGCGCTTCGCGCTGCAAAGCGCCGACTACCTGAAGATCGGCGAACGCCTGGCCTACCTGAACGTGCCGACCGCCTTCATCTTCGAAGGCGGCTACGCGGTCAAGGAGCTGGGCACCAACGTCGTCAACGTCCTCGAAGGCTACGAGACCGCGCTCTAATACACGTCGCGGCGATAGCGCCCGGTTTCGCGCAACTCGTCGAGGGCTGCGCTGCCGATGATGTCTTCCAGCGCGGCGTCGACGCCGCCTGCCATTCCCTGCAGGCTGCCGCACACGTAGATGACGGCGCCGTCGGCGATCCAGCTACGCACCTGATCTGCCTTGGCGCGCAGGCGGTCCTGCACGTACTGGCCATCGGCGTCGCGCGAGTAGACCAGATCCAGCTCCGGCAGATGCCCGCTCTCTCGCCAGCCATCGATTTCGGCCGCGCAGATGGAGTCGAACTCGCGCTGGCGTTCTCCGAACACCAGCCAGTTCCGCCGCTGTCCGCCGGCCACCCGCGCCCGCAAGTGCGAGCGCAAACCCGCCATGCCCGAACCGTTGCCGATGTAGACCGCAGGCTGCGCGCAGTCATGCATGTCGAAGGATGGATTGTCCACCAGGCGTATGCGCACTTCGTCGCCCGGCGCGGCTTGCACCGTCAGCCAGCCGGAAGCCAGGCCCATGCCCTGTTCGCCGCGGGCCTGGCGCACCAACAGCTGTATGCAGCCGTCCTGCGGCAGCGACGCCAGCGAATAACGCCGCGCCGATTGGCCAGGCGCGTAATGGCCCGGCCAGACATCGAGCAAGGCCCCCGGACGCCAGCTCGCACCATCGCCGCCGGTCAGCGTGATCTCGTACAGCTCCCCACCGGCGCTGCCGGGATTGAGCAGTTCGCGCCGCGCCAGATGGCAGCTGGTGTAGCCGCTGTCGGGCGCCGCAGCCGACAGTTCAGCGGATGGTGCATCGTCACCGATGCCGGCCAGCTCGCGCAAGGCCTGCGACCAGCGGGCCAGCGCACCGGCATCGCCGTTGTCGACTTCAATGATCGGATGCAGCGGCTGCGCGCCCAGCACGCGCAGGCGGCGGTCCAGCGTCTGGCCGAAGCCGCAGAATTGCAGATAATGGCGGTCGCCCAGCGCCAGCACGGCGTACTGCAGGTGCGCCAGCTCCCCGGCGGCGACATGCAGCAGGCGGCTGAAGCGGCGCGCGGTGTCCGGCGGTTCGCCCTCGCCGAAACTGCTGGCGACGAACAGCACGCGGCGGTAGCTGCCCAGCAGCGGCGGCGTCAGTTTTTCCAGCGACTGCACATGCACCGCCACGCCGGCCTGCTGCAGCACGGCCGCGCTTTGCAGAGCCAGCCGCTCGGCCGATCCGGTCTGGCTGGCGTAGGCCATCAGCACGGGGTCGGCGCTGTCGATGCGGCCGGCTTCAGCCAGCCTGGCGCGTTCGGCCTGCGCTGCGCGCTTCTGGCGGCGGCGCTTCAGGTACAACATCCAGCCCGTGACCGCGAAGCCAGGCAGCGCCAGGCTGGCGCAGAACATGAACAGACGCCCGGGCAAGCCGAAATACGTCCCCATGTGCAGCGGATAGAGCGTCGTCAGCGCGCGGGCGCCGACGCCCATCTGCACATACGGCTCGTTCTTGACGATGGCGCCGGTCTGCTGGTTGATCGACATGCGGCCACGCGCGCGTATGTGCGGCGCGTCGCTGGCGACCCACAGCACTTGCAGCGGCTGCGTGGCGCGCTCCGGCGGCCGCAGGGAGACCGTTCGCCATCCGGGCGCCTGCCGCTGGAAGGTGGACCAGGCCAGCGCCAGGTCGGCGGCTTCGGCAGGGGCTCCGACGCGCTTGGCGCCCGCGGGCTTGGGCGCGGCCGCTACGCGCGGCGGACGCCGCACGCCGGCCCAGCCATCGACCGTGTCGCGCACCACGTCATAGCTCCAGTACACGCCGCTGACGGTGAAGAGCAGGTAGGCCAGCAGCGCCCACGTGCCGGCCACCGAGTGCAAGCCCCACAGGAAGGAGCGGCCCTTGAGCCGCGTGTCGAAGGTCAGCCAGGTGCGCCAGTCCAGCGCGCGGCGCGGCCAGCGCAGATACAGGCCGCTCAGCGCAAGCCCCATCAGGCACACGGCCAGCGCGCCGGCCACCGGACGGCCGTCATCGCGCGGCAGCAGCAGATGGCGGTGCAGCGATTCGACCCATTCGAACACTTCGTCGTAATGCAGCGGCGGCAGCATGGCGCCGCTGTACGGATCGACGAAGACGGTCTCGCCATGCTGTGCGCCCGGCGCCGGCGCCAGGCCGACGCGCGCGGTGCTCCCCGGCTCGGCATCCAGGACGATGCTGGTGATGCGCGCCCCGGGATGCGCGCGCCGGACCGCTTCGGCCAGCTGCGGCGGCGCCAGCACGGGCGCCTGGCGCACCGCCACGCTGGTGACGCCGGGATTGAGCACGTCCAGCAGCTCGTCGCGGAAGGCGAGGATGGCGCCGGTCAGGCCGATGACGATCAAGACCGTGCCGGCGGTGATGCCGACCAGCCAGTGCAGCTGGAACCAGAGTTTTTTCACAATCGACCTTCAGCGTTAAGCGTGGCTATACCAGCGCTTATTCTACCAGTTAATAAGAATCATTATCAATTGGCGGAATGACACGGCTTGACGCCCGGGGTGGCCCCAACCATACTTGTCGAATGAACAAACCTTTGCCCTGGGCCGACGACACGCCGCGACTGAGCCTGTGGTGCGCCGTGCTGTTTTGCTGCTTCAGCGCCCTGCTGGCGGCGGTGTACCTGCAACCGCAGCTGGCCAGCCTGCTGTGCGTGGTGCCGGTGGCGTCTTACCTGATGCTGGGGCTACAGATGGGCATGGTGTACAGCATCGGCTGGTCGGTGCTGGGCATGGCCGTGCTGTGGCTGCGGCCGGGCAACGGCGGCGCCGCGCTGTCAGGCACCGCTGCCGCCTTGCTGGGCGCGGGCGTGCTGTCCCACCTGTTCGAGACCCGGCGCGTGGCGCTGGCGGCGGCCTTGCGCCGCACCGCCGCGCTCGATCCGCTGACCGGCCTGCACAACCACCTGTACCTGGCATCCATCTTCAGCCAGCTGACGCGCAGCCACCGGGGCAAGCCGCGGTCGGTGACGATGATGCTGCTCGCGCTGGCGCCCGGCGCCGGCGATGAACGGCTGGTCGACGTCGCGCGGCTGATCGAGGAAGTATGCCGCCCCAGCGACTGGGCCTTCCGCTTCGGCGACGAGCGCTTCTGCGTGCTGGTGCCGTGGGTGACGCAGGTGCAGGGCCAGCAGATCGCCGAGCGCCTGCTGGCCCGCGTCAACCCGGCGCAGCACCAGCAAGCCAGGCTGGGACTGGCCCGCTGGCCGGACGACGCGCAAACGCTGGCCGAACTTCACAAGATCGCCAGCTCTCAAATCAAGCATGAGCTCCATCCTGCTGCGTAAGCTGTGTCATTTCTGGCCCTGCAGGAAAGGCCCCCAGGCTGGCTGCCTGACATCGCCGTCCTGCGCGGTGAGGCGCTGCTTGACGCGGCCATCCACCGACACCACCGCCAGCGATTTGCGCCCGGCCGCCTCGGTGGCGTAGATGATGTACTTGCCGTTCGGCGCAAAGCTCGGCGACAGGTCGTCGGTGCTGTCGGACAGGCGCTGTTCCTGGCCGCTGGCCAGGTCCATCACGTACAGCTGGTAGTTGCCGTCGCGGAGGGAGATATAGGCCAGCGTCGCACCGTCGGGCGAGATGCGCGGGCTGATGTTGTAGCTGCCGGCAAACGTGATGCGCTTGACGTCCGTGCCGTCCACGTTCATGCGGTAGACCTGCGGACCGCCGCTGCGGTCGCTGACGAAGTAGAGGCTCCGGCCATCGGCTGAAAATTGTGCCTCGGTGTCGATGGCGGCGCCGGTGCCGTCGGACACGCGGCGCAAGCCGCTGCCGTCGGCGTTGACGATGTAGATCTGGGTATGGCCGTCCTTCGACAGCGACACCGCCAGGCGGCTGCCGTCCGGCGACCAGGCCGGCGACGAGTTGCTGCCTTTTTCATTGGCGACGACGACGCGCGCATGGGTCGCCAGGTCATGCACATACACCACCGGCTTTTTCTGCTCGAACGCCACGTAGGCCAGCTTGCCGCCATCGGGCGACCAGGTCGGCGAAATAATCGGATCGCTGGTGCTGCGCGCGGCCTGTTCGCCTTCGCCGTCGACATCGGCCACGACCAGCCGATAGCGGCCGCCCTCCTGCTTGACGTAGGCAATGCGGGTGGCGAACGCGCCGCGCACGCCGGTCAGCTTGAAGAACACATCGTCGGCGATCTTGTGCGCCGCCATCCGCGCTGCGTGGCCCGGCACCGACTGGTCCTGGCGCGACAACTGGCTGGCCTTGACGGTGTCGAACAATTTGTAGCGCACATCGTAGCGGCCGTCGGCCAGCGCCGACACGCTGCCCACCACCAGCGCATCGGCGCCCTTGGCCTTCCAGCCCGCGTAGTCGATGTTGTTGACGTCGGCGATGGCGCCGGCATCGATCACCTTGAACATGCCGCTGCGATCCAGGTCGGCCTTGATGATGGCGGAGATCTGCTGCGGGGCCAGCAGCTCGTCGGCAAAGCCGGCGACGGCGACGGGAATCTGGTTGCTGCCGACGCCGCTGATTTCCACCCGCATCTGCGCCCGCGCGACGTTGATGGAAGCGACGGCCAGGCCGGCGTAGAACAGGCAGTGCGTCAGTTTTTTCATCAGTTACTCATCCTATGCAATTTGTGCATCCCGTTGCAAATTATCGTAGTAGTATCGGTGCTGCATTCCTCGATTGTTTTTCCTTCATCCGATAGGTGATAGAAATGGACAATTCCCCAGGTAAGCATGCGCACATCGATCGCTGGCAAACCAACCGCCAGAAGGCTTTCAAGATAGTACCCGAGGATGGCAAGACGTTCCGCTATCTGGGCAAGGAGTTCCTCGTTTTCCCGAATACGTTCTGGCCCTACACGGACAGCCAGCCGCTGGTGCGCAGCCTGCGCGTACCGAAAGGCGGCAGCGTGCTCGATGTCGGCACCGGCTCGGGCGTCATCGCGGTATTCGCCTGCTACGCCGGCGCCGCCCGCGTACTGGCCGTCGACATCAACCCGGCGGCACTGAAAAGCGCCCAGCACAACGCCGCGGCGCATGGCTTCGGCGAGACGATGGAAGTGCGCTATTCCTGTCTGTTCGACGGCATCGGCAATGAGCAGTTCGACGTCATCACCGCCAATCTCCCCTTCCGCAACAAGGAGGCGCACGACGTGGTCGCACGTTCGCAATGGGACACGGACTTCCGCACCAACACCCAGTTCTTCCAACAGGCAGGCAAGTATCTGAAACGGGATGGCCGCATCTATTTTGCCCACTCCAATTTCGGCGCGGTCAAGGAAGTGCGCAGGCTGGCCAAGGAAAATGGCTACAGCATGCGCCTGCTGGCACGCGCCAGCGCGGACGAAACAAAAGAATTCTACGGGTTTCTCATCCAGAGAATGCGTCCAGCCGCGCCCGTATGAACGATTTACTGCATTCCATTGTCAAGCTGCGCGCCGTGGACCCTGCGCCGTGGCGCAGCAAAGTACGGCGGGTAGTCGTCATACTGAGCAGCTCGCGCGCGGGGTCCAGCCTGATCAAGCAGCTGCTGGCGCAACATCCAGACATCGCCTCGCTCGACGGGGAAATGGAACCCTATCTGGCGCTCACGCAGAATGTGTTCGGGCCGCACTCCGACAGCGACGCCGTCGGCACGCTGATGCAGCCGGACGTATTGGCCGACAACCTCTTCGCCGAACTCAGCGTACCCAGCCCGGCGCTGCCGAGCCCGCAGCAATTGAAAATCCGCTGGCAACGGCGCCTGCTGCTGCAGTTCCCGCTGCTGTTCATCGAGCCGGCGCAGCGGCAAAACCTCAGCGATGCGCTCGACGAAGCCATGCTGTGTCTGCACCGGGATGGCGGCCAGCAGACGGACGAAGCGCTGCAACGCATGATACTGGCGACCGTGTTTCGCCATCAGGCATGGCGCATGAATTTTTATGATGGGCAGCCGCCGTCGCCGCTGCCCGGTTCCGGCCCGGGCGCCAGCGGCTACTACGACGAGCCTCTGAAGCTTGAAGAGCCGCCCTTCGTGCTGCCGCGCAGCTATCGCCGGCAGTTCACCACCGATGATGCCGCCAGCAAGATCCTGCTGTTCAAATCGCCGAGCGACGCCTACCGCATCGGCATCCACGAGCAGCTTTTTCCCCGGGCCGAGATCCAGTACATACACCTCAGCCGGGGCTATGCGCAGACGGTCAATGGATTGATGGATGGCTGGCTGTCGCCCACAGGTTACTTCTCGCACGACATGGCGCGCACCGGCGCCGCATTGCAGATACGCGCCTACTCCGACGCCACGCCGTTCGGCCAGCGCTGGTGGAAGTTCGACCTGCCGCCCAACTGGCGCCTGTTCACCCAAGCCGACCTGGGCGATGTCTGCCTGAACCAATGGCTGGCGGCCCATGAGGCGATCCTGGCCAGCCGCGTGCCGGTGCTGCGCCTGAGGTTCGAGGATTTCATGGGCCAGCCGGCGGTGCAGTTCCAGCGCATCGTCGCCTTGCTTGGCTTGTCCGGCCTGCCGCTGCCCAGCAGACTGCCCGTCACCATGGCCACCGAAGCCCCCAGGGCGCTGCGCTGGCGCAAGCGCGAACCGGCGTTGCTGGACATGGGCCGGCGCCAGCCGGTGCGGACGATGATGGAGCGGCTGGGCTACTCGATGAATCCGGACACATGGACATGAACAATCGCATGCTGGTGCCCTTCCTGCTCGGACAGCGTCGCGACGGCCTGCGCCGCGCGGCCGACCTCGACCGCCATGACTGGCACATACTGGACGTGCCCGAGTTCCGGGAAGCCACTGTGAACGACCCCAACGAAAAGTTGCACAGGATGGGCAGGATATACGCGGGCCTGGCGGAGCGGGCGGGCCAGATCGCCAGTGCCGGCAAGGTCCCGGTCAGCATCGCCGGCGACTGCATGTCCACGCTCGGCATGCTGGGCGGCCTGCAACGCAGCGGATGCGAACCGGACCGGATATTGTGGCTCGACGCCCACGGCGACTTCCATACCTGGGAAACCACGCAGACCAAATATCTTGGCGGCATGCCGCTGGCCGTGCTGGTGGGGCGCGGCGACCGCCGCAGGCAAGGCCGCGATGCGATCGGCGCGATGCTGGCGACCATCGGCGTCGCGCCCTTCCCCGAAGAGCGCGTGGTGCTGTCCGATGCGCGCGATCTCGATCCGGGCGAACTGGAAGCGGTGCGCAGCTCCGGCATCGTCTGCTGCGGCATCGACCGGATCGGCGAGCACCTGAAGCCCGGCGAGCGCCTGTACCTGCACTTCGACAGCGACGTCATGGATGCGGAAGCGGAAATGCCGGCCTTGAAATACCATGTCAAGGCGGGGCCGAGTTTCGCCGACATCGCGGCGCTGTTCCGCTCGCTGCGCGGACCGGGCATCATCGCGGTATCGGTGTCGGCCTGGCATGAGGAAAAAGACCACGACAACAAGGCGGCGCAGGCTTGCCTGGCGCTGCTGGACGAACTGGAGAGGTAAGCGCCGCGCAACCCATTAAAAATATTCTCAAAAATCGCTTGCTATTCAATAGCACACGATTTATAGTGTGGTCATGGGCGCTGCAAACAGTGCCGGATAGTAGTACAAAGTAGCTAGCGATTTAATAGTCAACTAAGTATTCTCACTCACTGAAAAGGAATTATCATGTCGATCCAACAAGTTCTGTACCGCGCAAACGCAAAAGCAACCGGTGGCCGCGAAGGCCGTGCCGTCTCCTCGGACGGCGTGCTCGACGCCAAACTGACCACCCCGAAAGAACTGGGCGGCGCCGGCGCCGTCGGCACCAACCCTGAGCAGCTGTTCGCCGCCGGCTACTCGGCATGCTTCCTGGGCGCGATGAAATTCGTCGGCGGCCGCGACAAGATCGCCGTACCGGCTGACGTGTCGGTCGAAGGCACCGTCGGCATCGGTCCTATTCCTACCGGTTTCGGCATCGAAGTCGAACTGAAAATCTCGCTGCCAGGCCTGGACCGCGCCGAAGCCGAGAAACTGGTCGCCGCCGCCCACATCGTGTGCCCATACTCGAACGCCACCCGCGGCAACATCGACGTGACCCTGACCATCGTTTAAACGATACGGTCCTCCCGCCAAAGGCCGGCGCCCTCCAAGGCGCCGGCCTTTTTTCACATACAATCGATGTTTTGAACCGCACCGGGACACGCAATGATTGAGTGGCAATGGCTGGCCTTTGAAGACATCCCCCGCCAGGACTGGTACGAAGTACTGCTGCAGCGCCAGCAGGTATTCATCCTGGAGCAGACCTGCTTGTACCCCGACATCGACGGCGCCGATCCGCAATGCCATCACCTGATGGCGTGGCGCGAGATCGGCGGCAAGCGCACGCTGGCTGCGTATCTGCGCTGCGTGCCGCCGGGCGTGAAGTTCGATGAGATGTCGCTCGGCCGCGTGCTGACCACGCAGGCCGCGCGCGGCAGCGGCATCGGCCGCGAGCTGCTGGCCAAGGCGATTCCGCTGGCCGAGGCGCTGCATCCGGGCCACGCCTTCCGCATCGGCGCGCAAGCCCACCTGGAAAAATTCTACGCCAGCTTCGGTTTCAAGACCGTGACCGAGCCTTACGACGAAGACGGCATCATGCACATCGATATGGTGCGATGAGGCCCGTGCGCTAGAACGTCAACGTGAAGCGCGCGCCGGCGCTGACCGAGCGCGCATAACGCACCGTGCCACCGTTGGCGTGCACCAGGTGCCGCACCATCGCCAGGCCTATGCCCCGGCCCTGCTTCTTGGTCGAGAAGAAGGGCGTGAAGATGTGCGCGGCCAGCGCCTCCGGCACGCCGGGGCCGTTGTCCGACACTTCGATGCGCAGGCGGCCACCCCGGCTCAGGCGAGCGCGCACCTGCGCCTCCGGGGCCTTGCCGGTGATGGCTTCGGCCGCGTTCTTCAGCAGGTTGATGAGCGCCTGCTCCAGCTGCCCCGGATCGATCATCACCGCCAGCGACGCCGGTTCCACCGAAAACACCACGCGCCCGCCCAGCGCCTGCCACTGCGGCGCGAGCAGCATGGACAGGCGCTCGAACAAGTCCTCCAGCGGCACGCGCTGCGGCTGCGCCTGCGCCACGGTCGACAGGCTGCGGTAGCTGCCGACAAAATCCACCAGGCTGGCGGCGCGGCGCGAGATCGCGTCCAGCGCGGTGCCCAGGTCGGCGTGGATGTCGGCCGGCAGGCCTTCCGCCGCTTCGTCCAGCAGGCCGCAGGCGGTGCGCGACAGCGAGGCGACCGGGGTCAGGGAATTCATGATCTCGTGGGTCAGCACCTGCACCAGCTCGCGCCAGGCGTTCAGCGCCTCGGCTTCCAGCTCGCTCTCCACCGGCATCACGGCCGCCAGGCGCTGGGCCACGCCCTGCATGGTCAGCGCGGCGACGGCGACCAGTGCGCGCTCGACGCCGCGTTCGGTGTCGAAGCTGATCAGCTGCCGCTGGCCGGCGGCCGGCGGCCTGCGCGGCCAGCAACTGGTGCAGATCCTGCGGCGCGCTGGCGCGGCCCGGCGCCAGCAGACGGCGCGCGCTGGCGTTCAACGGCGCCACCGCACCGGCACCGGCCGCATTCCCGATGCTGAACAGGGCCATGGGCGCATGTTCGAGGCGCGCTTCCAGTGCGAGCAAGGCGTCGGACAGTTCGCGGCCGGGGGATGGAGCGCTGGCCTGCGGCTCCATGCGCGGAGCACGGGGCGCCAGCGCGCGCAGGCATTGCCACAGCACGGTGGCGGGGACCAGCCCGGCCAGGCCGCACAGGACGATGCGGCGCGCTTCCGGCGCGGCGGACATCACGTCGGCAACGGCGGTCAGCGCCATCAGCGCGCCGACGCTGGCGACGGCGCCCAGCTTGAGGGCGCGTTCAGATGCCATGCTTGCCCAGCTTGCGGTACAGCGCCGCGCGGCTGATGCCCAGCGTCTTGGCGGCGTGGCTGATGTTGCCGTTGAATTGAGACAGTGCCGAGGCGATGGCTTCGCGCTCCAGCGCATCGAGCGTCATGTCGCCGGCAGCGGCGGCGCGTGCCGGGCTTGCAGTGCCAGGCAGTGCCCATACCTGCGCGGCGGCTTCATCGCCGTCGACGGCTACGCCGCTGCCGGGCAGGCCGAAATCGCTGAGCGCATAGTCGGCGCCCTGCCCCAGAATCACGGCCCGTTCGCAGGCATGGCGCAGCGCGCGCACATTGCCCGGCCATTCGTAGCGCAGCAGGCCATCCATCGCCGCCGCGCTCACTTCGCGCGCCGGCCGTTCGTACTGCAAGGCATAGTGCGTCAGGTAGTGCGACAGCAGCAGAGGAATATCTTCGCGCCGTTCGCGCAGCGGCGGCACGCGGATCACGATGGTGTTCAGGCGGAATAGCAAATCCGGGCGGAACACGGCGGGATCGAACAGGCGCGTCTCCTCCAGGTTGGTGGCGCTGATGATGCGCACATCGATGGCCTCCGGCTTGTCGGCGCCGATGGGCGTCACCTCGCGCCGTTCCAGCGCGGTCAGCAGCTTGGCCTGCGCGACCAGCGGCATGTTGCCGATTTCGTCGAGGAACAGCGAGCCGCCGCGCGCGGCCTGGAAGCGCCCCGCCCTGTCGGCCTTGGCGTCGGTGAACGAACCTTTGCGATGGCCGAACAACTCGCTCTCGAAAGTCGATTCCGGCAGCGCCCCCATGTCCACCGCCAGCAGCGTGCCGGCCGAGCGGCGCGACAGCGCGTGGATGGCGCGCGCCACCAGCTCCTTGCCGACGCCGTTCTCGCCCAGCACCATCACATTCGCTTCGGTCGGCGCCACGCCTGCGATCAGGGCCTTCAGCTCGCGCATCGCCGCCGATTCGCCCATCAGGTCCGGCGCAGCAGCGGCCGGTCCGCGCAGGGCGGCGCGGCGCGCCAGCGCCTGGTCGATGGCGGCCACCAGCCGCGCGTTGTCCCAGGGCTTGGTGATGAAGTCTCCCGCGCCGCGCTTCAGCGCTTCCACCGCCAGCGGCACGTCGGCGTAGGCGGTCATGGCGATCACCGCCGGCGGCTGCGCCTGCGCGCGCAGCAGGTCGAGCAGCGCCAGGCCTTCGGCGCCGTCGATGAAGCCGGGCGTGAAGTTCAGGTCCAGCAGCACCACGTCGGGCACGCCCTGCGCCAGCAAGGCCGGCAGGCCGGCCGGGTCGCACAGCGTGGCGACCTTGCCATAGCGCCGCCGCAGCAGCAACTGGGCGGCAGTGGCGACATCGGCGTCATCATCGAGTATCAGTACATAGGCGGACATGCAGGCATTCTAGCAGCCGCCAACCGGCTTGGGACCGGCCCTCGGTCCGCGCTCCGCCCACGTTCGCCGCAAGTGTTCAGTTCCGAACATCGGCCACTGTTCATAAGCGGACACCTGGTGGACGACGCGGCCCGTATCGCCCGTCAAACCGGGCGATACGGGCATGGCACGGGCTTTGCTGTATGGCTGGCATGCACATCAAAAAAAATTTCGGCTCCCCTCCTTCTCCCCTGCCGTCCAGCGGCGCTGCGATGGACGTGGTGGTGCCCCGCAAACGCGGCAAGGCCATCGCCATCGGCGTGGCGGCCACGCTGGCCGTGGCGGCGGCCGGCTACGGGCTGTGGGCATGGATGCCGCGCGGCCTGCAGGTGGATGGCGCGGAGCTGCGCATCGGCCAGGCCACGCCCGGCATCTTCGTCGACGAAATCGTCGTGCGCGCCAATGCGGAGCCGCTCAATTCGGTGATACTCGACTCGGTCGAATCGGGCCGCGTCGAGGAAGTCTTCGCCATCGACGGCACGCTGGTGAAAAACGGACAGCTGCTGTTCCGCATCTCCAACCCGCAGCGCAACCTGGAACTGCTGGCGCGGCAGTCGGAGCACGCGGTCAGCATCTTCAACCTGTCCAACCTGCGCGTGGCGCAGGAAGCCAGCGCCAGCGACCACCAGCGGCGGCGCGAAGACCTCCAGTACGCGCTGGAACAGGTACGCAAGCAGCACGAGCGCAACGTCAGGCTGGCGGCGCAGGGCTACATCTCCGCCGTCGCGCTGGAGGAATCGGCGGACAAGCTGCAGCAGCAGCGCCGCCTGCTGGCGCAGGAGGAGCGCGCCACCGGCACCGAGGAAAACGTGCGCCGCAACGCCGCCCAACAGCTGGAATCGGCCATCGAAGGCCTGAACTCCGGCCTGAAGCTGGTCTCGGCCACGGTCGACGCGCTGGCCGTGCGGGCGCCGGTCGAAGGCCGCTTGACCAACTTCCGCCTGCAAGTGGGCGAATCGATCAGCACCGGCAAGAACATCGGCCGCATCGACGATCCGGCGCGCTTCAAGCTCTCCGCCAGCGTCGACGAGTACTACCTGAACCGCATGGCGGTGGGCCGCCACGGCAGCGTCAAGCAGGAGGAGCGCAGCTACGCGGTCGACATCCGCACCATCTACCCGCAGATCAAGGACGGCCGCTTCACGGTCGAACTGGTGTTCACCGGCGGCCAGCCGCCGGTGCTCAACCCCGGCCAGAGCCTGGACGCGCGCATCACGCTGGGCGAGCCGGCCAAGGCGCTGCTGCTGCCGAACGGCGCCTTCATCAACGACAGCGGCGGCGCCTGGGTCTATGTGCTCGACGCCGGCGGCCGCACGGCGCAGCGCCGCGCGGTGCGCATCGGCCGCCGCAACAACAGCCAGCTGGAAGTGCTGGACGGGCTGGCCGCAGGCGACAAGGTGCTGTTGTCCAGCTACGCGGCCTACGGAAATTCACCACGACTGCAAATTACGCAGTAAATTCTCACCACTATCATTAAAGGCGCACCCCATGCTCAAACTCGTCGGCATCAGCAAAATCCACCAGGCAGGAGAAATCCAGACCACGGCCCTGGACCGCATCGACCTGGAGATCGAAGCGGGCGAATACGTCGCCATCACCGGACCATCCGGCTGCGGCAAGTCGACCCTGCTGGGCATACTGGGCTTGCTGGATGTGCCCAACCACGGCGAGTACTGGTTCGAAGGCCAGAACGTGGCCGGCTGGAGCGAATCGAAACTGAACCAGCTGCGGCGCGGCCGCATCGGCTTCATCTTCCAGAGCTTCAACCTGATCGAAGAACTGACCGTCTTCGAGAACGTCGAACTGGCGCTGGAGTACAACGGCACACCGGCGCGCGAACGGCGCGAGCGCGTCACCGCGATGCTCAACAAACTGGGCGTGGGCCACCGCGCTTCGCACCGTCCTTCGCAACTGTCGGGCGGCCAGCAGCAGCGCGTGGCCATCGCGCGCGCGCTGGTGGCCGGCCCCGCCGTCCTGCTGGCCGACGAGCCGACCGGTAATCTGGACACGGCGCACGGCGACGAGGTCATGCGCCTGCTGCGCGAGATCAACGCCGAAGGCACCACCGTGGTCATGGTCACGCACTCGCCGGACCACGCCGCGCAGGCTTCGCGCACATTGAATCTGCTGGACGGCCGCATCATGGTCGACGTACTGCAAGCCGCTTAAAGCGTCAGGATCATTCACATGAACCTGCGCGACTTTCGCATAGGCTGGCGGCTGCTGTTGCAGCAGCCGGCCTACTCCGCCGTGGTGATAGGCGGTCTCGCCATCGGCTTCGCCGCCTGCTTTCTGCTGTTCGGCTTCGTCGATTTCTGCATCAACTTCAACAGCGCCATTCCCGACAACGACCGCGTGGTCGTCGTCAAGCAGCGCATCAACGTCTTCCCCCGGCCGGAATGGCAGGCATGGGCCTTCATGCCCTTACGCGATGTGGCGCTTGCCAGCGGCATGGTGTCGGAGGCCAGTATCGCCAAGCCGCTCGAAGTGCCGCTGGGCGTCGGCGGCGAGCTGCGTGCGGTGGACCTGCAGGTGGTCGATCCCGCTTTCGCCACCATGTTCGGCATCGCCGAGTTGCAGGGCGAGCTGGCTGCGGCGCTGGCCCGGCCGGACGGCCTGGCGCTGACGCGCGCCGGTGCACAGAAGCTGTTCGGCTCATCGCCCGCGATCGGCCAGACCGTCAGGATCGACGGCACCGTATTGCAGGTAAGAGCCCTGCTGCCCAATCCCCCGGCAAACAGCAGCCAGCAGTACGAGGCGCTGATCGGCACCGCCAGCAGCGCCTGGCCTGAACGCGAGACCGCGATCAGCAAATGGGGGCGCGGCACCGTCTACATGAAACTCAAACCCGGCGCATCGATGGCGGAATTGACCGCGCTGCTGCAGCAGGCCAGCGAAAAGTCGCCGATCAACCAGCGCGTCAAGACTGGCCCGATGGGCAAAGGCCTGAACGGGCGCAACGTCGCCGATATCAGCCTGCTGCCGCTGCGCGACGTCTACTTCGATGAAGGCCTGGCGAACAGCCGCGCCGGCGAAAACTACGGTCAGCGCGGCAGCGTGTTCGGGATGGCGGCGGCGGGCCTGCTGGTCCTGCTGCTGGCGGCGATCAACTACGTCAACCTGGCCACGGTGCGCACCCTGCGCCGCCAGCGCGAGATCGGCATCCGCAAGCTGCTGGGCGCCGGCGCGGCGCGGCTGGTGCGCCAGTTCCTCAGCGAGGCGGCGTTGACCTCGGTGCTGGCCGCAGCCGCCGGCCTGGTGCTGGCCTGGCTGCTGCTGCCGACCTTCGCCGATCTGGTGAACCGTCCGCTCGGTGGCACGTTCACGCCCTTGCGCTGCGTAATCGCGCTGGCGTTCGGTTTGTTCATCGGCGTATGCGCCGGCGCCTATCCCGCATGGCTGGCGCAGCATGCCTTGCCCGGCCCCGCGCTGGCGGGACGCGGCAACAGCGAAACCGCAGCCGGCCTGTGGGTGCGGCGCGTGCTGACCGTGGTGCAGTTCTCCAGCGCGATGGCCTTGTCGGCGTCGGCGCTGGCGGTCGGCTGGCAGACCTGGTTCGCCATGCATGCGTCGCCTGGCTTCGATCCGGCACACCTGCTGGTATTGGATTTGCCGTCCAATAGCGAAGGCAAGCCGGAGGCCGAGGCCTTCATCGAACAACTGGGCAGGCTGCCGCGCGTGGAGGGCGTGGCGTCCATCTCGGAGGCCGTCGGCCGCGACGGCATGAAGCTGATCAATACCGTCACCACCAGGGACGGCCGCGAGATCCCGCTGGAAGGCAAGAACGTCAGCGCCAACTGGTTTGAAGTGAGCCGCCTGCAGCCATTGCACGGACGCCTGTACAACGCGGCGCAGGACGTCGGCTACGACAAAGCCCCGCGCGCCGTGGTCAACACCGCCGCCGCGCTGGCGTTGGGTTATGCCTCGCCGCAGGATGCGGTCGGAAAGGCGGTACCGGGCGGGATGGAGATCGTCGGCGTCGCGCCGGACGTGCGCTTCCAGGGTTTGCACCAGCCGTCGAAAGCGGTGGTCTATTTCGTGCGCCCCGGCGGCGTGCTGACGATACGCACCCGCGACAGCCTGGAAACGGCCTACACCGAAATCGAGCCGCTGTGGCGCCGCCACTTCCCCAACGCCATCATGGAAATGAAAACGCAGCAGGGCGTGCTGGAAGAACGCTATGCCACCGAGGCGCGCCTGATACGGATACTGACGACCACCAGCGTGATCGCCATCGCGCTGGCGGCGTTCGGCATCTATGTGCTGTCGGCCTACAGCGTGCAGCGCAGCCGGCGCGAGATCGTGATGCGCAAGCTGCACGGCGCCGGCCGCGTCGACATCGCACTGATGATGGGCCGCGAATTCTCGGCGCTGGTGGGCGCCGGCGCGCTGATCGGCCTGCCGCTGGCGGCGGTGGCCATCCAGCGCTACCTGGCGCACTACACCGAGCACGCGCCCATCGGCATCTGGACGCTGGTGGCGGCGCTGGCGATGGCGATGCTGGTGGCGCTGCTGGCCACGACCCGCCACACGGCAACGGCCCTGCGCATGTCGCCAGCGCTGGCACTGCGCGACTGAACCGGAGGACTAGAATGAAAACCAGCGACTTCCGCATTGGCTGGCGCCTGATGTTGCGCCAGCCCTTCCACGCCGCCGTGGAGATACTCGGGCTGGCGACGGGCTTCGCCGTCTGCTTCCTGCTGCTCGGCTTCGTGGCCTACTCGTTCAGCTACGACAGCGACGTGCCGCAGCGCGAGCGCGTATTCCTCATCAAGCACCGCCTGAACTTCATTCCGCAACCGCAATGGATGGAGTACACCCCGTTCGCCCTGCGTGAAGTGGCCCTGCGCAGCGGGGTGGCGCTGGAGGCCAGCGCCTGGTGGCCGCGCCGGACCACGCTGCAACTGCAGGGGCGCGCGCAGGAACTGGAGGTGACGGCGGTCGATCCGGCGTTCCAGTCCATCAGCGGCCTGCAAGCGCTGGCCGGCGACCTGCGTGCGGCGCTGTCCCAACCCGACGGCCTGGCCGTGACGCGGCAGACCGCGCGGCGCCTGTTCGGCGACGCCGAGCCGCTGGGGCGCACCATCGAGATCAATCGCCAGGCGCTGCAGGTGCGCGCGGTGCTGGCGGACCGGCCGGCCAACAGCACGCTGCAGTTCAACGCGCTGGTCGGCGTGGGCAGCGCGCTATGGCCGCAGAAGGAGCGCGAGGACGCGCTGTCCAACTGGATGGGCATCGGCGGGCGCATCTACGTCAAGACCGCTCCCGGCGTCAGCCCGCAAGCCTTGCAGCGGGTGCTGCAGGACGCCATCGACCGCGCGCCATGGGCCGACATCGCGACGCCGGAAATGAAGGCGGCGCTGGGCCAGCGCAAGATGGTCGATATCGGCCTGGGCCCGCTGGCCGACGCCTACTTCGACCGCAGCGTCGCCAACACCATGGGCACCGGCCCGCGCGGCGACCTGCGCGTGGTGCTGGCGCTCGGCGCCACCGGCTTGCTGGTACTGTTCCTCGCGGTGGTCAACTACGTCAACCTGGCGACGGTGCGCAGCGTGCGCCGCCAGCGCGAGATCGCCGTACGCCGTGTGCTCGGCGCCAGCACCCATCAGCTGCTGACGCAGTTCATGGCCGAGGCCATGCTGCTGTCGGTGGCCGCCGCCGCGCTGGGCGTGCTGCTGGCGTGGCTGCTGCTGCCGCTGGCGTCCGACCTGCTGGAGCGCCGCCTCGACGGCATGTTCACGCCGTTGACGATCGGCCTGTGCCTGCTGTCCGGCGCCCTGGCTGGCGCGGCGGCCGGCGTCTATCCGGGCTGGCTGGCGCGCGGCGTCGACATGGGCGGCACGCTGGCCCACCGCAGCGGCGAAACCGCAGGCGGCGCCTGGCTGCGCCGCAGCTTGACGGCGGTGCAGTTCGGCGTCGCCATGAGCATGGGCAGCGTGGCGCTGGCGATCCTGTGGCAAACGCAGTTCGCCGCAGCGGCGCCGCCCGGCTTCGATCCCGCGCCCTTGCTGGTGGTGGAGATGAAGGACAACCTGCGCGACAGCCCCGCCGCCCGTTCGCTGCGCGACGCCATCGCGCAACTGCCCGGCGTGGCCGGCGTGGCGGACAGCCGCGACGTGCCGGGCCGCGACGACGGCACCGGCACCCACGGCAGCACCACGGTCAAGCGCGTGGACGGCACCAGTGCGTCGTTGGGCGTGCATTTTGTCGGCGCGGATTTCTTCAACGTCTATGGACTCAAGCCAGTGGCCGGACGCCTGTTCGATCCGCGCATCGAGACAGCGCCTGGCGATGGCGACGGCGAGCAGAACGTGGTGCTCAACCAGGCGGCGGTGCAGGCGCTGGGCTGGCCGTCCGCGCAGCAAGCCGTCGGCCAGCGCATCGGCGGCACGCAGTTCCGCATCGCCGGCGTGGCGCCGGACGTGCGCTGGGAAACGCTGCGCGATCCGGTGCGGCCGACCATGTACCAGATCGCGCGCGACAATCAGCTGCTGACCGTGCGCATGGGCGCTGCGGGCACACCTGGCGCCCGCAGCCGGGCCGCGCTGGAGCAGGACATCGCCACGGCATGGAGCCGCTACTTCCCCGCCGGCGAGCCGGTGATACGCGGCGGGGGCAGCTACTACGCGCAGGCTTATGCCGACGACGTGCGCATGGCCAGGCTGCTGGGCTGCGCCACGGCGGTGGTGTTCGCGCTGGCGGCTTTCGGCATGTACGTGCTGGCGGCGCACAGCGTGCAGCGGCGTTCGCGCGAGATCGTGCTGCGCAAGCTGCACGGCGCCGGCAATGCCGCGATTGCGGCGCTGGTCAGCCGCGAGTTCGTGCTGTTGACGGCGGTGGCCGGCGCGGTGGGGCTGCCCCTGGCCTGGATCGCCATCGAACGCTATCTGGCAGGCTACACCGCGCGCACGCCGCTGGGCGGCTGGGCGCCGGCGGCGGCGCTGGCGTTCGCGCTGCTGGTGGTGGCGGCCGCCACGCTGCGCCACACGTTGACGGCGATGCGCATCGCCCCCGCACAGGTGCTGCGCGACCAGGCCTAGCGAAACGGTGACGAAAAAAAAGCAGCCGAGGGCTGCTTTTTTAATGCGTGAACCGTTTTTATTTGATGCTTACCAGCTCGATATCGAAGATCAGCGTGGAGTTGGGAGGGATGGTCGCCGTTCCAGCCGCCTTGTACGCCAGCTCAGGCGGAACGAACAGGGTGCGCTTGCCGCCCACCTTCATGCCTGGAATGCCCTGGACCCAGCCGGCGATCACGCCGGTGGTGGTCGCGGTGCCTTCGACCAGAGGAAACTCGCGCGCCGTCGAGCCGACCGTCGTATCCTTGACCGCGCCACGGAAGTCCCCGCGGGTGCCATCGTACAGGTACAGCGTGTAGTTCGCGGTGATCGTCTGGCCGGCAGCGACCGTGGCGCCGGTGCCGATCACGGTATCCTTGATTTGCAGCGTGGTCGGCGGAGGCACGACCACCGGCGGTACGCTCGGCTTGACGACATCGATCAGCTCAATATCGTAGACCAGCGGCGAATTGGCTTCAATCGGCTGGTAGGTAAAGCCGGTCAGTTTCACTGCATCGCGCGCAGTGGCGCCATACGCCAAATTGGCCGGGAGGATGGCGGTGCGCTTGGCGCCCACCTTCATGCCGACGATGGTCTGGTCCCAGCCCGTTATCACGGTGCCCACGCCGACCACGAACGGCGTGGCAGGCTTGCCGGTATCGACCGAGCTTTCCACTTTGTCGCCCTTGAAATCGGCCTTGGCCGGGTTGTACAGGTAGCCGACGAAGTTGATCACCACCAGATCGCCCGTCGCAGCCTGGGTGCCGGTGCCGGCCAGGGTCTCGGTCACTTTGAATGCCGGTTGCGGCTTCACTTCCGCCGCAGTGTTTTTCGCACCGCCGCCGCAGGCCGTCAGGGCCGCTACGCAGGCAACGGCAGCAATAAATTGGAACATCGATTTCATGATTACCTTTGATGAGTGTTCGTATTGGGGCGCTGGCGCGCGCGCATTCGGAGCAGAAGTTTAGCAGACCTCGCAGCTTCCGCTCCATGCACTACATTCGGTTACATCTTTTAGCACCGCCCGTGTGCTTAAATTTCCACCTGCGTACCCAGCTCGATCACGCGGTTGGTGGGGATCTGGTAGTAGTCGGCGGCGCCGCGCGCATTGCGCGACATCGTCACAAACAGATGCTCGCGCCAGGTCGCCATGCCGGCGCCCGGGGTCGAGATCACCGTCTGGCGGGCGATGAAGAAGGAGGTCTCCATCATCTCGAACGGCAGGCCGAGGCAGTCGCACAAGGCCAGCGCGCGCGGGATGTCCGGTTCGTCCTTGAAGCCGTAGTAGACGTTGAGCTGGTAGCACTGGTGGCCCAGGTCCGTGACCTTGACCTGCTCGGCCTCGGGAACGTAGGGCTCTTCCACCACATGCACCGTGAAGAACACCACGCGTTCATGCAGCACCTTGTTGTGCGACAGGTTGTGCAGCAGCGCATGCGGCACGCCGTCGCTCTCGCCGCGCAGGAAGATGGCGGTGCCGTAGACGCGCGTCGGCGGCGCCACGAACAGCGAGGACAGGAAGTCCTCCAGCGGAATCGCATGCTTCTGCAGGTTCTGGAACACCAGCTCGCGGCCGCGCTTCCAGGTCAGCATGATGGTGAACAGCACGGCGCCGAGCAGCAGCGGGAACCAGCCGCCGTGGAACAGCTTGAGCGTGCTGGCCGAGAACAGCATGATGTCCATGATGATGAAGAAGCCGGTGGCGGCCAGGCACAGGGCCAGCGGCATGTGCCAGCGGTAGCGGGTGACGAAGAAGGTCAGGAAGGTGGTGGCCAGCATGGTCGCCGTCACCGCGATGCCGTAGGCGCCGGCCAGCTTGTCCGACGAACCGAAGCCCACCACGGCCAGCAGCACCACCGCCAGCTGCAGCCAGTTGACGGCCGGGATGTAGATCTGGCCGATTTCACGCTCGGACGTGTGCACCACGCGCATGCGCGGCAGCAGCCCCAGTGCGATGGCCTGCTTGGTCATCGAGAAGGTGCCGGAAATTGTGGCCTGCGAGGCGATCACCGTCGCCATCGTCGACAGCACCACCAGCGGGTAGACGCTCCACGCGCCCAGTTGCTGGAAGAAGGGATTGGAGATCGCTTCCGGATGCACCAGCAGCAGCGCGCCCTGGCCCAGGTAGTTCAGCGCCAGCGCGGGGAACACCACCAGGAACCAGGCGGCGCGGATCGGCTTCTTGCCGAAGTGGCCCATGTCGGCGTACAGCGCCTCGGCGCCGGTGAAGGCCAGCACCACGGCGCCCAGCGCGACGAAGGCGATCATGCGGTTCTGGATCATGAAGCGGAAGGCGTTCCACGGATTGAGCGCCCACAGGATCTGCGGCGCTTCGATGATGTTGATCAGGCCCATGACGGCCAGCGCGGCGAACCAGATCACCATCACCGGGCCGAACAGGCGGCCGATGCCGGCCGTGCCGTGGCGCTGCACCGCGTACAGCGTGACCAGCACGATGATGGTCAGCGGCACGATGTACTGTTCCAGGCCGGGCGCGGCCACTTCCAGGCCCTCCATCGCACTCAGCACCGAGATGGCGGGCGTGATGACGCTGTCGCCATAGAACATGGTGGCGCCGAACACGCCCAGCAGCATCAGCGGATAATGCCAGCGCGGCGCGGCCTTGCTGACCGAATTGAGCACCAGCGCCATCAGCGCCATGATGCCGCCCTCGCCGCGGTTGTCGGCGCGCAGCACCAGCGTGACGTATTTGAGCGAGACGATCATCGTCAGGCCCCAGAAAATCAGCGAAATGATGCCCAGCAGGTTGAACTCGCTCAGCGCCAGGCCGTGCTCGGGGTCGAAGATGGTCTTGAGGGTGTAGAGGGGACTGGTACCGATATCGCCGTAAACGATGCCTACCGCAGCCAGCGTCAGGGCGACGAGGCTGCTTTTCTTATGTTGCTCGGTCAAGATTGCACCTGTTGTTGTTTTGGTGCATTGCACAATAGGATAACTATTTGCAAAAGGCAAGGAGATTTTCGCATGGAATAGGATTCCAAATTTTCAATATCGCCAGTGTACGCCGCTGCGGCCTGAAGCGCGAGTTCGGCGGTCGGCCGTGCGGCGGGCCCGGCAGCGGCGGCCCGTCATTTCGGCGATAATGGCAGACCTTGCCCTCGTCCCCGCCGTCCGCCCTCATGAACACAGGTATTATTTACGCCACATTCGCGTTCTTCTGCTGGGGCCTGTTCCCGCTGTACTTCCACGCCATCGGCGAGGTGCCGGCGCTGGAAATCCTGGCCCACCGCATGCTGTGGTCGCTGCTGTTCCTGGGCCTGGTGCTGACGGCCCGCCAGCAATGGAAATGGCTGCCGCAAGTACTGCGCAAGCCGCGCGTGCTGGCCAGCTTTGTCGCCAGTTCGCTGCTGTTGACGGCCAACTGGTTCGTCTACATCTGGTCGGTCAACAACGGCCACGTCATCGACGCCAGCCTCGGCTACTTCATCAATCCGCTGATCAACGTGCTGCTCGGGCTGCTGGTGCTGAAGGAAAAACTGCGGCGCGGCCAGTGGCTGGCCATCGGCGTGGCCGCCAGCGGCGTGCTGTGGCTGACCTGGTCGGCCGGCCAGCTGCCGTGGATTGCCTTAATTTTGGGCATCACCTTCGGCGGCTACGGCCTGCTGCGCAAGACGGCGGCGCTGGCGGCGCTGGAGGGCTTGTCGCTGGAAACCATGCTGCTGTTCCCGCTGGCGCTGGCCTATGTGCTGTGGCTGACCCTGCACGGCCAGAACACCTTCCTCAACACGCCCTACGACAGCACCCGCTGGCTGCTGGCGGCGGCCGGGCCGATCACCGCGATCCCGCTGGTGATGTTCGCGGCCGGCGCGCGCAAGATACCGATGTCGGTGCTGGGCCTGCTGCAATACCTGTCGCCCACCATGCAGGCGCTGCTGGGCGTGTGGGTGTTCCATGAAACCTTCCCGCAGGCGCGGCTGATCGGCTTCGTCATCATCTGGGCCGCGCTGGCGCTGTACGTGGCCGAGGGCCTGTGGATGAGCAAACGCGCTAAATAGTGGGCGGGCGGCTGGATTTATCGTATCCTGTCGTCCTTCCTTGCATTTCTACGCAATTCAAAAATTCTGACTGAGATTCTCAATGGCAAATTACGTCTATACCATGAACCGCGTGGGCAAAATCGTCCCGCCCAAGCGCCAGATCCTGAAAGATATTTCGCTGTCCTTCTTCCCGGGCGCAAAGATCGGCGTGCTGGGCCTGAACGGCTCCGGTAAGTCGACCTTGCTGAAAATTATGGCAGGCATCGACACCGACATCCAGGGCGAAGCCGTGCCGATGCCGGGCCTGAACATCGGCTACCTGCCGCAGGAACCGCAACTGGATCCCGAAAAAACCGTGCGCCAGGAAGTCGAATCCGGCCTGGGCGAAGTGTTCGAGGCGCAAGCCAAGCTGGAAGCCGTGTACGCCGCCTATGCCGAGGAAGACGCCGACTTCGACGCGCTGGCCACCGAGCAGGCGCGTCTGGAGGCGATCATCTCGACCTCCGACGGCGGCAACCTGAACCTGCAACTGGAAATGGCCGCCGACGCGCTGCGCCTGCCGCCTTGGGACGCCAAGATCGGCGTGCTGTCCGGCGGCGAGAAGCGCCGCGTGGCGCTGTGCAAGCTGCTGCTGTCCAAGCCGGACATGCTGCTGCTCGACGAACCGACCAACCACCTGGACGCCGAGTCCGTCGAATGGCTCGAACAGTTCCTGCTGCGCTTCCCGGGCACCGTGGTCGGCATCACCCACGATCGCTACTTCCTCGACAACGCCGCCGAATGGATCCTGGAACTGGACCGCGGCCATGGCATTCCATGGAAGGGCAACTACTCGTCGTGGCTGGACCAGAAGGCCAACCGCCTGAAGCAGGAAGAATCGACCGAGTCCGCGCGCCAGAAAGCATTGGCCAAGGAACTGGAATGGTCGCGCCAGAATCCGAAAGCACGCCAGGCCAAGTCCAAGGCCCGCCTGGCCCGCTTCAACGAGCTGAGCGAGTACGAATACCAGAAGCGCAACGAGACCCAGGAGATTTTCATCCCTGTGGCCGAGCGTCTGGGCAATGAAGTGATCGAGTTCAAGAACGTCTCGAAAGCGTTCGGCGACCGCCTGCTGATCGACAATGTGTCGTTCACCATTCCGCCGGGCGCCATCGTCGGCATCATCGGCCCGAACGGCGCCGGCAAGTCGACCTTGTTCAAGATGATCGCCGGCCTCGACAAGCCGGACAGCGGCGAAGTGGTGATCGGCCAGACCGCCCGCATCTCGCTGGTGGACCAGAGCCGCGATACGCTGAGCGACAGCAAGAGCGTGTTCGAGGACGTGTCCGGCGGCGCCGACATGCTCAGCGTCGGCCGTTTCGACATGCCGTCGCGCGCCTACCTGGGCCGCTTCAACTTCAAGGGGTCGGACCAGCAGAAGATCGTCGGCAACCTGTCCGGCGGTGAACGCGGCCGTCTGCACCTGGCCAAGACGCTGCTCAAGGGCGGCAACGTGCTGCTGCTCGATGAACCGTCGAACGATCTGGACGTGGAAACCCTGCGCGCGCTGGAAGACGCGCTGCTGGAGTTCGCCGGCTCCGTGCTGGTGATCTCCCACGATCGCTGGTTCCTGGACCGTATCGCCACCCACATCCTGGCCTTCGAAGGCAACTCGCAAGTCACCTTCTTCGACGGTAACTACCAGGAATACGAAGCCGACAAGAAGAAACGCCTGGGCGAGGAAGGCGCGAAGCCGAAACGCATCCGCTACAAGCCACTGACCGTGTAAACGACGAAGGCCACCGCAAGGTGGCCTTTTTTTATTACTGCTAACCGGGTTTAGAAGTTGTAGCGCAGGCCTGCGGTGATCGCGCCGTTCTTGCGGCCCATGTCGATGTTGTTCTTGCCATAGTTTTCATACTCCAGCGAGACTTTCACCTGCTTGGAAATCGCATACTCGGCGCCGACCGAAGCGTACAGCGCGCTCTTGTTGGCGTCGCCGCTGACGGCAGCGATGCCGGTGGTGCTGACGGAGTTGTGGTTGCGCGCCACGCCCAGCTTGCCGAACACGGCGATCTGCTCGTTCACTGGCCAGGTGCCCTTGCCCGCAACGTAGAACGAATGCGCGTCGGACTTCACGCTGCCGGCAGCGCCGTTCACGGTGTAGTTGTAGTCTTGCTTGCCGAAGTTGGTGTAGCCGCCTTCAACCGCCCAGGTCTTGTCGATGTTGTAGCCGCCGTAGATCTTGCCGCCGGCCTTGGTGCCGCTGTTGCCGGAAGAGCTGGTGGCGTTGGGCACGTCGAACTTGTAGCGGCTGCCCAGTACGCCTACACCGACGTAGCCGGAGCCGGCATCATCGCCCAAATCGGCGGCGTAAGCGGAGGTGCCGGCCAGTGCGGCGGCGGTAGCGACTAATGCGAACAGAATTTTTTTCATGGTCTTGGATCTTTCAGCAAAAAATGAGTGTTGGACTTGCTTGGGATCGCAGTTCTCTGAAGTGCGATGGAATCAAGATAGCACTCGTGCCAACTGATGTCCGCACCGATTTAGTAAGAAGTGTGACAGGATGTAAGCCAAATAATGGATGGCTTAAATCAGCTTATTCCAAACTTAAGAGAGGCTTAAGGTTCGCGCAAAATATTGCGGAAAGTGAGGTTGACGCGCGGTCCGCGCGGCGCGCGTTCCTTGTTGATGCCGTGCTGCCAGTGATGCTGCAGGCTGCCCGCCATCAGCAGCAGGCAGCCGTCGCCCAGCGCCAGCTTGACGGTCTTGGGCAAGGTGCGGTGCTTGAGGATGAAGGTGCGCGGCGCACCGAAGCTGACCGAGGCGATGGCGGGATTCGGCCCCAGCGTCGGCTCGTTGTCGGCGTGGAAGCCCATGCTGTCGCGCTCGTCGCGGTAGTAGTTCAGCAGCAGGCTGTTGAACTGGCGGCCGGTGGCCTGCTCCACTGCCTGTTTGATGTGCAGCTGCAAAGGCGTGAACGGCAGCGGATGGAACAGCTTGCCGGAATAGCGGTAGCGGGCGTCGCCATGCCAGGCGCTCAGGCGCGGCTGCATGTGCAGCTTGCCCCAGACCTGGATCTGTTCCTCGCGCCAGTCGGTTTCGTCGAGCAGGCGCTGCATGGCTTCGGCCGGCGTCAGGTCCAGCGCCAGCCGCTGCTGGAACCACAGTTCGCCATCCTCGATAGGGATGGGCATCAAGGCGCTGTCGTCGGCAAATAGATCCATGCGCGGTATGATACCGGCACTACGTCAGCCAGGAGTATTCCGCATGAAAAAACGCCAGTTCCTCGGCCGCGCCGCATTGGCCGGCATGGCCGCCGCCGCCCTGCCCGCCACCGCGCAAGCCGCCGCGTCGAAATCCGCCGGGCCGGCGCTGCTGACCGTCACCGGCGCCATCGGCAAGGCCAACCGCGACCGCTTCGATCCGGTGCGTGACCAGATGATGTTCAAGCAAAAGCTCAGCTTCGACAAGGCGCACGCCTTCGACTTCGCGGCGCTGGCCGCGCTGCCGGCCATTACCATCGCGCCGACGCTGGAATACGACAACAAGGTGCACACGCTGCGGGGCCCGCTGCTGCTGGACGTGATGAAGGCGGCCGGCGCATCGCTGGGCGATAGCGGCAAGCTGGTGTTGCGTGCGGTGGATGGCTATGCGGCCACGGTGACAATGGCGCAGGCGCGCGCGCAGCGCTACATCGTCGCCACCCATCTGGATGGCGCGCCGATGGCGCTGGGCGGCTTGGGACCGCTATGGGCGATCTACGATGCCGACAAGGTCCACGAGATGGCCGTCAAACCGCTCGCCGAGCGGTTCGGTTCCTGCCCGTGGGCGCTGTATCACATCGAAGTGCAGGCTTAAAAAGTTGCCGTAAAATGAGCGCAGCTAGGCGTAGTGACGAAGACAGTGCGCTAGCACGGCGAGGAGCTACAACGACGCTGCGGTCTTTTTACGGCAACTTTTAGGCGTAGGCTTCGGCCAGGGTCATTACGCGTGGCGTGATGGTGATGCCGATGCCGCCGAACAGCGCGGTGATGGCGGCCATATTGGCTTCCATCTCTTCCGCTTTCCAGCCCTGGAACAGGTCGGTGCCGTCCTTCTGGAAGTGCAGGTCCAGCACCTTGCCGCGGTCCTTGTGGGTGTAGCCGCCGCTGTAGGTGTTCTTGAACCCCATCGCAGCCAGCGCCGCCAGCACTTCGGCCGGAGGATTGTCCGGATCGGTGGCCATGAACACGCCAAAGGTCTTGCCTGGCGGTTTAGCGGCGATATCTACGTCGTAAATCCCTGGCGCTTTCGTGACGGTCGTACTCTTCAGAAATAACATGTTCTTACCCCTATCCTATTGGTGCGCCGGCTTGATGTTTGATTCTTCAAGAAAACATTCTAAGAAACAAGCTTATTGCTAATTCCGGAGTTTGTCGACTAATCCTGAAACTTATTTGTGAATTCGTACCAATAAAACTGCAACGCCGACAGCCGTGGCCGTTCTGGACAAAGCATACACCTACTTAAAATATAGTTGTTAAGTAGTAATTTGCAAGGAGATAAGAGCCGTAGTCGTCACGACGTGCTATTTCCGTGGTTTTCGCCCCGCCAGTTCGACGGTGGGCGCCACCAGCGCCCGATACAGCTCGCCCGTGGCGGCATCCCACTGGCTGACCGCCCGTTGTTGGCGATCCACAGTAACCATGTCGCCGCGCGCGATCGGGCCCGTCAGCGCGGCGGCGGCGCCGAGGCGGAACACATTCGCCATCGATTCGGTGGCCAGCGGCTGCGCCATCTGCCGCGCCACCGGCTCCGGGATGCCGGCGGCCTGGTAGGCGCGCAGCGCGGCGTCCAGCACCGTCACCAGGTAGTTGCTGGCGAAGACGGCGGCCGCGTGATACACGGTCTTGGCCGATGCGTCGATCGGCACCGGCTGCGCGCCGATGGCCTGCAAGGCCGGGGTCAGCACGGCCAGCGCGGCGGCGTCGCCTTCGACGCCAAAGAAGGTGCCTGCAAATTGGGCAGCCACCACCGCCGGATCGGCAAAGCTACGGATCGGATGGGCGCTGGCCACCAGCGCGCCGGCGTCGCGCGCCGCCTGCAACTGGTCCGAGGCCAGCGCGCCGCTGCAATGGAACACCACGCTGCCGCGCAGCGGCACGGCCTGCGCCAGCGCCGCGCAGGCGGACTGGATCTGGTCGTCGCCGACGGCCAACAGGTGCACGGCGGCCGGCTGCAATTGATCGTAGCGCTCCACGGCCGCGCCGCTGCCGATGAAGTCCACGGCCGCCCGCGCCGAGGCGGCGGAGCGCGTCAGCACCTGCCGTACCTGGAAGCCGGCTTGCGCCGCCAGCAGGCGGCCCAGCACGCGGCCGACATGGCCGGCGCCGATCAGGTTCAGCGTCGCCATCAGAAACCGGACCCCGGCTGCTGCAGATACGCCTGTTCTTCCGGCGTCGATGCGCGGCCGAGGATGGCGTTGCGGTGTGGGAAGCGGCCGAAGCGGCGTATCACCTCGCGATGGCGATGGGCGTAATCGAGCATGCCGGCGATGCTGTTGGCGATGCCCGCCGGCGCCGTGGCGCGTATCGCATCGTGCATGCGCGTGTACAGGGCCACGGACTGCTCCTGCATCGCCATGTCCTCCGCGTGCTCGAAAGGCAGGTAGGCAAAGGCGCGCTGCAAGGGCGTCAGCGCCTGGTCCCGTTGCGCGCCGACCATGTGCCGCGCCGCCTGCAAAGCCTGCGGGTCGCCGGCAAAGGCCAGCGGCGTGCCGCGATGGACGTTGCGGCAGAATTGATCCAGCACCAGGATGCGCGCCAGCGCCGACCGCGGGCCTTCCTCGTCCCATTCGTGCAGGCCGCCGGCCAGCGCCTGTTCTATCAGCGCGCCGAAGCGGCTTGCGATCTCGCGGTCGAATGCTTCGTTCTTCTGGAACCACTCGCTGCGCGGCGCGTCGGCGGCCTGGAACCAGAAATCGAATACGGCTTGGGCTTGTGCGTTCATCGTCATGGTCAGTTACGTGCGTGGGACAGTTGGAAGCTATGGATGCCGTCGAACTGGGCCAGCTCCGCCGACAGCACCGACATCGGAGCGCCGCTACGCTTGCTCAGCGCGATGGCGACGAAGCGCCACTCCTGCATGCCGCCGTCGCTGCCTATCATCATCGAACCGCCGGCGATCTCGTAGCCGCGCTGCAGCGCCATCGCGCGCAGCACCGGCTCCTGCGGCAGGTAGCCCGCCTTGAAGCGCATGGTGATGGCGATCGCATGCCGCGACGGCAGCCAGGCCTCGACCTTGGTCAGCAGGATCATCGCGCCGGCGCACAGCACCGCCAGCCCCATCGCGCCCAGATAGAAGCCTATGCCGACCATTACACCGATCACCGACGAGGCCCAGATCGACGCCGCCGTGGTCAAGCCGCTGATGTTGAAGCCTTCGCGCATGATGACGCCCGCGCCGAGGAAGCCGATGCCGGTGACGATGCCCTGCACGATGCGGGTCGGGTCGGAGGTCAGGATGGTGTGGCCGGCGTGGCCGCCGAACCAGTCGCTGGGATAGCCGCCGATCACCGTCAGCGCGGCGGAGGCCATGCAAACCAGCCCGTAGGTGCGCATGCCGGCGGCGCGGCCATGGTACGAGCGCTCATAACCGACCATCAGTCCGAGCAGCAGCGCGCCCACCAGGTTCAGCAAAATCACGCCGTTGGTGGCGATTTCGTGGGCAGACCAGTAGGCAAACAGGAATTCTATCGACGGCATGCTCGGTCTCTCTCAGTGGTGGCGCGCCTTGCTACGGGCAGCGCGGCGGCGCTCAGGGCGCTTTTTTTATCAGCTGTTTTTCAAACGCGACATCGAGCTTGCTGACGCGCTTGGGCGGTCCGGGCGAGATGCCGTTGACGAAGGCGACAAAGTCGTCCAGCTCCAGCGGCGCGCACAGCGGCGGCTGGCCCGCGCCCTCGGTCAGGAAGAAATGGCCGCTGCCGGTGCGCGACATCGAGTATTTGGCATTGCCGCTGCGGACCTTGAGGCGGTCGACGGCGGACGTGGCCCGGGTGGCGCGGCCGCTCATGGCAGTGCCTCCGTACGGGTTTCCAGCCAGGCCAGCGCAGCGCCGGACACCAGCGGCCGCAGGCGCTTGCGCACCGTGGCGTGATAGTCGTTCAGCCAACGTTTCTCGTCGTCGCGCAGCAGCGCGGCGTCGATGCAGCGGGTGTCGATCGGGCACAGGGTCAGCGTTTCGAAATCGAGGAACTCGCCGAATTCGGTCTGGCCCGCAGGGCGGTTCAGCACCAGGTTTTCAATCCGGATGCCCCATTGGCCCGGGCGGTACAGCCCCGGTTCTATCGATGTAATCATGCCTGGCTCCATGGCGGTGTGCGGCTCCGGCATCGCCGATTGCGATATCGACTGCGGGCCTTCGTGCACGTTGAGGAAGTAGCCGACGCCGTGGCCGGTGCCGTGGCCGAAGTCCAGGCCTTCGGCCCACAATGGCGCGCGGGCGATGGCGTCGAGCATCGGCGAGCGGGTGCCGCGCGGGAAGCGCGCGCGGGACAGGGCGATCACACCCTTGAGCACCAGCGTGAAATCGCGTTTGTGGTCGGCCGTGATGGCGCCGACGCCGACCACGCGGGTGATGTCGGTGGTGCCGCCCACGTACTGGCCGCCGGAATCGATCAGCAGCAGGCCGTCGCCTTCGATGACGGAGTGCTGGGCGTCGGTGGCGCGGTAATGCATGATCGCGCCGTTGGAGCGGAAGCCGGCGATGGTCGAGAAGCTGGGGCTGACGAAGCCGGGACGGCGCGCGCGCGCCGCCGTGATGTGGTGGTCGATGGCCACTTCGGTCAGCGGGGCGCGCTGCGGGTCGGCCAGGGTCTGGTCCAGCCAGGTGAAGAATTCGCACAGGGCGGCGCCGTCCTGTTCCATCGTGGCGCGCACGTGTTCGGCGTCGGCCTCGCTTTTCTTCGATTTGGCGAAGGTGGTCGGGTTGATCGCCTCGATCACCTTGACCTTGGCCGGCACCCACTGGCGCGTGCCGTAGGTGAGGCGGCGCGGGTCGATCAGCAGCGTGCTGTCGGCGGGCAGCGCGGCCAGGGCGGCGGCGGCCGATTCGTAGGGTGCGACGTCGACGCCCTCCTCGGCCAGCGTGGCGCGCAGCGCCGGCGGGATCTTGCCGTCGGCGACGAACAGCGTGGCGCGGGTCGGCGCGATCAGCGCGTGCGACAGGAAGATCGGGTTGTAGTTGACGTCGGCGCCGCGCAGGTTGAACAGGTAGGCGATGTCGTCCAGCGTCGAAATCAGGTGGCGCTGGGCGCCAAGTTGCTTCATTGCAATGCGCAAATCGGCCAGTTTGCCGATGCGGGACTTGGAGGCGTAAGGCGGCAGGTGCTCGTAAATCGGCGCCATCGGCAGCGCTGGGCGGTCGGCCCAGACCTGGTCGAGCACGTCAATATCTGTGCGCAGCGCAACATCCTTGGCTTGCAGCGCCTGTTCCAGAAGACGGGCGATGGACAGCCCGAGCACGGCGCCGTCGACCGCCGCCGTCTGGCCGGATTTCAAATGGGCGGCCAGCCAGTCGACATATTGAACGCTGGCGCCGGAGGTCAGCTTCATTAACTGGATGCCGGTATTGGCCAGTTGCTGTTCGGCCTGGGTCCAATAACGGGCGTCGGTCCAGATGCCGGCGAATTCGGGCGTGATGATAAAAGTGCCGACCGAGCCGGTAAAACCCGACAGCCATTCACGGCCCTGCCATCGCGGCGGCAAATATTCGGACAAATGGGGATCGGCGGACGGCACGATCAACGCGTCGATCTGCTGCTGATGCATCGCCGCGCGCAGCAGTGCCAGGCGCTCTACAACGTGGGAGGTATCTGAATTAGGCATGGAATAAGTCGAAGTCCGGTGCGCCGCCGGTGCGGCATAGCTTACCGCTATGATACCGCGATTGCTGGGGATATACGTTTCGAACTTTGAACGTGTGCATTAATGGCACAGCTTGCTCTGCAACGCGCCGAAACCCGCAGTGATCATGATCGCCTCGTCTCCGCCAACGGAAAATAGCGTTCATTCGAACAAGAGGATTATCACCGGCGGCTACGCATAAGCCTCTTCATTCCTGGAATTATATTTACGGCCAAAGAAAATCAGCGCTACCAACGATAAGCCGAGCATTAAGCCTTCGTAGAAAAATAACAGCTTCAGCGACTCATTCGACTCGGCATTCAAAAGCTGAAATTTGGCATAAGCGCGCTAAAAACTAGCATGATTTGAAGGCAAAAACTGCCGTGATCGAAAACTGGCAAGGTGTGGGAGTGGTGCTCAGGCCTCGTAGCGGCGCAGGCCTTCGAGGTCGAGTATGCGGATGCCGCCGTAATCAAGACTTAATAAGCCTTGTTTCTCCAGCAGCTGTAATGCCTGATTGGCGCGCTGGCGCGAAGCGCCGGACAGCAGGCCTAATTCCTCCTGCGATATCTGCACCAGTTTCTCCAATCCCGGATAAAGATGGGAATTAAACATGGACACCAGACAACGCGCAACGCGCGTATCCGGATTTAATAGACGGTCATTTTCCACCATGCCGATAAACTGCCCCAAACGCTCATTCAATTGCATCAGCAAAAACCGCGTAAAAGGCAAACTCGTTTCCAGCAACCAATGAAAAGTAGAAATAGGCATACGGGCGGTACGGGTGTCGCGCAGGGCCATCGCATCGTATTTGAGTATTTCCTTCTTTAAAAGCGAACCCTCGCCAAACCAGCCGCCGGCCGGCACGCCGGTAAATGACACGCTTTTACCGGCCGCCGAGAAATTCGTCATCTTGACCATGCCGTCGATAATACCCAGCCAATTCTCCACCATCTCGCCTTTGCGGCAAACATAACCCCCCTTGGCGACAAAGGTTTCAAAGGTCTCGGCCTCCACGCGCGCCATTTGTTCCGGCGTCAGACCCTGGGCCCAGATCGCCGTGCGCAATGCTTCTTTGAGGCTAATTTGATGTTGGTTAGGCATTATTGCAACGCACCATGGAAAAGTCGGTCAAATGTCGCTGAAAAGACAACCTGACTTCCAGCGGCAGGCTAATATCATCACATAAAAAGGCTGCCGTATCAGAAGTTTAACAAGTACGAGCAAACAGCAACAGGAGACACTGGTGCATACACAGAACGAGACATTCCCGCGCTGGTTGCTGGCCCATGGCCGGCTCCGTCCGGGGAAACCCGCATTCCGCGAAAAATACCTGGGCATCTGGCAAAGCTGGACCTGGTCCCAGGTCAACGACGAAGTGCGCGCGCTGGCCTGCGGCCTGGCCGCCATCGGCTTCCAGCGCGGCATGAACCTGGCCATCATCGGCGACAACCGCCCCCGCCTCTACTGGTCCATGCTGGCCGCGCAATGCCTGGGCGGCGTGCCCGTGCCGCTGTACCAGGACGCTCCGGCCGCCGACATGGCCTACGTGCTGGAAAACGCCGAAATCCGCTACGCCATCGTCGAAGACCAGGAACAGGTCGACAAGTTGATGGAACTGCAAAGTTTATATCCGCACATCGAACACATCGCCTACGACGACGAACGCGGCATGCGCCACTATCGCCAGAAAGGCCTGCTGTCCTTCGCCCGCCTGCAGGAACTGGGCCGCGCCTGGGACCAGGCCAATCCCGGCATGTTCGACAACGCCGTCAAGGCCGGCCAGGGCAGCGACAACGCCATCATCCTGTACACCTCCGGCACCACCGGCAAGCCGAAAGGCGTGTGCCAGACCCACAACGCGCTGATCGCGGCCGGCACCGGCGGCGTCGGTTTCGAGAACCTCACCGACGCGGAAGACATCCTCTCCTACCTGCCGATGGCCTGGGTGGGCGACTGCCTGTTCTCCTTCGCCCAGGCGATGACGGCCGGCTTCACCGTCAACTGCCCCGAATCCGGCGACACCGTCATGACCGACATGCGCGAAATCGGCCCTACTTATTACTTCGCCCCGCCGCGCGTGTTCGAAAACATGCTGACCACCGTGATGATACGGATGGAAGACGCCGGCGCCATCAAGCGCCACATGTTCCACCACTTCATGGCGGTGGCCCGCCGCTGCGGCGCCGCCATCCTGGACGGCAAACCGGTGGCGCTGTCCGACCGCCTGGCCTACGCCGTCGGCCGGGTGCTGGTCTACGGGCCGCTGAAAAACGTGCTGGGCATGTCGCGCGTGCGGGTCGCCTACACCGCCGGCGCCGCGATCGGCCCCGACCTGTTCCGCTTCTACCGCTCCATCGGCGTCAACCTGAAGCAGTTCTACGGCTCCACCGAAACCTGCGCCTACATCTGCTTGCAGCCGGACGGCCAGATCAAGTTCGACAGCGTCGGCCTGCCGGCGCCCGGCGTCGAGGTCAAGCTGGCCGACAACGGCGAGGTGCTGGTCAGGTCGCCAACATTGATGGACTGTTATTACAAGCGTCCCGACGCCACCAGCGAAGCGATCGACGCCGAAGGCTACTTCCACACCGGCGACGCCGGCCTGTTCGACCACGAAGGCCACCTGAAGATCATCGACCGAGCGGCCGATGTCGGCAAGATGAACGGCGGCGCCATCTTCGCGCCCAACTACGTGGAGAACAAACTCAAGTTCTTCCCCTTCATCAAGGAGGCGGTGGTGTTCGGCGACCAGCGCGACGAGGTCTGCGCCTTCATCAATATCGACATGGAAGCCGTGGGCAACTGGGCCGAGCGCCGCAGCATCGCCTACTCCGGCTACACCGACCTGGCCGCGCATCCGCAGGTATATGGCCTGGTGCGCGACTGCATCGAGCAGGTCAACGCCGACCTGGCGGCCGAGCCGATGATGGGCGACACCCAGATCCACCGCTACCTGGTGCTGCACAAGGAGCTCGACCCCGACGACGATGAGCTGACCCGCACCCGCAAGGTTCGACGCAAATTCATCGCCGAGAAGTATGCGGTGCTGATCGCTGCGCTCTACAGCGGCAAGCAGTCGCAGTACATCGAAACGCAGGTCAAGTTCGAGGATGGACGCAGCGGGCTGGTGGCGGCGGACCTGAAGATCGAGCCTTGCAAGACCTTCCCTGCCATCCAGGCAGCGGCATGACGGAGGAAGCCACCATGCAAATGAACGAACCAGACACCCATTTCGGTGCCGACGCAGACCCCGACCGCCGCAAGATCGGCCCGGTGATCCTCGACCTGAAAAACATCTCGCTGTCGTTCGGCGGCGTGAAGGCGCTGACCGACATCTCCTTCGACGTCAAGCAGCACGAGATCCGCGCCATCATCGGTCCCAATGGCGCCGGCAAAAGCTCGATGCTCAACGTGATCAACGGCGTGTACCGCCCGCAGCTGGGGGAGATCATCTACCGCGGCGAGCATCGCAAGAATATGGACTGCCACGCCGCCGCCAAATCCGGCATCGCCCGCACCTTCCAGAATATCGCGCTGTTCAAGGGCATGACGGTCCTCGACAACATCATGACCGGCCGTAACCTGAAGATGAAATCGAACTTCCTGATGCAAGCCCTGTACTGGGGCCCGGCGCGGCGCGAGGAAATCGCCCACCGCGTCAAGGCGGAGGAGATCATCGACTTCCTGGAGATCCAGGCGATCCGCAAGACGCCGGTGGGCCGCCTGCCCTACGGCCTGCAGAAGCGCGTGGAGCTGGGCCGCGCGCTGGCGGCCGAACCGGAGATCCTGCTGCTGGACGAGCCGATGGCCGGCATGAACGTCGAAGAGAAGCAGGACATGTGCCGCTTCATCCTCGACGTCAACGACCAATTCGGCACCACCATCGTGCTGATCGAGCACGACATGGGCGTGGTGATGGACATCTCCGACCGCGTGGTGGTGCTCGACTACGGCAAGAAGATCGGCGACGGCACGCCTGACGACATCCGCTGCAACCAGGACGTGATCAACGCCTACCTCGGAAAGGCCTGCGAATGAACGTGAATTTTTTCTTTGAGGTGCTGATCGGCGGCCTGCTGTCCGGCGTGATGTACGCGCTGGTGGCGATCGGCTTTGTGCTCATCTACAAGGCCTCCGGCGTCTTCAACTTCGCCCAGGGCGCGATGGTGTTCTTCGCCGCGCTGACCTGCGTCGGCATCGTCGACAAGCTGGGCGTGTCGCTGTGGGTGGCGATCCCGCTGACCATCGTGATCATGATCGCACTCGGCTTCGCCATCGAGCGCGTGGTGCTGCGGCCTTTGGTGAACCAGCCGGAGATCACGCTGTTCATGGCCACCATCGGCCTGGCCTTCTTCATCGAAGGGCTGGCGCAACTGATGTGGGGCTCGCAGGTGCACAAGCTGGAGCTGCCCATCGAGGATGTGCCATCCGAATACCTGATGAACAAATTTAACATCCTGGTCTCGCAATTCGACATCATGGCGGCCGCCGTCTGCGGCCTGCTGGTGACGGCGCTGGCCCTGCTGTTCTCCAGGACCAAGGTAGGCCGCGCGCTGCGCGCGGTGGCGGACGACCACCAGGCAGCGCTGGCCGTCGGCATTCCATTGCAGCGCATCTGGGCGGTGCTGTGGGCGGTGGCGGGCCTGGTCGCGCTGGTGGCGGGCCTGCTGTGGGGCGCCCGCAACGGCGTGCAGTTCGCGCTGACCTTCGTGGCGCTGAAGGCGCTGCCGGTGCTGATACTCGGCGGCTTCACGTCGATGCCGGGCGCGATCGTCGGCGGCCTGATTATCGGCGCTTCCGAAAAACTGGCCGAGGTGTATATCGGCCCGCTGGTCGGCGGCGGCATCGAAGGCTGGTTCCCCTACGTGCTGGCGCTGATGTTCCTGCTGGTGCGGCCGGAAGGCCTGTTCGGCGAAAAAATCATCCGCAGAATCTGAGAGGCCATAATGCTCTACCGCGAAGCAGGACAATTTAAAACCAGCTATCAGGCCGACAACCAGATCTTCCCCATCCTGCAGGACCGCATCGCGCTGTTCGCGCTGCTGATGGTGGCGGTCGTGGTGGTGCCGCTGTTCGCATCGCCGTACACCTTGTCGGCGATCCTGATTCCCTTCCTGATTTTCTCGCTGGCCGCGCTGGGACTGAACATCCTGACCGGCTACGCGGGCCAGCTGTCGCTGGGCACGGCCGCCTTCATGGCGGTCGGCGCCTTCGCCTCGTACAACTTCCTGGCGCGCTTGCCCGGCCTGCCGGTGCTGCTGGCCTTCGTGCTGGGCGGCTTGAGCGCGGCGCTGGTCGGCATCGCCTTCGGCCTGCCGTCGCTGCGGATACGCGGCTTCTACCTGGCCGCGTCCACGCTGGCCACGCAGTTCTTCGTGGTCTGGTGCCTGACCAAGATCCCCTACCTGACCAACTACAGCAGCTCCGGCGTGATCACCGCGCAGAAGATCGTCATCCTCGGCTACCAGTTCGACACGCCGGACCGCAAATACCTGCTGGTGCTGGGCGTGGTGGCGGTGATGGCGCTGCTGGCCAAGAACATGATCCGCTCCAACGTCGGCCGCTCGTGGATGGCGGTGCGCGACATGGACGTGGCGGCCGAGGTGATCGGCTTCCGGCTGATGCGCACCAAGCTGCTGGCCTTCGCCGTCAGCTCCTTCTACTGCGGCGTGGCCGGTGCGCTGTATGCGTACGCCTACCTCGGCACCGTGGAACCGGAAGCCTACAACCTGGACCTGTCGTTCCGCATCCTGTTCATGGTGATCATCGGCGGCGTCGGTTCGGTGCTGGGTTCCTTCCTCGGCGCGGCCTTCATCGTGCTGCTGCCGGTGTTCCTGAACATCTTCGCCCACAGCCTGGCGCTGCCGACCAGCGTGGCGTCCAACCTGGAGCTGATGGTGTTCGGCGCCCTGATCATATTTTTCCTGATCGTGGAACCGCACGGTCTGGCACGTTTGTGGCAAATCGGTAAAGAGAAACTGCGTCTGTGGCCGTTCCCGCACTGAACGCATGAAAAACAATAACCTGGAGGAGTAGACAATGAAGCGCATCGCATCCCTGGCACTCGGACTCACACTGGTCGCATCCATGCCCGCATGGGCGCAGCCCGCGGTGGCCGATCAATATGTCGCCCTGCCCTCGTATCGCGTGGGCCCTTATGCGGCGGGCGGTTCCGGCTTCTACGGCGGCATTATCGATTACTTCAACCTAGTCAACCTGTCGGGCGGCGTCAACGGCGTGAAGATCTCCTGGGAAGAATGCGAAACCGAATACAACCCTTCGCGCGGCGTCGAATGCTACGAGCGCCTGAAGACCAAGAACGGCGGCGCCACCCTGGTCGAACCGCTGTCCACCGGCGTGGCCTACGGCGTGCTCGATCGCCTGCCGACCGATAAAATCCCGATGACGATGATAGGCTACGGCCGCTCGGACGCCGCCAACGGCAAGGTTTTCCCCTATGTGTTCCCGTTGATTACCAGCTACTGGAACCAGGCCGCCGCGATGATCAAATACCTCGGCGACAAGAACGGCGGCATGGACAAGCTGAAAGGCAAGAAGATCGCCTACCTGTACCACGACTCGGCCTTCGGCAAGGAACCCTTGCCGGTGCTGGACGCCTTGTCCAAGCAGTACGCCTTCGACCTGATCAAGATCCCCGTCACGCCGCCGGGCACCGAGCAGCAATCGCAGTGGCTGCAGATACGCCAGGCCAATCCCGACCACGTGATCCTGTGGGGCTGGGGTTCGATGAACGCGGTCGCCATCAAGACCGCGCAGCGCAACGGCGTACCGCGCGAGAAAATCCTGGGCGTGTGGTGGGCAGGCTCAGAGGAAGACACCGTGCCGGCCGGCGATGCCGCCAAGGGCTACAGCGCGATGACCTTCAACACGCCGGGCAACTACCCGGTGATGGACGAGATCCACAAAAAACTCTACGACGCCGGCAAGGGCAACCTGGCCGACCGCACCCGTATCGGTTCCGTCTACCACATGCGCGGCGTCAGCGCGGCCATCCTGTGGGTGGAGGCGATGCGCACCGCGCAGGAAAAATTCGGCAAGGGCAAACCGGTCAACGGCGAACAAATGCGCTGGGGCCTGGAGCACCTGAACGTCGACGAAGCCCGCCAGAAAGCCATCGGCGCCTTCGGCATGCTGCCGCCGGTGAAGACCAGCTGCGACGACCATGAAGGCTCGGGCGCGGTCAAGGTCCAGCAATGGGACGGCAAGAAGTGGAACGCCGTCACGCCGAACTGGATCGTCGGCGACAAGGCCCTGACCCGCAAGCTGCTGGAAGAAAGCTCCGCAGCCTACGCGGCCGAGAAAAAAATCACCCCAGCCTGCGCAAAATGACGATCGCCGCCAGCACAGCAGCCGCTCCGGCGGCGCCGCCCTACCTGTCCGTGAACAACGTGGAAGTGATCTACGACCACGTGATCCTGGTGCTCAAGGGCGTGTCCCTGCAAGTCCCGCAGGGGAAGATCGTGGCCCTGCTGGGCGCCAACGGCGCCGGCAAGTCCACCACGCTCAAGACCATCTCCACGCTGCTGCGCGGCGAGCGGGGCGACGTCACCAAGGGCGAGGTCCAGTTCAAGGGCGAGCGCATCGACCAGCTCACGCCCAATGAGCTGGTGCGGCGCGGCCTGTCGCAGGTGATGGAGGGCCGCCACTGCTTCGGCCACCTGACCATCGAAGAGAACCTGCTGACCGGCGCCTACACCCGCAGCGCATCGCGGGCGGAGCTGAAGGAATCGCTGGAGAAGGTCTACCACTACTTCCCGCGCCTGCGCGAGCGGCGCTCCAGCCAGGCCGGCTACACCTCCGGCGGCGAGCAGCAGATGTGCGCCATCGGCCGCGCGCTGATGGCCAAGCCGTCGATGATTCTGCTGGACGAGCCGTCGATGGGCATCGCGCCGCAGATCGTCGACGAAATCTTCGGCATCGTGAAGGACTTGAACAGCAAGGAGAACGTCTCCTTCCTGCTGGCCGAGCAGAACACCAGCATCGCGCTGCGCTACGCGGACTTCGGCTACATCCTGGAGAACGGCCGCGTGGTGATGGAGGGCGCGGCCTCCGAGCTGGCCAGCAATGAAGACGTCAAGGAGTTCTACCTCGGCGTTTCCGGCGCCGGCCGCAAGAGCTTCCGCGACATGAAATTTTACCGCCGCCGCAAACGCTGGCTGGCTTGAGGCACAGAGGAACACAGCGCATGAATATCAAGCAGGCCAAGGCCTTGTGCCGCACCTTTCCCGGCGCGACCGAGGATACCAAGTGGGGCGCGGACCTCGTGTTCTCCGTCGGCGCCAAGATGTTCGCCGTCACGGAGCTGGACGACAAGGCCAAGGGCATCAGCTTCAAGGTGGACGACGACCGCTTCCTGGAACTGACCGACCGCCCCGGCATCATCCCCGCACCCTACCTGGCCCGCGTGAAGTGGGTGCACGTCGAGGACTTGAAAACCCTCAGCGACATCGAGGCAAAGGAACTGCTGACGCGCTCTTACGAACTGGTGTTCGGCAAGCTGACCAAGAAGCTGCAACGCGAAATTCAAGGATAAACAACCATGGCCGATACCTACGACAGTCTCGAAACGCGCTCGCCCGAACAACGCGAGCGCGAGCTGATGGCGCGCCTGCCGCAACTGGTGGCGCGCGCCAAGGCCGCCGCCGGCTGGTCGCGCATCCTGCATGACATCAACGCCGCCGGCATCGACAGCCGCGCCGCGCTGGCGACGCTGCCGGTGACGCGCAAGTCCGACCTGCACGCGCTGCAGCAGAAGCAGGCGCCGTTCGGCGGGCTCAATACCACGCCGGTCGGCCAGCTGTCGCGGGTGTTCATGTCGCCCGGCCCCATCTTCGATCCCGAGGGGCGCGGCCAGGACTGGTGGCGTTTCGCCCGGCCCATGTACGCGGCCGGCGTGCGCGCCGGCGGCCTGCTGCAGAACTGCTTCTCCTACCATTTCACCCCGGCCGCCTTCATGGTCGAAGGCGGCGCCGCGCGCATAGGCTGCGCCGTGATACCGGCCGGCGCCGGCCAGACCGAGATGCAGGTGCAGGCCATCAGCCACCTGCGGCCCGACACCTACATCGGCACGCCATCCTTCCTGAAGATCATCGTCGAAAAAGCGCAGGAACTGGGCGCGGACGTCAGCAGCATCAGGCAGGCCCTGATGTCCGCCGAGGCGCTGCCCGAATCGCTGCGCAGCTGGTTCGTCGAACGCGGCGTGCCGCATGTGCTGCAATGCTATGCGTCGGCCGATGTCGGCAGCATCGCCTATGAAACCCAGACCGGCGGCGTGCGCGATCCCGGCATGGTGCTCGACGAGGACCTGATACTGGAAATCGTCCGCCCCGGCACCGGCGATCCCGTGCCCGACGGCGAGATCGGCGAAGTGGTGATCACCCTCTTCAATCCGGACTATCCGCTGATACGCTTCGCCACCGGCGACCTGTCGGCGGTGCTGACCGGCGTGGCGCCGTCGCCATGCGGCCGCACCAACACCCGCATCAAGGGCTGGATGGGCCGCGCCGATCAGACCACCAAGGTGCGCGCGATGTTCGTCCATCCGTCGCAGGTGCATGACGTCGCCCGCCGCCACCCGGAAATCGTCAAGGCGCGGCTGGTGGTCTCGGGCCATATGGCGCAGGACGTGATGACGCTGCACTGCGAGGTGGCCGATCCGAGCGCCGCCGCCAGCGCCGCCGCCATCACCGAATCGATACGCGACCTGACCAAATTGCGGGGCGAGGTGCGGTTTGCCGCCATCGGCAGCCTGCCCAACGACGGCAAGGTGATCGACGACGTGCGCGATTACAAATAGGCCGCGGGCGGCTGTGGCGGAAAACCAACTTCATGCTGCCGGCCCGGATATGGCGGATAATAGCGGCCTTACCCCCTGTTTTTAGAAGCCGAAGAAGACCATGCAAGACTTCCACCACAACCGCGCCCGCGCCCTGCTGGAGAACGCGGAAGAGCTGTTCACCAAACAAGACGTCGACAACGCCGTGACCGCGATGGCCGACACCCTCAACGCCCGTTTCGACCGGCCGGACAGCGAAACCTTCCCGCTGGTGCTGGGCGTGATGGGCGGCGCGGTGGTCTTCACCGGCAACCTGCTGCCGCAGCTGACCTTCCCGCTCGAATTCGACTACATCCACGTCAGCCGCTACGGCGACGACGACCAGGGCGGTCAAGTGGTGTGGAAAGTGGTGCCGCGTTCGAACGTGGCCGGCCGCGTGGTCATCGTGCTGGACGACATCCTGGACGAAGGCGAAACGCTGGCCCACGTCAAACAGCGCCTGCTGGACATGGGCGCCGCCGAAGTGGTGCTGGCCGTCTTCGCCGACAAGGCGATCGGCAAGGCCAAGCCGTGCAAGGCGGACATCGTCGGCATCACCATCCCCAACCGCTTCGTCGTCGGCTTCGGCATGGATGCCTATGGCTACTGGCGCAACCTGCCGGGCCTGTGGGCGATCCAGACCGAGAACTAAGCCCGACAGCAGCAGGCCATAGGTGATACTTTCGTGGCTGTTCCTGCTGGCGATAGGCCAGGCCTTCCTGATGACGCTGACGCTGCTCAGCGTCCGTCAGCCGGAGATGCGCACCGCCAACCGGCTGCTGTCCGCGCTGCTGCTGGTGTTCGCGGCCATCATCGGCCATAACTGGCTGGGGCTCAATCACCTCTACCGGCAATACCCGCACAGCGCGCTGGCCATCGTCACGCTGGGGCTGGCCGTCGGGCCGCTGCAATACCTCTATCTGCATGCGATGCTGTCCGATCAAAAGCTGGGGCGTCGCGCGCTGCTGCACTTCGCGCCGTTCGCCGTCGCCACGCTGACAATGACGCCGTTCTACCTGCAATCGGCCGAACAAAAGCTGGCATGGCTGAGTCGCTGGGACGGCTGGCCGTGGTACATGACCGTGGCGGGGCTGGCCAAGCTGGCCATCCTGCTGGCCTACATCCGCGCCACCTACCTGCTGGTGGGGCGGGTGCCCGCCGACTCCGACCTGGTGCGCGACCTGCGGCGCCTGATGGGCATGTGGCTGGTCAGCGCCGTGCTGAGCATCGTCGCGCTGGCGATGGCGGTGCTGGACGTGGAACAGCCGCTGTCGGCCGACGCGATGGATGGCATCTCGCTGATGCTGTTCGTGTTCGCGACCGCCTTCACGGCGATGCGGCTGCCGCTGGGCTATCGTCCGCGCACCCTGCCGCCACCGCCTCCGCCCAAGCCGCGCTACGCCGGCAGCCAGCTGTCCGCCGGCGACCGCGACGCCTTCCTGGCGCGGCTGAACGCCTGCATGGCGCAGGAACAGCCCTACCGCAACGGCGAATTGAAGCTGGAAGACCTGGCCGCGCAGGTGGCGATGACGCCGCATGAACTGTCCCAGCTGATCAACGAGCACTGCGGCGGCAATTTCGCCGATTACCTGAACCGGCACCGCGTCGAGGCCCTGAAACTGGCCCTGCGCGACCCCGGCCAGGCCGGTTCCAGCATCCTGGACCTGGCGCTGTTGGCTGGATTTAACAGTAAAAGCGCGATGAACCGCGTATTTAAGAAACACACCGGCATGACGCCGGGCGAGTTCCGCGACCAGGCCTGAACGCCCCCTGGCGGGGTGCCAGATCATCATTTGAGACGCAAAACCCGGCCTGCGGCGGCAAACTGGGCTCCTCACAACACGGAGCCCCGCATGAAAACCACCCGCATTCTCGCCAGCCTTTCCCTACTCCTCTGCGTCCAGGCCTGGGCCGGCACGCAGACCTGGATCACCAACGTCAAGCTGGTGTCGCCGGAAAAACTGGACCGCATCCAAACCGGCAGTGTGCTGATCGAGGACGAGCGCATCGTCCGGGTCGTGCGCGGCGCGGGGGGCAAGGCGCCTGCCGGCGCCCGCCGCGTCGACGGCATGGGCCAGTTCCTCACGCCCGGCCTGATCGACTCGCACGTCCACCTGTTCTCCGTGCCCGGCATGAGCTTCGAGCAGGCCGACCAGAAGCAGGCCATGGCCGCCGAATACTTCGCGCAGATGCCGCGCTCCTTCCTCTACTACGGCTACACCACGGTGATCGACCTGGCCGCCGGCAGCCGCGAATTCATCGACCGCGTCAAGGCCGCGCCGCTGCATCCGGACGTCTACGACTGCGGCGCGCCGCTGGTGTTCGCCAACGGCTATCCGTCCTCGTACGCGCCGCCGGAGACGCGCTTCGAGATGTTCTCCAACTTTATCTACGACCCGGCGCAGGCCGACAAGATCCCGGCCCGCTTCAAGCCGGAGGACTACACGCCGGCCAAGGGCGTGGCGCGGGTCAAGGCCGACCACGGCATCTGCGTCAAGACCCACTTCGAACACGGCTTCGGCACCATGCACAACCTGCCGGTGATGAGCCCCGCCGTGTACGCGGAGGTGCGAGCGGCGGCCAGCCGCGACAAGCTGGTGCTGGTGACGCACGGGAATTCGTTCGAGGCGCAGACCTTCGCCGTCGACGGCGGCGCCGATGTGCTGGCGCACGGCATGTGGCACTGGGGCGGGATGGACAAGGAAAAGGAACTGCCGCCGGCGATCAGGCAGCTGCTGGACAAGATCGCCGCGCGCAAGATCGGCTACCAGGCGACGATGCAGGTGCTGCATGGCCTGAACGCCTATTTCGACCCGGCCTATCTGAACCACCCGGCGCTGCCCAAGCTGCTGCCGCCTTCGATGCTGGCCTGGCTCAAGACGCCCGAAGGCCAATGGTTCAAGCAGGAGATCGCGGAAGATGAAACCGATGCCGCCGTGTTGAAGGGGATGGAAGCGCCGCTGCGGCGCCAGCGGCAGGTGGTGGCCTACCTGGCCGCCAAGGACGCCAACTTCGTGTTCGGCACCGACACGCCATCGTCGCCGACCTACGGCAACATCCCCGGCCTGAACGGCTACCTGGAGATGCAGCACCTGCACCAGGCCGGACTGTCGCTGGCGCAGCTGTTCAAGGCGGCGACCATCAACAACGCCCGCACCTTCAGGATCGATGAGCAGGTGGGCACCATCGAAGCGGGCAAGGTGGCGAATCTGGTGCTGATGAAGATGTCGCCGCTGGCCGATATCCGCGCCTACGACAGCGTGCAGACGGTCTGGGTGCGCGGCAAGGAGACGCCGCGCGACAGCCTGGCCGTCGGCGGCCGCTGAGGATTGGCGGGTGCTTATTGACCGGTGGTGGAAGGCGCGGCGGTAGCGGCGGCCGGATCGCTGTCGTCGGCGCGCTTGACGTGGCGGCTCATGTCGTGGACGTTGCGCTCGTCCCAGACGGCGGCGATGCCGTTGGCGCCCAGCGACAGGCGCGTGCGGCCGGCGGCCTGGATACTGCCGTAGCGGTTGGTGGCCGCGACCCAGTCATTGCGGCGGGCGACGATGTCGTCATAGGCTTTCTGCACCAGCGCGGCGGCGGCTTCGCTGCGGTCGCCGGTCTGGTAGTCGAGGGCGCACTGCTTCCATTCCGCGATGCGCTTCTCGACGCGGCGCACCGCGTCGTTGGAGGTGGAGACCGCCGGAATCTCCGGCGATTCGCAGGTGAACGCTGCCGGCGGCGGCGCGTCAGCCGCGGCCGCAGCCGCAGCAGCCGTGCCGGCCAGCCATAGCATTCCGATCAGCAGTGCCTTCATCGCGCCCCCAGTTATTTTTCAAGAAAATCATATTATCTGAAATATAACTTGGCGGCGCGGATTTTTTACAGCGCCAGACGCGCGCGGGCGGCGTCGTATTCCCGCTTCAGGCGGGCCACCATTTCGGCGGTGGTCGGCACGTCGTCCATCAGGCCCACGCCCTGGCCGGCGCCCCAGATGTCGCGCCATGCCTTGGCGCTGCTGGAGCCGAAGTTCATCGAGCTCTTGTCCGCCTGCGGCAGCGCGTCCGGGTCCAGGCCCGCGGCGACGATGGATTTTTTCAGGTAGTTGCCGTGCACGCCGGTGAACAGGTTCGAGTACACGATGTCCGCCGCCGTCGATTCCACGATGGCGTTGCGGTAGTCGTCGCTGACGTTCGATTCCTGCGTCGCCAGCCAGCGCGAACCGATGTACGCGAAGTCCGCGCCCATCGCCTGCGCAGCCAGGATCGCATCGCCGGTGGCGATGGAACCGGACAGCGCGATCGGGCCCTTGAAGAATTTGCGGATCTCGCCCACCAGCGCGAACGGCGACAAGGTGCCGGCATGGCCGCCGGCGCCGCTGGCCACCAGGATCAGGCCATCGACGCCCGCCTCCAGCGCCTTCTCGGCGTGGCGGATCGAAACCACGTCGTGCAGCACGATGCCGCCGTAGCTGTGGATCGCGTCCAGCATCTCTTTCGGCGGCGCGCGCAGCGAGGAGATGATGATGGGGATCTGGTGCTTGACGCAGACTTCCACGTCGTGCGCCAGGCGGTCGTTCGAGTGGTGCACGATCTGGTTGACGGCGATCGGGCCGACGCGCTTGTCCGGATTGGCGGCCTGGAACTCGGCCAGTTCCTTCTGCAGGTCGGTCAGCCACACATCCAGCAGTTCCGCCGGACGCGCGTTCAGCGCCGGGAAGGAACCGACGATGCCGGCCTTGCACTGCGCCGCGACCAGGGCCGGGCCGCTGGCGATGAACATCGGGGATGCGATGACTGGAAGAGAGAGATTTTGCAACGCTGCAGGCAGGGCCATGGCGAACTCACTGTGGGAGATGAAGGAAAATCGATTATAGATCGAAAATAGTACGACCGTGCCGAAAGTAGGCGAGTTCCTCTATATTTACTTCCGGGCTACTCGTTAAGTAAGTACTCGCCATCGATGCGGGCCGCGCCGGCTCGTACCAGCTGGCCGACTACCCAGGCGCCGAGCTGCTCCGGCGTCTGCTTCAGGAAGTTGGCGTTGGCCTTGGCGAACACCGGCATCGCCAGCAGCAGCTGCGGCACGTCCGCCAGCGCAATGCGCTGGCGCTCCAGCAGCAGGAACTTCAACAGCACCTTCAACGCGTTCTGCGCGTTACGCAGCGGATCGGCTTCCAGGTAGTCCAGCCGCGAACGGGCCCGCGCCAGCGCGCCGGCCACGTCGTCGAAAGGCTTGCCGTGGCCGGGGATCACCAGCCGCACATCCAGGCCCGCGATCAGGTCCAGCGTGGCGCGCTCCTCGGCGAAGCCGGACTGCCCGTCCAGCTCCGGGAAGATGATGCCGAAGCCGTTTTCCCACAACGCGTCCGCCGAAATCAGCAGCCGCTCCTGCGGGCAGTAGAAGATCAGCGAGTGCGGATCATGACCGGGGGCGGCCAGCGCCTGCCACTCCATGTCCGCCAGCGTCAGCACGTCGCCGGGAGCGATGGTGGCGTCGAAGGTAAAACGGTCGCAGCGCTGGCCGGTGGCCTTGAAGCTGAGCGCGTCCACGTCCCAGTGCCGCACCTTGTCCGCCTCCGCCACCGGTATCGAGGTGCGGCTGCCGAAATGCGCCTGCAAGGTGGCGTTGCCGCCGCAATGGTCGGAGTGCAGGTGGGTGTTGATGATCTGGTCGAGATGGCGGCCGTGCAGCGCATGGCGCACCAGCGCCAGCGTCTGAGGCGCGTGGCTGAGGTAGCCGGTATCGATGATGGCCGTGTCGTGGCGGCCCATCAGCATCACGTTGTTGGACGACAGCCAGCCCCGTTCGAAAACCTGGATAGCCTCCGGCAGCGCGCTCATTCGTCGTCGAAGCCGATCAGTTGTTCACGGCGGCGGATTTCCGCCCACACGCCGCGCTTGTAGTCGTCGTCGGCCTTGGACCAGGCGATGATCTCCGGGATGGTGCGCATGCACCCCAGGCAATAGAGGCGGTCGTCGTCCATTTTGCACAGGCTGACGCACGGCGACGGCACGGGCGTGGCCAGTTCCGGCGCGCCGGGCGGGATTAAGTTAGCGGTTTCACTCATGCCGCCATTATGCCGCGAACACGCTTGACTTGGTGGATTTCAGGTCTATACTACCATCCATGTAGATGGTATCCGGATGGAGACTTATGGCAAAGCAAGAATTAAAACTGAAGACCGCTGAATCGGAAAAGATCACGATCAACCTCGGCCCCATCGACCTGGGGCAGATCGATCTGCTGGTGCAGGAGGGGTTTTACTCCAATCGCACCGATCTGATACGCACGGCGATCCGCAATCAGTTGAACCAGCACGCCGACGTCGTCAAGCAGACGGTGGCGCGCAAAAGCCTGGTACTCGGAATGCAGCACTACTCACGCGCCGACCTGGAAGCGATCCAGGCGGCCGGGCAGCGGCTGCAAATCCAGGTACTGGGCCTGGCCAGCATCGCCAGCGACGTTTCCGTCGAACTGGCGCTGGCGACGATCGAATCCATTTTCGTATTGGGATCGCTGCACGCCAGCGCCGTGCTGAAAACCGCGCTGGCAAACCGCATCCATTAAGGAACTATCATGAAACTACCGCTTTTTTCACACATGCGCGAAGCGGCGCAAAAGCTGATGAACAGAAACACCTCGGCGGCCATCCAGCAAGCCATGGACAGCCTGCGCGGACATGCCGCCAAAGCTGCGGCGCCGGCGCAACCCGCCATGCGCGACATCAATCCGCCGCCGGGCCATGCCGCGCCATCCCGGCCCGCGCCGGAACCCGCACCCGAGGCCAAGGCCGCTCCCGAAGCGGCGGCGGCGCCGAATCCGGCCACCCATCCGGCCGAATTCGCGCAGGACATGTTGAACCGCATGGGCATCAAGGTCGACCTGCAAGCCAATCTCGATCGCGCCATCGACGTCGGCGCCTTCATGCATCCGACGCCGGAAGTGGCGCTGCCCGAAGGTGCGAAGTTCATCAAGGGCAGCTACACCAACCACGCCGGCACCCGCAACTACAAGCTGTACATCCCGGCCAGCTATCACGGCCAGGCGATGCCGCTGCTGGTGATGCTGCACGGCTGCACCCAGAACCCGGACGATTTCGCCAACGGCACGCAAATGAACCGGCTGGCCGAGGAAAACGAATGCTTCGTGGTCTACCCGGAGCAGACGCCCAACGCCAACCAGCATAAATGCTGGAACTGGTTCAACGCCATCGACCAGCAGCATGGGCAGGGCGAACCATCCATCATCGCCGGCATCGCCCAGCAGGTCATCGACGAATACCCGGTCAACGAGCGCCAGGTGTACGTGGCCGGGCTGTCCGCCGGCGGCGCGATGGCGGTCATCGTCGGCACGCTGTACCCGGAACTGTTCGCGGCGGTGGGCGTGCATTCGGGCTTGCCCTTCGCCTCGGCGCAGGACTTGCCGTCGGCGCTGACGGCGATGAAGCGCGGCGTCATGTCGCCGCGCAAGGCCGGCGATGGTTCGCAGCCCATCATCGTCTTCCACGGCGACAGCGACACCACCGTCAATCCGCGCAACGGCGAGCAGGTCATCGAGCAGCGCCTGCACGACCGGCATGGCAAGCCCTCGGTGCAATCGGGCACCGTGCCGAACGGGCACCGCTACACGCAGACCACGCACACCAGGTCGGACGGCAAGCCACTGGGCGAACACTGGGTGGTGCACGGCGCCGGCCATGCCTGGTCCGGCGGCAGCAACAGCGGCACCTACACCGACGCCAAGGGTCCGGACGCCAGCCGCGAGATGCTGCGCTTCTTCCGCACAGTCAGCTGACTAGCCGCTGAAACGCTCGATCTTTTCGCGGTGCTGCGTCATGTCATGGTCGGAATCGGCATAGCGTCTTGCGATGTCGATGAAGTCCTGCTGCAGCTCCATGAAGGCGTCGACCATGTCGGGATCGAAGTGCTGGCCGCGGCCTTCGGCGATGATGGCCACCGCCGCCTCGTGCGACATGCCGTCCTTGTAGACGCGGCGGCTGATCAGCGCGTCGTACACGTCGGCCACCGCCATCAGCCGCGCGGAGATCGGGATATTGTCGCCGCTCAGGCCTTCGGGATAGCCGCTGCCGTCCCATTTCTCCTGGTGGCCGTAGGCGATCTCCTTGGCGAACTTGAGGAAGTCCACTTCCAGTCCCAGCTCGCGCTCGGCCTGGCGGATCGCGTCGCGGCCCAGCGTGGTGTGGGTCTTCATGATCTCGAACTCGTTGCCCTCGAAGCGGCCCGGCTTGAGCAGGATGCGGTCGGGGATGCCGACCTTGCCGATGTCGTGCAACGGCGCGGACTTGAACAGCAGTTCGATATTCTTATCGGTCAAAAAATCGCTGAAGCGCGGATTGGTGCGCAGCTTTTCCGCCAGCGTCTTCACGTAGTGCGCGGTGCGGCGGATATGGTTGCCGGTTTCGCTGTCGCGCGTCTCGGCCAGCGAGGCCATGGTGTGGATGGTCACGTCCTGCAGCGCGACGATCTCGCGCGTGCGTTTTTCGATTTCCGTTTCGAGGAAGTTGTTCTGGTCGCGCAGGAAATCGTGCACCCGCTTCATCGACAGCTGGGTCTTGATGCGCGCCAGTACGATGGGCGCGGAGATCGGCTTGGTGATGTAGTCCGCCGCCCCCAGGCCCAGGCCGAGCTGCTCGTCCACCGTCTCGCTCATGGCGGTGACGAAGATCACCGGAATGTCGCGCGTGGCGGGATTGGCCTTGAGCGCCTTGCACACCTCGTAGCCGCTCATCCCCGGCATCATCACGTCGAGCAGGATCAGGTCCGGCTTGGAATCGCCGTTGGCGATCTTCAGCGCGCGCTCGCCGTTGACGGCGATCTTGGTGCGATAGTCGTCTTCCAGCACGGCGCACAGCAGATCGATGTTGTCCGGGATGTCGTCGACCACCAGGATCGTTGGTTTTACGTTCATCGGCATACTCTCTTCACAAAGCGATGTTCAGTGCGGCGGCGGCGGCCTTCAGTTCGTCCAGCGCCCCTTCGAAATCATATTGCCCCAGCATGCGGCGCAACTGGCGCGCGTGCTCGCCCTGCCCTGCGCCCGTCAGCGCGGCGCACAGGCGGTCCAGCAGCTTGACGGCGGCGCCGTCGTCCTGCGCCAGCAGGTGCGCCATTTCCTGCACCACCGCCTTCAACTCGGCCAGGTCGGCCGGTTGCGCGGCCGCGGGCGTGTCGTCGGCAGCAGCGACGGCGGCCGGCTTGTCGTCCATCGCCATCGCGATACGCGCCACCAGGTCGCTCAACTCGCCCGCCATGTCGAGAATGGCTTCGTCGCGGCCCTTGGTCGTGCCCATCGCCAGCATCTGCTCGACCTTCCCCGCCGCATCGGCCATGCCGGCGGCGCCGATATTGCCGGCCAATCCCTTGACAGTATGCGCCTCGCGCGTGGCGCCGGCCAGATCGTTGTTTTCGATGGCGGTGGCGATGCGGTGCATGGCGTCGATCTGGGTTTCGACAAAGCGCGACAGCAGCTTGCGCATCAGCTTAACATTGCCGCCCACACGCTGTAGCGCGGTTTCCATGCGCAGGCCGGCGATGACGGGCAGCGCCTCTTCCGCGGCGTCGGCCGGGGGCCCGGCGGCGGCGGCTTCCGCCGTCACCGGATTCTTCACCTTGACCCAGCGCGCCAGCGTGGTGAACAGTTGCGCCACGTCGATAGGCTTGGCGATGAAGTCGTTCATGCCCGCTTCCAGGCACTTCTCCTTGTCGCCGACCATGGCGTTGGCGGTCATCGCGATCACCGGCAGGCTGGCGTAGCGCGCGTCCTCGCGCAGCTTGCGGGTGGCGTCGTAGCCGTCCATCACCGGCATCTGGCAGTCCATCAGCACGCCGTCGTAGTCGGCCACCGCCAGCTTGGCCAGCGCCATGGCGCCGTTGGCGGCGATGTCGACGCGGATGCCGGCGTCGCTGAGGATCTGCTGCGCCACTTCCTGATTGACTTCGTTGTCCTCGACCAGCAGCATGTAGGCGCCGCGCACCGCTTCCTCGGCCGCCATGTAGTCGGCGCGGCGGCGCGTGCGGCGGCAGCTGCGCAGGTCCTTGCCGAACACGGTGGACACCGAATCGAGCAGCGTCGATGAGCTGACCGGCTTGTTCAGCATGGCGTCGATGGCGATGCCGCGCGCCTCGTCCATCAGCACGTCGCGGTTGTAGGCCGTGACCATGATGAAGGCCGGCGCATCGACGCCGTCGGCCTCCGCCTGCGCGCGGATCGTCTGCAGCGTCTCCAGCCCGTTCATGCCCGGCATCTGCCAGTCCAGCAGTACGATGTTGAACGGCCGGCCTTCGCTGCGCGCCTGCGCCACCATGTCGACGGCGCGCCGGCCGCCGTCGGCACAGGCGGCGGCGAACTGCATCGAAGACAGCATGCCCATGAAGATTTCGCGGGCGCTGGCGTTGTCGTCCACCACCAGCACGCGCAGGCCGGAAATGTCCGGCAGCGGCAGCGGCTCCTCGACGGCGCCGATGCCGAACACCGCGCTGAAATGGAAGGTGCTGCCCACGCCCGGCTGGCTTTCCAGCCCGATCTCGCCATCCATCAGTTCGACCAGGCGCTTGCTGATGGTCAGGCCCAGGCCCGTGCCGCCATGGTGGCGGGTGGTCGACGTGTCGGCCTGCGTGAAGGCCTGGAACAAGCGCGCCTGCTGCTCCGGCGTCAGCCCCGGCCCGGTGTCGCGCACGTCGATCCGCAGGCGCACCCGCTCGTCGGGCAGCCGCTCCAGCACGCGTATCGTCACCACGATCTCGCCCTGCTGCGTGAACTTGATGGCGTTGTTGGTCAGGTTGATCATCACCTGGCCGAAGCGCAGCGGATCGCCGACCAGCACCTGCGGCACGTCCGGCGCGATATCGAACAGCAGCTCCAGGCCCTTGTCCTGCGCCCGCATCACGGACAGGTCGGCGATATTCGCCATCACGTCCTCGACGTAGAAATCGACCTGCTCGAAGGCCAGCTTGCCGGCCTCGATCTTCGAGAAGTCCAGGATGTCGTTGATGATGCCCAGCAGGTTGCGGGCCGCCGACTCCACCTTCTCCAGGTAGTTGCGCTGCTTGGGCGAGAGCTCGGTTTGCAGCGCCAGGTGGGTCATGCCGATGATGCCGTTCATCGGCGTGCGGATCTCGTGCGACATATTGGCCAGGAAGTCGGACTTCATCTTGGTCGCGTCCTCCGCCGCCGTCACCGCGCGGCGCAGCTGCTGCTCGGCGGCCAGGCCGGCCGTCATCAGCTTGAGCGCGTGCAGCAGCTCGCCCGTCTCGTCCTGCGACTTCACTTCGATGACGGAGCTCAGGTCGCCCTGCCCGACCCGCTTGGCGATCGCGATCGCCTCCTCCAGCGGCCGCGTGATCGAGCGCGCCGACAGGCCGAAGCCTATCCCCACCAGCACCGCCGCGCCGCCCATCAGCGAAATCAGCATCAGCGAAAAATTGATGTCGGCGCGTGCGCGCGCGGCGCTGGCCATCACCTGGCTTTCCTGCAGCTTGTCCAGCGCCTTGATCTGCTCCAGCAGGTGGTCCAGCGCCGGCAGCGCCATCGCGTTCATTTTCGCCTCGGCGGCGTCGCGGTCCTCGGCCTCCACCATGTCCGCCACGGCGATGAAGCTGTCGTAGTAGGCGGCGCGCGCGCGCTTGACCTGCTCGATCTGCGCCCGCGCTTCCGGCGTGGCGTCGAGCTTGTCCAGCTGCTCCAGCTGGGCGTCGATATCGAGCTTGATGCGGTCGATGCGGCTGTAGCTGTCGACGCGGTGCTGCTGGTCCTTCTGGATGATCAGGGTGACGATGCGGGTGGCCGCCTCGCGCGACTGCGTGTCGATGGCGTTGATGGCGGCGCTGGCGGCCCAGTCCTGGTGCAGGATATGGTCGCTCTCGGCGCGGATGGCGTAGATGCGGTTCACGCCGACCAGGATCACGCCGACCATCAGCAGGATCAGGATGATGTAGCCGCTGCTGATGCGCGCGCGGATACCCATGTCGCTAAAACGGCGCATGCGTACTTCCTTCAGGCTAGCCGGCCGGTTTGGTATGGTCGGCGCGTTGGTCCAGGATATGCTGTTTCAGACAATCCGGGCACCAGCAGCTGGCGCCCGGCGCGGACGGCACCGGCAACGACGCCGGCAGATACGTGCACCAGCAAGGCTGCGCCGGCGCCGCCGGATCGGCATCCGCCATGGCGCAGCTGAAGGTTGCGCCGCAGCGCGAGCAGGTGCTCATGGCGCTTACGGGCGGCGGCGTTCGTGGTCGTCGTCGAGCGGCGCCGGGCCGGCGTCCGGCGCGTCGAAGGGGAAGCGGCGCATGGCCGTGCGCAGCAGCGACATCTGGCCGTTGAACCGGGTGCAGGCGTCGCACACCATCAAGTGCAGCCGCATGCGGGTGCGCTCGATGAAGGACAAGTCGCGGTCCATCCCCTCCGACACCAGCCGGTGCACTTCGCGGCAGGTGGGCTTCAAGCCGGTTTTATGTGGTTCCATAGTCGCTGACAGTAAGTGAGGCAATAAGTGGCGCGGTCACGTGGCCTGGCGGTTGCCAAACCAGTTCAAGTCCAGGCATTCGCGCAAACGCATGCGAGCCCGATACAAGAGCACCCAGGCATTAGACGTTGTAATCGCCAGTTCCTTACAAATTTCGTCGGTTTCCAGTTCCAGCCATTCGCGCATCATGAAAATGCGGGCGGTCTTGGCGGGCAGCTTTTCCAGGCAAATCTCCAGCACCTTGAAGAAATCCTTCTGCTCCAGCGTCGCATCCGGGTCGCCCCAGGCCATCGGCTGCTCGCGGGTGTGGCCGTCGGCCTTGAACAGCGAGTCGATGGCGTCGTCCTCGGACTGGTCCTCGGCGGTGTCGATCTGGCGCTCGCGCGAGCTGGCGCGCAGGCAGTCGATGATCTTGAACTTCAGGATACCCGTCACATAGGTGCGCAGCGACGATTGGCCGTTGAAGCGCTCCGGTTTTTCCAGCACCGCGATCAGCGCGTCCTGCACCGCATCCTCGGCCAGGGCCTGGTTCCGTATTTGCAACTGTGCAAATCGGACAAGCAGGGGACGCATGACTTCTAGCTGGCGGTGGAGGGTATCGGTGGCGGTCATAGCGGGGAGCGTATCGGATGATCCGGGAAAATACAACCGGATAGCCCTATAATGCGTAGTTGATTGCAGCATCAGGCTGTAAAATTGCACAAATTTTCTAAACCGGACTCGCCATGACCCAACTGACTAACCTTAACTTAGGCATGAATGACGACTTGACCGCGGTGGCGCCGCAGATCAAGGCGCAGATTCTGGCCGAGGCCCTGCCCTATATCCGTAATTTCCATGGCAAGACCATTGTCATCAAATACGGCGGCAACGCGATGACCGACGAGCGACTGAAGCACGGCTTCGCCCGCGATGTCATTTTGCTCAAACTGGTGGGCATGAACCCGGTCGTGGTGCACGGCGGCGGTCCGCAGATCGACAACGCGCTGAAAAAAATCGGCAAGCAAGGCACCTTCGTGCAGGGCATGCGCATCACCGACGAAGAAACCATGGAAGTGGTGGAGTGGGTGCTGGGCGGCGAAGTCCAGCAGGACATCGTCATGCTGATCAACCACTACGGCGGCCAGGCGGTGGGCCTGACCGGCAAGGACGGCGGCCTGATACGCGCCAAGAAAATGTCCATGCCGGACAAGGACAACCCGGGCCAGTTCCTCGACATCGGCTTCGTCGGCGAGATCGACGCGATCAACCCGGCCGTGGTCAAGGCGCTGCAGGACGACGCCTTCATTCCTATCATTTCGCCGATCGGCTTCGGCCAGGATGGCCAGGCTTACAACATCAACGCCGACGTCGTCGCCGGCAAGATCGCCGAGATCCTGAAGGCTGAAAAGCTGATCATGATGACCAACATCGCCGGCGTGCAGGACAAGCAGGGCAACCTCGTGACCGACCTGTCGGCCCGCGAGATCGACGAGATGTTCGCCGACGGGACGATTTCGGGCGGCATGCTGCCTAAAATTTCATCAGCCCTGGATGCCGCCAAGTCCGGCGTCAACACGGTACACATCATCGACGGGCGAATTGAACACAGTTTATTGCTCGAGGTGTTGACCGAACAGGCTTTTGGCACTATGATCCGGTCTCACTGAAAAAACGGCGATGCACGTTTAGCCGCGTTTTACAGTGCATCGCCATACCAGTACGCCCTTTTAGCTCAGTGGTAGAGCACTCCCTTGGTAAGGGAGAGGCCACGTGTTCAATCCACGTAAAGGGCACCATTCTTCCTGTAGCACCCTCCCCGCTTAGTACATCCGCTCTACCGTCATGCCGCGTTTGCGCAGCAGTTCCGGCACGCTACCCTTGCCGATCAAATGCAGTATGCCGATCGCCGCCACGCAGTTGTTCTCGCGCGCCAGCAGCTTGGCCATGCCGTCGGCCAGCGCCGGATTGCGGCCGTCCAGCAGCACCTTCTGCACGAAGCGGCCGGAAAAGCTGTCGTCCATCTCCGCCTTGAGCGCCAGCGCGTCCAGCGCAATCACATCGGCCTTGCGCCAGGCGTCGGCGATTTCGCGCGCCTGGTTGGCCTGTTCCTTATCCTCGATGCCGGCGATGGCCTCCTGCAGGAATTGCAGCTGCTCGGCGGCGCTCATCTGGTCGAACAGCGCCATCTGGCTCTCGGCCGACTCCAGCTCCACCACTTTCTGGCCGCGCCCGTGCGCCTGCCGGGACAGATGGGCGTCCACCGCCAGCGCCGCCTCGTAGCCCTGGGCCGAAAATTCGCTCACCGTCAGCAGGCTGGCCAGCAGCCATGGCTTCATCGCCGCCACCGTCTCCGCTTCGATGTTGTACTGCTTGAGCAGGCGGTCCAGCCGTTGCCGCCAGTCGGCCGACAGCTCAGGGCCGGCCGGGCCGCCACGCGTCAGCATGCCGTGGCGCTGCACGGCGCGCATCAGCTGCTGCTGGTCGCCCAGCGGATCGATCTCCAGCGCCAGCACCGGCGCCTTCTTCAGCGCGGCGGCGATGCGCGGCTCCAGCGGATAGAAATCCGCCGCGCCGACGTGAATGGTGCCGAACAGGTACAGTGTATGCCCGCCCTGCTGCACCTTGAACAAGGCGCCGTGGTTGGGCGCCTGGACTTTGTCCGCCGCCCACGCCGGCGCGAGGGTAAAACAGAGCAAAGTCCAGAACATCACTATAATCTGGCGCTGTATGGCTTCCCGCATGGCTTCCTTAGATGACTGACTTGAAGTGAACATTATTACCCGCAATTCCCCCGTGTGGCTATTCGATCTGGATAACACGCTGCACAACGCCTCGCACGCGATCTTCCCGGCGATCATGGCCAGCATGAACGTCTACATCGCCAATGTGCTGGGCGACGGCGTCACGCCCGCCGGCGAGGACGCGGTCAACGCCGCGCGCACGCTGTACTGGCGGCGCTACGGCGCGACGATGCTGGGACTGGTCAAGCACCATGGCGTAAAAGCCGCGCATTTTCTCGACGAGACCCACCGCTTCGAGCGGCTGGCCGACATGATCCGCGCCGAACGGGGACTGCGCCAGCTGCTGCGCCGCCTGCCCGGCCGCAAAATCCTGCTGACCAACGCGCCGCACCGCTATTCGACGCAGGTGCTGCGCCATTTGGGTTTGCAGCGCCAGTTCAGCCACCACGTATCGGTGGAGTCGATGGTGGTGCACCGGCAGATGCGGCCCAAGCCGTCCAAGCTGCTGCTGCGAAAACTGATGCGCCGCCACGGCCTGACGCCCAATCGCTGCGTGCTGGTCGAGGACACGCTGGCCAATCTGCGCAGCGCGCACGCGCTGGGCATGCGCACCGCCTGGGTCACGCAATACCTGGAAGTGGGCGACGCGGTCGGCCTGGCGCATCCGCAAAAAAGGTTAATTCGCCCCGCTTATGTCGATGTCAAAGTAAAATCTGTCAGGAATTTGCCGGCACGCCTGCATCATATGCGCTGAACGAAAAAATTCATCCACCCATACACTTATCCGCGAGATCACATGGCAAGCAACCCGCCGGGCCAGCGCCGCATGCAGATACTGCAGGCGCTGGCGGAGATGCTGGAACAACCCAAGGGCGACAAGATCACCACCGCCGCGCTGGCGCGCAAGCTGGAGTTCTCCGAGGCCGCGCTGTACCGCCACTTCGCCAGCAAGGCGCAGATGTTCGAGGGCTTGATCGAGTTTATCGAGTCGTCGGTGTTCGGCTTGATCAACCAGATCGCCGAACGCCAGAGCGACGGCCTGGCGCAGGCGCGCGACATCGTCGGCATGCTGCTCAATTTCGCCCTGCAGAACCCGGGCATGACGCGGGTGCTGATCGGCGAGGCGCTGGTCAACGAGGACGAGCGGCTGCAACTGCGCATGAACCAGTTCTACGACCGCGTCGAGCTGGCGCTGAAGCAGGCCTTGCGGCTGGCCGTGAGCGAAGGCCAGGCGCACGAGGCCGAGGTGCAGGCGCGCGCCGGCATGCTGGCCAGCTTCGTCATTGGCCGCTGGCACCGCTATGCCAAGAGTGGATTCAAGAATAGTCCGGCGCAGGACGCGCCTTTGCAAATTGCCCTGCTACTTGCCTGAGTTGACCATGAACGAAATTTTCGCACTGCTGGACGACGCCAGCCCGGAGGGCGCCCAGACTTCGGACGCGCGTTCGCGCCTGTACACCGGCCACACCGGCACGCTGCGCTGCGAGCACATCGGCCAGTGGCCGCAGTTGCTGGAACAAATGCAGGCGGCGCTGGAACGCGGCCAATACGCCGTCGCCCTTTGCAGCTACGAACTGGGCGCGGAGCTGCTGGAGCTGGGCGCCGCCGCCGCGCCACCGCCGTCGCCGTCGCCGTCGGCTCCACCGTTAGCTCAGATCCTGCTCTTCTCGCACTGCGCGCAACTGTCGCCGGCCGAAGTGGGCGACTGGCTGGCATCGCGCTCCTTCCCGATCGAACGCCCGTCGGGCATCGCCAACATCCGCGCCAACATCAGCCAGGACGCGTTCAGCGCGGCGCTGGCGCGCATCCGCGGCTACATCGAGGCCGGCGACACCTACCAGGTCAATTACACGTACAGGCTGCGTTTTGACGCGTTTGGCAGCATCCACGCCCTGTACGCCCGCCTGCGCGGACGCCAGCCCGTGCCCTACGGCGCGCTGGTGGGGCTGGAGGACGGCAGCGCCGTGCTGTCGCTGTCGCCCGAACTGTTCGTGCGCCACGAGAACGGCGTGCTGACCGCGCGGCCGATGAAGGGCACGGCGCCGGCCGCGCCGCCGGCGGAATCGACCGAGAACATCCTGCGCGGCACCACGCTGGCCGCCGACCCGAAGAACCGCGCCGAAAACCTGATGATCGTCGACCTGCTGCGCAACGACATCGCCCGCGTCGCCCAGACCGGCAGCGTCGAGGTGCCTGCGCTGTTCGAGGTGCACCGCTACAGCAGCGTGCTGCAAATGACCTCCACCATCACCGCCAGGCTGCGCGGCGACGCCACGCTGGCCGACATCTTCAACGCGCTGTACCCGTGCGGCTCGATCACCGGCGCCCCCAAGCGGCGCACCATGGAGATCATCCGCGAACTGGAGCCGGACCCGCGCGGCATCTACACCGGCGCCATCGGCTGGTTCGATCCGGTCAAGGACGAAGGCAAGGTCGGCGACTTCTGCATGTCGGTGCCGATCCGCACGCTGACGCTGCAGGCGCCGGCCAGCCCGAACGGCACGCGCCTCGGCGAGATGGGCGTGGGCGCGGGCATCGTCTTCGACAGCGACGCGCGGGAGGAATACGCCGAATGCCAGCTCAAGGCGCGCTTCCTGACCGGCCTGCAAAACGACTTCGAGATTTTCGAGACCATGCACGCCACGCGCGCGGACGGCGTGCGCCACCGCGAGCGCCATCTGAAGCGGCTGGCGGCATCGGCGGCCTGCTTCGGCTACGCCTGGGACGCGGCGGCGGCCGGCGCCTACCTCGACACCGCCTGCGCGATGCTGGAAGCCGATACCGGCTACCGGCTGCGGCTGGCGTTGAACGCGGCCGGCGCCTTCTCGGTGCAGCACGCGCCGGTAGCGCCGCTGGCGGAACCAGTGCGCGTGCTGCTGGCGCCGGACACCACCGAAGCGGGCGAACTGTTCCTGCGCCATAAGACCAGCAACCGCAGCCGCTACGACGCCGCCTGGCGCGAAGCGGAGGCGCAAGGCGCTTTCGATACGCTGTTCTTCAACGAGCGCGGCGAATTGACCGAAGGCGGCCGCACCAATGTGTTCGTGCGCATCGAGGGCCGCTGGCTGACGCCGCCGCTGGCCTGCGGCCTGCTGCCCGGCGTGATGCGCAGCGTGCTGCTGGACGATCCGCAATGGAAGGCCAGCGAAGCCGTCATCACGCGCGCGATGCTGGAAGCGGCTGAGGAAATCGTCGTCTGCAACGCGCTGCGCGGCGCGATGCGGGCCGTGCTGGCAAGCCAGGACGCCTAGGGCCGCCACTCCAGCAGGCGATACAGGCCGGCGTCGCCGGCGTCCTGAAAGCCCAAGCGGTCGTACAGCCGCTGCGCCGGATTGCTGCGATCCACATGCAAGCTGACATGCAAGCCGTCGCGTGCGGCCTGCCGCTGCACGCCGCGCAGCAGTTCGGCGCCGTAGCCCTGTCCCTGCCATGGCGGCAGCAGCGCGATGTCGATCACATGGAAAGCCTCCGGCTGCTGCGCAACGTAGAAGCGGCCTATCGGCGTGCCATCCAGTTCGACGATATCGAACCGGCCGTGCGGATAGTGCCCTCGAAAGTGGCGGTCCTGCGCGTCGAACTGCATGCGCAGGAAGATCTCGGCCTGGCTGGAGTGCCAGCCGAACAGGCTGATCTCGCCGGCGCGGGTGGATGCGTAAACGATGCGCAGAAAAGCCTCGTCCTGCGGCTGGCTGGGGCGCAGCGACAGCATCTACAGATCGATCATCATTTCAAAGCCGCCAAAGATCATGCGCTTGCCGTCGAAAGGCATGTTCTTCGGATCCATGTAGTGGGCGATGCGCGGATCCTTCATGACCTTGTCGTTGATCTCGTCGCGGGCGGCGCGGTTTGCGTAGACGATCCACGAAAACACCACGGCCTCGCCCTCCTTCAGGTCGACGCTGAGCGGGAACGACGTCACCTTGCCGGGCGGGACATCGTCGCCGATGCACTCGCGGAATTCCAGCGCGCCGTATTCCTTCCAGACCTTGCCGCATTCCAGCGACATTTTCTTGTATGCCTCCACATTTTCCTTCGGCACCGGAATCACAAAACCGTCTACATAGGACATGGTCGTCTCCTTTTCAGTGGGAGATTCAGGGTAGCCAAATATGGCCGAAATGACAAGCGGCGCGGCTTATATCGTGCCGGAAAAACGGCGCCGGTAAGCGCCGGGCGTGGTCGCGGCCAGGCGGCGGAAATGGTGGCGCAGCGATTCCTCCGAACCGAAGCCGGCGCGCTCGGCGATCTGCGCCAGCGGCACGTCCGGCACCTCCAGCATTTCCTTGACCAAGGCGACGCGTTCGCGGGTCAGCCATTCGACGGGGCCGAGGCCGGTGGCCTGCTGGAATTGTCGTTGCAGCGTGCGCGGACTCATCGCGGCGCGTTCGGCCATGCTGGCGACGGTGTGCTGCTGGCCCGGGTGGCTGCGCAGCCAGTCCATCAGGCGCGACAGCCGCCCCTGCTCGCCCTGCGCCATCGGGCGCGGCAGGAACTGCGCCTGGCCGCCTTCGCGGTGCGGCGCCACCACCAGCCGCTGCGCCACCTGATTGCCGACCTTGGCGCCATAGTCGCGCCGTACCAGGTGCAGCAGCATGTCGAGGCCGGCGGCGGAACCGGCGGCGGTGATGACCTGGCCGTTGTCCACGTACAGATGGTCAGGCTGGACCTGGATCTGAGGATAGCGCTGGGCCAGGCGGTCGGCATAGCGCCAGTGGGTGGTGGCGCGCTGGCCGTCCAGCACGCCGGCGGCGGCCAGTACGAACACGCCGGAGCAGATCGAGCACAGCCGCGCGCCGCGCCGGTGGGCGGCGCGTATCAGCTCCAGCATGGCGGGCGGCGGCAGTTCGTCGGCGTCGCGCCAGCCGGGGATGACGATGGTGTCGGCCCGCTCCAGCAGTTCGGGCGTGTACGGCGCCTGCACGGTGATGCCGCCGGCCGCGCGGATCGGGCCCGGCTCGACGGCGCAGACGGCGAAGTCGTACCAGTCCACCTCCAGCTCGGGGCGTTCCAGCGCGAACAGTTCGACCGTGCAGCCGAACTCGAAAGTGCACAGGCGGTCATAGGCCAGTGCGACAACCAGATGTTTTTTCATGGCGTAATCTTAACGCAGAATGGCTTGTGCGCCACTGCCGGCGATGGCGGCGGCGTCGCACAATGGCGTCACTGTCCACTCAATGAAGGAGAAAACCATGTCCGCCAAATCCCATGTCGCCGCCATTCCCGCCGCCGCCAGCAGCGATGCGCTGGCCCGCTTCGAAGCGAGCTTCAGCTATGAAACCGACTGCTGGGACGTGCACGATGCGCTGACCAACGGCCCGCAGGATTTCGTTCTGCTCGATGTGCGCGGCACGGAGAAGTACGCGGCCGGCCACGTGCCGGGCGCGCTGGACCTGGCGCACCGCAAGATCATCGGCTCCAAGCTGGCCGAGTTCCCGGCCGACACGCTGTTCGTCGTGTACTGCGCCGGCCCGCACTGCAACGGCGCGGCGCGCGCGGCGGTACGGCTGGCGCAACTGGGACGCCCGGTCAAACTGATGCCGGGCGGGATCACCGGCTGGGTGGATGAGGGCTTCGCGTTAAGCAAGCCGGCATTCAAAGGCATCGAATCGATGCCAGCGGAACACCAGTGAAAACGCGCCAGACTCCTGGAACACCTCTTCGTTTTGCAGGTAGAGATACAGGATGAAAATCTTGCGCTGCGACGCAGCTGCGGCTCGCCGGATATTGGCGAGCACCTGTCTCAGTACGATCTCATCGAAGGGGTTGAAAAAATACAGGATCAACGGCCCGTCAGGCAGGGGGAACTGCGTTGCATCGACATTGAGCGATTGGATGTGCGTGTCGTGCCTGGCCTTGTATCGCTGAATGTTGGCGACGGCATGCCGATGCAATTGCTCTCCGAATTCGACGCCGATAATGCGCTTGAACGGAAAGTCGCTCGCCATCAGCAGCGTGCGGCCTTTGCCGGAGCCAAAATCGATGAAGGTGTAGTCGGCAAGATTCACCTTCAGCTTTTTCAACACGCGCCGGAACGATACCGGGGGCGTGGCATGGTAGCGATTGCCGTGCAGCTTGTTGGGGCTGTCGATGTTCAGCTCGGACAGGTGGACATCGATTTGCGTGTCCACCCCATGCCTGCTGTCGAAGCGGTGCCGTTCGAATTTCTCGTACAGGTTCATCGGCGAGAAACGCCAGTGATTCCGCGCTATCCATGCAGCCATCTGCCTGATCATATTGCCTCCTGAATGACGTTCCACGTAACACCAGTGTAAGGACGATGAACGGCAAGGCATTGATATGGCTGGTGGTGCTGCGCGGAAGAGGCATGCGGTCACGGGACGGCGAAAAATTTCCCGCCTCTAAAATAGCCTCTCACCGCCCGGCCGTCCAGCTCGCGGATGAGCAAATTGGGGTCTTGCGGATCGGCGCGAAAAACCGGCGTGCCGGGCTCAAGGTCAAGATTGACGCCGGGAGCGACCAGCATATCGCCGCGCTCCCGCACCAGTTGCCAGGCGGTCGGCTTGTTCTCCGGGATGACTATGCCGCAAGCCGGGATATCGATCAGCTCGCTGGATTTTGGCGCGGCCCGTTGGGCCGCAACTTTTTTCACGATACGCGCCATAACGCCCTCCTCCATCGACAGTTGGGCCGCCGAGGCAGCCAATACTGGTAGACCTCTGCCGTATGCAAAAGTTCAGCGCGCCGGCGAAGCGCGTTTGGCTATACTATGGGCCCAACATCCGCACTGGGAGCGCCGCATGACCATCAACGCAGGCCGGCGGTTCACCGCTGCGCTGCTCGCTTGCCTGCTGGCGTCCTCGGGGCTGGCGCAAGCCGGGCCTCTGATCCGCCTGGGATCGGACGATTGGTGCCCGTTTGTGTGCGCTGCCGATGGCAAGCCTCCCAGTGGCTATCTGGTGGAGCTGGCCTCGATGGCGATGGCACAGCAAGGGTATCGGGTGGAGCCGGTGCTCATGCCGCTCAACCGGGCCATCACGCAAACGGTGCATGGCGATATCGAAGGCGTCTACGCTCCTCCGATCGACCGGCGTCTGCATCTGAGCGCGCCATTGGCGCAGTCGCGGGCCTGCTTCTATACACGGGCGGACGATGACTGGAGTTTCCACTCCATCGGCGCGCTTAAAACACTGGTGCTGGGTGTGATCGACGACTACGGCTACGATGACGGACCGATGGACGCCTACATTGCCGAGAACCGGCGCAAGCCTGCCCTGATCGCGCTCGCCTACGGCGCATCGGCCGGTACGACCAATGTGCAGAAGTTACTGGGCGGACGCTATCGTGTCATGCTGGAACATGCGGCCGTCATGGCGCAGTTGAGCAAGCGGCTCGATGTGGCCGGCCGTATCCGCCAGGCGGGTTGCCTGGACCATGAACTGCCGCTGACCATCGGTTTTGCGACGCAGGATATCCGCGCCGAAACCTGGATACGCGCACTGGCGGACGGCCTCCACAAGCTGGAAGCCTCCGGCGATCTGAAAGCGCTGCAGAAGCGCTACAAGATCGACTAGCCAATCGCACGTTACGGCAGCGGAGCCACCACATCCAGCCATTGCGTGATGGCATGCGGAGCACTCGCATTCAAGCGCATATCAAACAGAATTTGACGCTTTGCACGCACATGCACCGTAGTAAAAGCATTCCGCACAGAGCGACTGTTATCGCACAAGATACTGGCATCGGCGACATCCAGTGCGCTGCGGACAGCCAACTGGTTGCGTGAGAAACGCTGTAGAAGACGTTCCGGGTCGACCGCATGCCCTCCTCTTGCAATACGGCTCGCGACACGGCCTAGCGATAGATTGACGTTGGCAAGGCCAACAAACAGCAGAAGCACAAAATAGCCTGCTCGCTTCAGATCAGCAACGAGGTCAATTTTGCTTTGTACCCGGCCATCGGGCAGAACCAGCCAATGCGAGAAAACCGTCTCCATCGCGAACGGTACATTGCCCGCCACTGCATGAGCGACAAAACTTTCAACGCCCTTTTGAGCGACGCCCATCCAAACTAAGTCGTGGTCACGGATCTGAAACCGTTGTGCCCAGCTAAGACTATCGCCAGCGGCTGATTCATATTTTTTAACAGCGCATTCAGCATCATCCGCACAGAGGGCGTCCGACGAATGGCGGAAATCATATGACTTCCACAAATTTCCCGTCTTTGAAGTAGCCCCTCGCCGTTAGGCCGTCGAGTTCGCGGATCACCAGATTGGAATCTTGGGGATCGACGCTGAAAACAGGTATGCCGGGCTTGAAGGTCAGATTGACGCCCGGTTCGGCCAGTACGTTGGCCAGGGCGATGGCTGCACGTTTGCCATCGCTCCGCGCACGCGCCGACTGTTGGGCTGTCGGCCTTTTCGCACGAATGGCAATGCTGCCAACCGAGATATCAATCAAATCGTTGGCTTCAGATGCGGCCGATTCGGCCACCGCTTTCTTCGCAATACGCGCCATAGCATCCTCCTGCACCGGCGGTTGAGCCGCCGAGGCAGCCATTACTGGTAGACCTCGGCCATGCTCAAAAGTTCAGCGCAACTTACATCGCCAGCGCTTTCTCCACGGCGCCGACCAGTTGCTTGTCCGACGGCGTGACCTTGCTGCCGAAGTTGTCCACTACCTTGCCATTGCGGTCGATCAGGTATTTGTGGAAGTTCCAGGCCGGCGCCTTGCCGGTGATTTTGATCAGGTTGGCGAACAGCGGATTCGGCTCCTTGCCCGATACCACCGACTTGGCGAACATCGGGAACTTCACGCCGTAGGTGTTGTAGCAGAAATCGGCGATCTCCTTGCTGCTGCCCGGCTCCTGCTGGCCGAAGTCGTTCGACGGGAAGCCCAGCACCACCAGACCCTTGCCGCTGTATTTGGCGTACATCGCCTCCAGGCCTTCGTACTGGTTGGTGAAGCCGCAGTAGCTGGCCGTGTTGACCACCAGTATCACCTTGCCCGCGTACTGGCACAGGTCCTGCGGCGTATCGTCCTGCAGGCGCTTGAAGTTCTGCTTGAGGATGGCCGGGCAACTGCCCGCAGCCGCTGCCGGCGCGGCAGAGGGTGCGGCCGCCGGCGTCTGCGCAAACGCGGACGCGCTGGCCAGCAGGGTCAGCGAGGAAACTAGGCACAACTGGGCAAAGGTCTTGGACATGATGGTCGGCCGCAAAAGGTAAAAAATCATTTTATGCCAAACTCGCCGAACCTGCTTGCCGAGCCCGCGAATAGGCTTTTCCGCCCCGCGCACGATTGAGCGAAATTAAGCAAACCGCCAGCCCCTGCCCCACACTGAATCTCCATCCCGGCGCCTGGAGGCCTATCATGAAGATGCTGTGTTTGCTGTGCTTGTGGCTCATCGGCCTGTGGGGCGCGGCCGCCCGGGCGCAGGTGGTGGCGCTGCCGAACATGAGCACGACGCAGGTGACGGTGTCCGGCCTGTCCTCCGGCGCCTACATGGCGGTGCAGTTCGAGGTGGCGTTCTCGCAGACGGTGCGCGGTGCCGGCGTGATCGCCGGCGGGCCCTACTTCTGCTCGCAGGGCAGCGTGTTCACCGCCACCACCAGCTGCAGCTGCACCACCGAGCTGTTCGCCTGCCGGGTGCGCGCCGGCGGCACCCGCATCAGCGACCTGATCGCCTTCACCGACTGGTTCGCCGGCGCCGGCAGCATCGACCCGACCGCCGCGCTGGCCGGCCACCATGTCTGGATGCTGTCCGGCAGCGCCGATTCCGTCGTGCCGCAGCCGGTGATGACCGACCTGTATTTCTACTATCGCCACTACATCGACGCCGACCATATCTCCTACACCCGCAACCTGCCGGCCGAGCACGCGATGCCCACCGACCAGTACGGCAGCAGCTGCAACACGCTGGGCAGCCCCTACATCAACAACTGCGGCTACGATGCGGCCGGAGAACTGCTGCGCTGGCTGTACGGCCCGCTCACGCCGCGCAACAACGCCGCGCCAGGCGGACGCTTGATCGCTTTCGACCAGTCGGAATTTTTGGCGCTGCCGGGCTGGCACGGCATGGCCGGCACCGGCTACCTGTATGTGCCCAAGGCCTGCGACGGCAACAACGGCGCCGGCTGCAGGCTGCACGTGGCCTTTCATGGCTGCCTGCAAGACCTGGACAATATCGGCCCCGCCTTCGTCGAGCACGCCGGCTACAACGCCTGGGCCGACAGCAACAAGCTGGTGATCCTGTATCCGCAGGCGTCGGCGATCTACCCGTACACCAATCCCAATGCATGCTGGGACTGGTTCGCCTATGACGACCCGCGCTACGCGTTGCAATCGGGCCGCCAGATGGCGGCCGTCAAGCACATGGTCGACCGGCTGACCGGCGTCGCGCCGGCCACGGTGCTGGTGCGGCTGCGCGCCAGATAGGCGCTTAGATGCCGCCCATGCAGATGTATTTGATGACCAGGAAGTCATCCAGGCCATAGTGCGAACCCTCGCGCCCCAGGCCCGATTGCTTGACGCCGCCGAACGGCGCGATCTCGTTGGAGATCAGGCCGGTATTGACGCCGACCATGCCGCTCTCCAGCCCTTCCGCCACGCGCCAGATGCGGCCGATGTCCCGCGAATAGAAGTAGCTGGCCAGGCCGAACTCGGTGCTGTTGGCCAGCTCCACGGCTTCCTCGTCGGTGGTGAAGCGGAACAGCGGCGCCAGCGGGCCGAAGGTTTCCTCGGTGGCGACGATCATGTCGCTGGTGACGTCGGCGATCACGGTCGGCTCGAAGAAGCTGTGGCCCAGCGCATGGCGCTTGCCGCCCGCCAGCAGGCGGCCGCCCTTGGCCAGCGCGTCGGCCACGTGCTGCTCGACCTTCTGCACCGCCTTCTCGTCGATCAGCGGGCCTTGCGTGACGCCCTCCTCCGCACCGTTGCCGACCTTGAGCCTGGCCACGGCCGCCACCAGCTTGGCGGCGAACTGCTCGTACACGCCATCCTGCACGTAGAGGCGGTTGGCGCACACGCAGGTCTGGCCGGCGTTGCGGTACTTGGACGCCAGCGCGCCCTCCACCGCCGCATCGAGGTCGGCGTCGTCGAACACGATGAAGGGCGCGTTGCCGCCCAGTTCCAGCGATAGCTTCTTGATGGTCTTGGCGCTCTGCGCCATCAGCAGACGGCCGACAGCGGTCGAGCCGGTGAAGGTCAGCTTGCGCACGGTGGGGTTGGACGTCATCTCGCCGCCGATCTCCTTCGGCGTGCCCGTCACCACGCTGAAAACGCCGGCCGGCACGCCCGCGCGCTCGGCCAATACCGCCAGCGCCAGCGCGCAGTACGGCGTCGATTCCGCCGGCTTGAGCACCATCGGGCAGCCGGCGGCCAGCGCCGGGCCGGCCTTGCGGGTGATCATCGCGATCGGGAAGTTCCACGGCGTGATGGCGGCGCAGACGCCGATCGGCTCCTTCGTCACCAGCAGGCGGCGGTCCGGCCACGGCGAGGCCAGCGTTTCGCCGGCCACGCGCTTGGCTTCCTCGCCGAACCATTCGATGAAGGAGGCGCCATAAGCGACTTCGCCGCGCGATTCGGCCAGCGGCTTGCCCTGTTCGGCCGTCATTAGCTGCGCCAGGTCTTCGGTGTTTTCCAGGATCAGGTCATTCCACTTGCGCAGGATGGCGGCGCGCTCCTTGGCGCTCTTCTTGCGCCAGGCCGGCCACGCCGCGTTGGCGGCGGCGATGGCGCGGCGCGTCTCGGCCGCGCCCATCAGCGGCACGGTGCCGAGCTGCTCGCCGGTGGCGGGATTGGTGACAGCCAGCGTGGCGCCGCTGTCGGCGTCGCGCCATGCGCCGTCGATATAGGCTTGCTGGCGCAGCAGGGTGGGATCTTTCAGTTGCAGCATGGGTAGCTCCTTTACTCCACGGTGAACGAGGACAGGTCGGGATGCGGCTCGGGGTACGCCAGGTCCATGCCTTCCAAAGTCTCCAGCAGCAGGCTGGCGACCACCAGGTTGCGGTGGGTCTTGGAATTGGCCGGCACCACGTACCACGGCGCATGCGGCGCGTTGGTCTCGCGGATGGCCTGTTCGTAGGCGCGCTGGTAGTCGTTCCACTTCTTGCGCTGCTCGACGTCGGCCGGGTTGAATTTCCACTGCTTGTCGGGATCGTCCAGCCGCTCCTGCAGGCGCTCGCGCTGTTCTTCCTTCGAGATGTGCAGGAACACCTTGACGATCACCGTGCCGGTCTCCGCCAGCATGCGTTCGAAATCGCGGATCTGCGCGTAGCGGCGCTGGCATTCCTCGCCGTCGATCATGCCCTGCACCTTGGTGATCAACACGTCTTCGTAGTGGCTGCGGTTGAAGATGGCGATCTCGCCCTTGACCGGCACCTGCTGGTGCACGCGCCACAGGTAGTCGTGGGCCAGTTCGTTGTCGGTCGGCGCCTTGAAGGCGGCCGCGCGTATGCCCATCGGGCTGATGCCGTTGAACATGGCGCGTATCGTGCCGTCCTTGCCGGCGGTGTCCATGCCTTGCAGGATCAGCAGCACCTTCTGCTTGTGCTGGGCGTACAGCTTGTCCTGCAGGGCGCGAATGCGGTCGATCAGCGCGGCGATGCGCTTCAGGTCCAGCGCCTTGGCCTTGGACTTGCTCAGTTCAGGATTGGCGGAGCGGCTGGAGAAAGCCGCATCGTCTGCATATTTTTCGTGCAGTTTGAGTTTGGCGGTGGCGCGGAAGCGCTGGCGGGCGTTATGTGTCATCGGACTAGCTTATCACTTTGCGGCAAGGGTTGCGGCGCGATAGCCCCACCACGCGGCCTCCTCGAACACCGAGAAGCCCGACAGGTCGGCATGCGCGAACAGGATGGGGCCATCGGCCTCGCGCAAGGCCCTCATGCCGGCGTTGCTGCGGAAGTTGGGCCACGGCGCGGCCATCGCGTGCCCGCGCAGCGTGATGTCGACCCGCTCGACGCAGGACGCGAACTGCGGGCCGTAGGCTTCCTTCAGATCGGCGCTGGCCAGCGCCAGCAGCTCCTCCGGCCTGGCCGCCGCCATCCAGTGGCGCGCGGTGCCGGGCTTGCGGTCCGACAGCGCGACGTAGGCGCTGAACACGGTTTTCTCCGGCGGCCGCACGCGGATGTCCTGGTGCGTGGAGACGACGAAGCCCAGTCCCGGCTCGCTGTACACCACGTTGTCCCACGACAGCGGCTGGCTGGGGCGCTCCTCCGGGAAGCGCTTGAGCAGGAAGTTCGCCACCATCCACGGCGCGTATTCGGGGATGTGTTTGGCCGCGTCGAAGCCGTAGGCGGCGATGTTATCGACAACCCTTGCGGCTACGTAGATGGGCATCGCGCAGATCGCCTTGCGGGCGCGGACGAGATAGGTGGACGGCTTGCCGTTTTCCAGCTTGAAGCACAGCGCTTCGACGCCGTCCGCCGTTTTTTTCAGCGACACCGCGGTGCCGGCCGTGCGCTTGACGCCGGACGCGCGCTCGATGCCGGAAGCCAGCGGCTGCAAGCCTCCCGGCCAGGTGAGCCAGGCGCCGTTGCCGGCGTTGGCGGCCTGGCCCCAGCGGCTGCAATAGTAGTGCAGGCCGGCCCAGGCCGAGACCTGGTCGTAGCGCGTGCCGTAGTCGTCGCGGCAGCAGTAGTTCAGGTACCAGTGCAGCGTCGGCGATTTGTAGCCGCCCTGCTCCAGCCACTGCTTGAGCGTGATGCGGTCCAGCGCCTGCCACTGCGGGTCTTCCGACGACATCACGGTCGGGAACACGAACACGCGGCGGCCGTCGGCGCCGTGGGTCTGGCGCAGCCGCGCCACCTCGGCGAAGAAGCGCGCATGTTCGTCGCGCTCCCACTGCGGCACGCCGTCGGTGGGGATGAAGCCGTCCTGCCAGTGGCCGTTGAACAGCAGCCGTTCCTCCGGTCCGTGCAGGATGAAGCGCTCGTCGTAGTAGGGCTTCTCCGCGAACGGATCTTTCTGGATGATGCCCAGGTCGGCCAGGATTTCGCGCACATGCACCGATTCCGGCGACGGCAGCGGCAGATAGTGCGCGCCGGTCGGATATTCGAGGTCGCCGAAAGCGCCGCCGGCGGCGTTGCCGTGCGGCTGGGGGCCGTCGATCATCAGCATATCGGTCTTGCCGAGCTTATTGAGCTTCCACGCGGCGGTCAGGCCGGCCACGCCGGAGCCGAGGATGGCGATGTCGGTGTGGATAACTTGCGAGGGAGGCGGCAAGGCGCGGCGGTCGCGCAGGAAGTGGCCCTCGTCGCGGCCCGGGTAGTGAAGGGTTGGCGTGATTTCCTGCCAGCGTTGAAAACCGGCCACGCTGCCCGCCGCCACCACGCCGCTGGCGCCGGCCCACACGAGGAAGGAGCGGCGCAGCATCAGCGTATCACCCTGCGCCAGTCCTGCTCGAACTCGTGCACCAGCGATTGCGTGTTGAGGCGGTTCGGCTCCATCGGCAAGGCCTTCATATCCGGCGGGAAGATGAACATCTCGCGCGTGGTGTCGGCGTTCAGGTAGCGCATCGGCAAACGGTACTCGGTGGGCGGCTTGTACTGCGCCTGGGGCGTGGCGAGTATGAAGCCCCATTCGCCGAACGACGGCACGTAGGCGTGGTAGGGATGGGTTTTGAGGCCGACCTCGCGCAAGGTGGCGTCGATGGTCCAGTAGGCGTGCGGCGCGAAGAACGGCGACGTCGACTGCACCACCATCAGGCCATTGGCCGCCAGGTGCTTCTTCACCATGCCGTAGAACGGCACCGAGTACAGCTTGCCCAGCGCGAAGCTGGATGGATCGGGGAAGTCGACGATGACGGCGTCGAACATGTCGTCGCTGTGCTGCAGCCAGATCGCGGCGTCGGCGTTGATGACGCGCACCCGCCTGTCGCTGAAGGAGCCGTGATTGAGCTTGACTAGTTCCTCGCGCCTGGAGAAAGCGCCGGTCATCGCCGGGTCGAGGTCGACCAGCGTGACTTGTTCGATGTTCGGATAGCGCAGGATTTCGCGCAGCGCCAGGCCGTCGCCGCCGCCCAGCACCAGCACCCGTTTGGCCCAGGGCAGCGGTTGCAGCACCGGATGCACCAGCGCTTCGTGATAGCGGTACTCGTCGCGCGAGGAGAATTGCAGGTTGCCGTTGATGTACAGGCGCAGGTCGTCCTTCCACCGCGTGACCACCAGCCGCTGGTACGGCGTGGTGGTGGCGAACACGATCTCGTCGCCGAACAGGCCATGTTCGCCCCAGTAGGTCATCTTGTCGGCGAAGGCGAAGCCGAAGATCAGCACGCACATCACGCTGGCGGCGCGCAGCATGCGGCCGGTGACGTTTTTCAGCTCTGTGCGGAAAGCCATAATTGTCCACAGGGCGACGCCGACGTTGAGCATGCCGAACAAAAATCCGGTGCGCACCAGGCCCAGGTACGGCGCCAGCACCAGCGGGAACAGCAGCGACACCGCCAGCGCGCCCAGGTAGTCGAAGGTCAGCACGCGGCTGACCAGCTCATTGAACTCGGTCTTGCGCTCGTTCAGCGCGCGCATCACCAGCGGCACTTCCATGCCGACGAAGGCGCCGATCAGGAACACCATCACGTACAGCAGCGTGCGGAACGGCGCGGCCATCCACGAGAAGGTCAGGAACAGCACGGCCGCCGACAAACCGCCCACCAGGCCGACCGCCAGCTCGATATCGACGAAGCGCGCCAGCACATCCTCATCCCTGACATACTTGGAAAAGTGCGCGCCGACGCCCATCGCGAACAGGTAGCAGCCGATGATGGTGGAGAACTGCAGGATGGAGTCGCCCAGCAGATAACTGGACAGGGCGCCGGCGATCAACTCATACGCAAGGCCGCAGGAAGCGACGACGAAGACGGACAGGATCAGAATCTTTTTGGTCATTTAGCTCTTTTTGCTCTAATATGTTTCAGCGTTAGCAAGTTAACCACTTTAACCCAAGGTGCGCCGTGCCCGCCATCCTAAACTACCTGATCCATCTTTTGCTGGCCGCCGTGCTGCTGGCCGTCTTTTTCAAAGCCTACACGTGGATGACGCCTTTCAACGAGGTGCTGCTGATACGACAGGGGAATTTCGCCGCGGCGCTATCGCTGGGCGGGGCCCTGATAGGTTTTTCCATCACCATCGGTTCGGCGCTGGTGCATACTGCCGATTACCGCGAGTTCGCGGCCTGGGCCTTCGGCGCCATGGTGGTGCAGATGCTCTCCTACGCGATCGCGACACGCGTGCTGAACATGTCGAAAGACCAGATCGAAGCCAACAACGCCGCATTCGGCGGCCTGCTGGGCGCTATCTCCATTTCCATCGGCGTCATCAACGGCGCCTGCATTTCCTAATTTTTAAGCGAGGACCATCATGGGCTTAGGCAGCTTTATCAAGAAGCAGTTTATCGACGTACTTCAGTGGAACGAGGAAGTCGACGGCGTACTGGCGTGGCGTTATCCGATGCAGGACCAGGAGATCCAGAACGGTGGCGTGCTGGTGGTGCGTGAATCGCAGATGGCGGTGTTCGTCAACGAAGGCCAGATCGCCGACGTGTTCGGCCCCGGCACCCACAAGCTGACCACGCAAACCCTGCCGGTGCTGACCAACCTGAAAAACTGGGACAAGCTGTTCGATTCGCCGTTCAAGTCGGATGTCTATTATTTCAGCACCCGCGTGCAGACCGGCCGCAAATGGGGCACGCAGCAGCCGATCACCATCCGCGACAAGGACTTCGACATGGTGCGCGTGCGCGCCTTCGGCATGTACTCGTACCGCGTGGCCGATCCGCGCCTGTTCTTCAAGGAGATCAGCGGCACCCGCGAGGCCTACACCCGCGACGAGGTGGAAGACCAGCTGCGCGGCATCCTGACGGCGACCATGGCCAGCTCGCTGGGCAGCGCGCAGGTTCCCTTCCTCGACATGGCGGCCAACCAGGCGCTGATGGCGCAGCAGGTCAAGGGCGACCTGTCCACGGCCTTCGGCCGCTACGGCATCGGCCTCGATGAATTCAACGTCGCCAGCGTCAGCCTGCCGGAAGAACTGCAGGCCGCGCTGGACGAGCGCATCTCCGCCGGCATGAAGGGCGGTATGAGCGCCGACAAGATGGCCGGCTTCACCAAGTACCAGGCAGCCACCGCGATTCCGCTGGCGGCGCAGAACGAGGGCGGCATGGCCGGCATCGGCGTCGGCCTGGGCGCGGGCGTGCAGCTGGGCCAGGTGATGGGCCAGGCGCTCGGTTCCGCGCTGGCGCCGCAGGCTGCACCGGCTGCTGCCGCGCCGGCCGAGGATTCGATCGAGGCGCGCCTGGAAAAACTTAAAGGTCTGCTCGACAAGGGCTTGATCACGGCTACCGACTACGACAGCACCAAGGCCGAACTGCTGAAAAAACTGCTCGGCTAATGCAAATCGTTTCCTGTCCCAGCTGCGGCGCGGAAGTCAAATTCCGCTCGCATGCCTCGGTTATGGCTGTCTGCGAATACTGCAGCACCAGCGTGCTCAAGGACGCAGACTCGGTCAAGGACCTGGGCAAGATGTCGTCCGTGCTGGAGGATTATTCGCCGATCCAGATCGGCACCTCCGGGGTGCTGGGCAAGCGCCCGTTCACGGTGGTCGGCCGCATCCAGCTACGCTATGCGGCCGGCATGTGGAACGAGTGGTACCTGCTGTTCGACGACGGCGTCACCTCCTGGCTGGGCGATTCGTCCGGCATGTACACCATCACCGCGCAGTACAAGGGCGAAGGCGACATGCCGGCCTTCGAACAGCTGCAGCCCGGCCGCAACTACGCCATCAACGGCGCGCCCTACACCGCCGCCGAAATCCGCACCGCCGATTGCATAGGCGGCCAGGGCGAACTGCCGTTCAAGGTCGGCGAGGGCTACCAGGCCAAGGTGGCGGACTTCCGCCGTGGCGGCGAATTCATCACGCTCGATTATTCGGACGGGCCGCGGCCCGTGGTCTACACCGGCCTGGCCGTCACGCTGGAGGGCATGCAATGCCAGCTGCTGCGCGACGACGACACCATCCAGCGCGCGGCCGGCCGTTATCGCGGCAAGGTCGATGCGCTCGACTGCCCGTCCTGCGGCAGCGCGATCAAATACATCCCCGGCGTGACGGCGACGCTGGTGTGCCCGGCCTGCCAGGCGCAGATCGACGCCGCCAGCCCGAAGGCCGCAGTGCTGGCCGCCGGCGAGCGCGTGACGCGCTACGAGTCCACGCTGGAACTGGGCGCGACGGCCAGGATCAACAACCAGGACTTCACCATCATCGGCATGATGCGCCGCGCCGACGACGAGGGCACCGAGTGGAGCGAGTACCTGATGTACGGCACCCGCGCCGGCTTCTCGTGGCTGGTGGAGACCGACGAAGGCTGGTCCGGCTCCAACGTGATGGCCGAGTGGCCCATCTGGTACGCGCCCGGCTCGGAGCGGGTGACTGTGGACAAGGTCCAATATAACCGCCTGTACGACTACGGCTCGGTGGTGACGTTCGCCGCCGGCGCCTTCAACTGGCGGGTGGCGGCGGGCGACCGCACACGGGTGGAGGAATTTTCCGCCGGCCAGATCCGGCTGGCGTCCGAAACCTCCGAGCAGGAAATGACGTGGTCGCGCTCGTCGCCGGTATCGGTTGACCAGCTCAAGGCCTGGTTCGGCAAGCAGTTCAAGGGGCAGGTGGCGCCGGCGGCGGCCAAGGGCGGCAAGCGCCGCTACCGCGACACCGCCAAGTACATCATCTGGTTCATGCTGGCGATTAACGCGATTCCGCTGCTGATGAATTTTTCCGGCACCTGGTTCCTCAGCCTGATCGGTGCGGCGGCCATCTACCTGCCCGCCTGGTTTATGGATAACGAGGACAAGTCATGAGCAAATACTTCATCTACGCGGTCATCGTTTCCGTCGTCACGTCGGGCAGCAGCTGGATGCGCGCCACCAGCGGCAGCAACAACTACAGCAGCGGCTACCGGGGCAGCACCTGGAGCTCGAACACCGGCGGTGGCGGCGGCAGCTATGGCGGCGGCTCCGGCGGCGGAGGCCACAAGTGAAACGCGAAACGCTACCGCAGGCGGCGGCGCCCGGGCTGGTGCACCAGCCGGCCGGCACGCATCTGCTGGCGGACCTGGGCGGCATCGCTGCCGAAAAATTGGGCAATTGCGCCGAACTGGACGCGCTGCTGCGCTCGGCCGCCGAGGCCGCGGGCGCGCGCGTGCTGTTCAGTCATTTCCACGGTTTCGGGGAAGGCCAGGGCGTGACCGGGGTGGTGCTGCTGGCGGAATCGCACATCACGATCCATACCTGGCCCGAATGCGGCTTTGCCGCCGCCGACCTCTTCATGTGCGGCAGCGCGCGGCCTGAGTTAGCGCTCACCATCATTGAAACGGCGTTGCAGCCGACGTCCAGCCAGATCAACACGGTGCGGCGGGCGCCGCCCGCGATCAGTTGACCCTGGCGGCGCTCTGGCTCGGTGACATCAGCTTGAGCGGCACGTCCTCCAGCAGCGCGCTGGAGGTGATCGCGGGCGCGGCCAGCTGGCGCACCGTGACGACGATGTTCTGCGGGTAGTCGAAGCCGGCCCCGGTGCTGCGGTCGACGATGTAGCCGATGCCGCCGCCCACCAGGATATTGCCCCATACCGCGCCGTTGGCCTTGGATACGGCCGTGGCGTTGCCGACGTAGGCGTCCTGCTTGCAATTGATCGCCAGGTCCGCCGTGCTCTTGTGGATGATGACACTTGCCGGGCTGGTCAGCGACCAGTTGCCGGCGTCGTTGCTCAGGGTGCAACCGAAGCCGGCGACTTCCTTGCTGTCCAACACGGTCGTGACGGAGACCGGCTGCGTCTTCCCACTCAACACCGACGCGCAGCCGGTCAACGCCAACATCCCGGACAAAGCGAGTATTCTCTTCATGTGTTTTCCCTGATGGACTTCATGTCCGTCAAATTATCACTCGGGAAACAGAAGATGACAATGTGCAATTATCAAAGGAACGAAAAATGACGCTTTCCCGCATCGGGCAGATCGCCCTTCCCGTTTCCAACGCCGACCGTTCGGAGCAGTTCTACGGCGACAGCCTGGGACTGCCCAAGCTGTTCCGCTACGGCGAGCTGGTGTTTTTCGATTGCGGCGGCGTGCGCCTGATGCTGGAAGGTTCGGGCAAGGCGCCGGTGCAGGCCGGTACCGGCGTGTGCCACTATTTCAAGGTCGAGCAGATCGAGGCTGTGGCCGCCACGCTGCAGGCGAAAGGCGTGGTGTTCGAAGCGGCGCCGCACCTGGTCGCGAAGATGCCCGACCACGAGTTGTGGATGGGCTTTTTCCGCGACCCCGACGGCCATCTGCTGGCCGTGATGGAAGAGAAGCGCTAGGCGGCAGCGGCCTGGGCGGCGGCCAGTTCGCCGTCCTTGGCGTTGGCGGCGGCGAACGACGGGCGGCTCGTGACGCGGGCCACGTACTGCTCGATCACGGGCAGCTTGGGCAGCAGCTCGTACATGCCCATCCAGCCCATGGCCGATGCCCACAACACATCCAGCGCGCTGAACCGGTCGCCCAGCAGGTACGGCCCCTTGGACAACTGTTCGATCAGCGTGTTGAACATGGTGTCGAAGTCGCCGTAGTGGCAGGACGCTTTATCGGCCGGCGCATTCTTCATCCATTTGTCGACCACGGCCGGCTCGAAGCAGCTGCCGTAGAACGCCATCCAGCGCAGGTAGGGGCCGCGCAGCGGATCGCCCAGCGGCGGCGCCAGTTGGGCGTCGGGGAACAGGTCGGCCAGGTACAGGTAGATCGCCACCTGCTCGGTGATGACGGCGTCGCCGTGGCGCACCGCCGGCACCTTGCCCATCGGGTTGACGGCCAGGTAGGCGGCCTCGCGGTTCTCGCCCTTCTTCATGTTCATCACATGCAGGTCGTAGGGCGCATGCAGCTCTTCCAGCAAGGTCAGCACGCCGGTGGAGCGGGAATACGGGCAGTGGTACAAAGTCAGCTGTGGTGCCATGTTGTGTCTCCTGTATGGGGTGAAGAAACGCCACGATAACTCTTGCTATGATGGTGGTCTTGTAAAAACGCGAACAGCTATGCAAACCGTCACCAGCCGGCCCAAGGGCGTGGTCAATCCCGCCGCCGCGGAAAAAATCTTCCGGCTGGAACGCTACCTGCCCGAACCCGACCTCGCGCCTTTCATCGAGCACTTCTGGCTCGTGGCGTGGCAATTGCCGGACGGCGTGACGCACGTGCAGCGCACCCTGCCCTCGCCCTGCATTCACATGGTGTTCGACACCGGCCGCACGGCGGTGTTCGGCGTGATGACGGGCGCTTTCGAATATACGCTGAAAAACAGCGGCCGTATCCTGGGCGTGCGCTTCCTGCCGGGTGCCTTCCGCAGCTTCCTGAAGGGGCCGGTGCAGTCGGCGACGGATCGCGAATTGGCGCTGTCGTCGCTGTTCGATTGCGACGATGCCGAGGCCGAGCGCAGCGTGCTGACGGCGGACGACGACGCCGGCATGGTGGCGGCCGCCAGCGCCATCCTGCGCCGCGCCCTGCCCGCGCCCGATCCGCAGACCGCGCGCATCGCCGGGATACTGGAGGCGATCCAGCAGCAGCCCGGGATCACGCAGGTGCGGCAGTTGGCCGAGCACACCGGCGTCAGCGTGCGGAGCCTGCAAATCCTGTTCAAGGAATACGTGGGCGCCACGCCGAAATGGGTGATACGCCGCAACCGCCTGCTGGACGCGGCCGACCAGCTGGCGCACGGCAGCGATGTCGACCTGGCCTCGCTGGCGCAGGCGCTGGGCTATTACGACCAGGCCCACTTCACCACCGATTTTGAAAAACTGGTCGGCAAGCCGCCGGCCGACTACCGCCGCAGTTGCAAGGAGCAGGCATGAGCCGTCGTTTCAAGTAGGCTACCTCGACGGTGAGCCCTGGATAAGCGGCAACGTCGTCAGTTCAGTCGGCGGCATCATGCATCGTTGACAGTATCTAGCCAGCTTCCGCTCGAACAGCAGCAACCCTTTGACGCCAAGCCAAATCGACTATACTTCTTGAAGGTACAGTCGTTTCATGTACACCGTCATCGAAACGCCACTGTTCCAAAGCCGCTGGCCTCTGTATTGGAATGAGGACGAGCGGGGAACCTTTGCGGCATACATCTCCACGCACCCGTTGGCAGGCGACGTTGTGCCAGCAACCGGGGGCGTTCGCAAGGTTCGTTGGCGCCGAGCAGGGTCCGGTAAATCAGGTGGTGTGAGAGTGATTTACTTTACTCGTAACTCCGCTGACGAAATTGTTTTGTTGACGCTATACGCGAAGACAGAAACCGCAAATCTGTCCAGCGCAACATTAAAGGAAATTCGCCGTGTCTACGAATAGCAAACTGCCTCTCAGCGATGAAGAGCTTGCTGCCTTTGAAGCGACCCGCGACTTGGCTGCCGAGTTACTGCTAGCTGGCGAGCAAATGAAAGCCGGGCTGGGACGTGTGGTCTATTCGCCGCTGATCGCCGCACGAAAAAATACCGGGCTGACACCGGAGCAATTCGCAGCCTTGTTCGGTATTTCCGTCAGCACCTTGGAAAGCTGGGAACAAGACCGCAGTCCTCCGGTAGGCGCCGTACGAACTCTGATCGCCATTGCCCTCCACCATCCCGAAGCACTTGTCGCTATCGCAAACCAAACTCAAGAAGTATGAACACGATTGACGGCGCCGTCGTCCAATGAGACACTGCGATCCTTATCAAACCACAGGAGACCATAAAATGCGCCAAGTAGATACTGCCCTCCTGTCGGCTGCCTGATTACGTCGGTATCCCCTCCGTAGTGTATTGATCCGCGCGTTCTCGCGCAGCTGACTTCCCGTATTCGCCACCTGTTCGCTTTATCGCGAAGGGTATCGCTCGTCTTACCGGAATCAGGAAATACACACACCATGATCGACATCGATTTTGAATCGCTGCGCCTTATCGGCTTAACGCAAACCATCGCCAGCCAGCTTTACCAACTCCACGACGCGCCGGCCAACGCCAGCCTGGTGCGCATCACCGAAATCCAGCGCGACTGGCTCACCGTCCACGACGGCCAGGCCGAGTTCCGCGCGCGCGTGCTGCCGGCGCTGCACGACGAGGCGCTGGCCGTCGGCGACTGGGTGCTCAGCACCACGCTGGCGCACGACGAACGCTGGCTCAGCACGCTGCTGCCGCGCACCACGCACATCGCCAGGCGCGGCAACGACGGCCGGCATCACAGCCTGGTCAGCAATGTCGACACGGCGCTGCTGGTGATGGGGTTGGACCACGACTTCAACCCGCGCCGCCTGGAGCGCTACCTCGCCATCGTCAAGACGGCGGGCGTGGCGCCTGTGGTGGTGATGAGCAAGGCCGACCTCGGCGACGACGTCGAGCAGCGCATGGAGCTGCTGCGGCAACGCCTGCCGGCCAGCATCCCGCTGCTGGCCGTCAACACGCTGAGCGACGACGCGGCGGCGCAGCTGGCGCCGTGGCTGGGCGTCGGGCAGACGCTGGTGTTGCTGGGCTCTTCGGGCGCCGGCAAATCCACGCTGACCAACACGCTGACCCAAGCAGGCCAGCAAACCGGCGGCGTGCGCAAGGGCGATGGGCGGGGCCGCCACACGACCACGTCCCGTTCGCTGCACCTGTGCATGGACGGCGCCTGCATCATCGACACGCCGGGCCTGCGCAGCTGGCAGCCGGATGCCGACGAGGCCAGCCTGACGGCCGCCTTCGAAGACATCGACGCGCTGGCGGCGCTATGCCAGTTCCGCGATTGCCGCCACGCCGGCGAGCCCGGTTGCGCGGTGCGGGGCGCGGTCGATGATGATCGTCTGCTGAACTACCACAAGCTGATGCGCGAAGCACGCCGCAGCCAGCAAACGCCGCTGGACCGCATCGCCGAAGTCGCCAAATGGAAAGTCATGCAACGCGCCGCCGTGGCCCGCTCGAAGGACAAGCTCGGCAAGCGCTAACGCGCATTTGGTGCTCCGCCAGATCGGCTATACTGCCTTTAGGTATAGTCGATCTGCAGCGCAGGAGGGCATATGAACCAGCAAGTTATACATCGCGATCCGGAGATTTATAGCGGTGCGACCGTTTTCGTTGGCACGCGCGTGCCACTTTCGACACTCTTTGATTACTTGAAAGCAGGTGAATCTCTTCACGGTTTTCTTTCCGACTACCCATCGGTCTCAAAAAACGCAGCTATCGCAGCACTTGTGATCGCTGAACAATGTGCAGACCGACAATGCGCATCCTGCTAGATGAATCATTGCCGCGCAGATTCGCAGCAGAACTGCCTGGCCACCAGGTCAAAACTGTCGTTGACTGTGGCTGGGGAGGAGTAAAGAACGGTCAACTACTGACTTTGGCTGCCTCTGCTTTTGATGCCCTGATAACTGGCGACAGAAATATGCAATATCAGCAAAATCTCAACACGCTGCCAATAGCAGTAGTCGTCCTCGCCACTGCGGATAATCACCTCGACTCTTTGCGCAAGCTGGCACCCAAATTACTCAGTGTACTGACGAATCTCCCGCCTCGTGCGTTGATTGAACTTACACCCTAATGGCTACGATGACTGCGCAGCGACAGGCTTGCGCAGCAACAGCGGCAGGCACAGCACGTAGAGGCCGGCGCCGATCAGCCATACCAGGCCGGGGAAGCTGCCGCGCGACATGAAGTAGATCGTGCTGATCGCCACCGGCCCGATCACCGTCGCCAGGCTGGCGGCGCTGGCCAGCACGCCCTGCAGCTTGCCTTGCTGGTCCGGCCCCACGCTGCCGGACATGATCGCCTGCAAAGCCGGCGCGCCGATGCCGCCGATGCAGAACAAGGGCATCAACGCGAACAACATCCAACCCTGGTTGGCCAGCGCGATCAACACATACGCGCAAGTATCCGCCGTGACACCCACCATCAGCGCGCGGCGCTCGCCCCAGCGCTCGGAAATCGGGCCGACCACGAACGCCTGTGCCAGCGCGTGAAACGCGCCGAAGCCCGCCAGCGATATGCCGATGGTCAGCGTATCCCATGCGAACTTGTCTTCGCTGTACAGCACCCAGACCGTGCCGCCTATCTCGCCGATCAACACCAGCATGCCCGAGGCGAAGATCATCGGCAGCAGCGACTTGAAGCCGGCCGCCCAGCGCAAGTTGGCCAGCGGATTGAACGACATGTCCGACGCGGAGGCCGAACGTTCGGTATGCGATTCGCGCACCAGCAGCAAGGTCAGGATCAGGTTGACGGCGTTCATCGCCGCGGCCGCCAGGAACGGCGCCCTCACCCACCACGCGCCCAGCAAGCCGCCGATCACCGGCCCGATGATGAAGCCGATGCCGAAGCAGGCGCCCAGCTGGCCGTAGCGGCGCGAGCGCTGGTCTTCCGGCGTGACGTCGGCGATGTAGGCGTAGGTGACGGCGATGCTGGCGCCGCTGATGCCGGCGATCGCGCGGCCGATGAACAGCAAGGTCAGCGACGGCGCCATCGCCATGAACAGGTAATCGACCACCGCGCCCGCCAGCGACAGCAGCAGCACCGGCCGCCGGCCGATGCGGTCGCTCAGCACGCCGAGCACGGGCGAGAAGATGAACTGCATCAGCGCGTACAGGCCGGTGAAGGCGCCGAAGCGCCAGCCCAGTTCGGCCGTATGGCCGACGTCGCGCATCAGTTGCGGAATGATGGGCATGGTCAGCCCGATGCCGACGGCGCTCAGGACTACGGTGGAAAGTATGGTCAGCAGTGCTCGGTTCATCTGGCGCTCTTCAGGAAGTAGCCGCCAATTGTAAAGCGATCAATCTTGCACCGCTGTGCCCGCTGTCACAACTTGTCTGCGCACCTGGGCACTTTGGAACACGGCCGTCGAATGCGACAAATCAATTCAACTATACTTGGTGAAGGTAGCTTTGACCGATGCTTACCATCGCTGAATCCACTGGCTTCCAGAGGTTATGGCCGCGCTACTGGCAGAGTTCGAGGCGACGCGTGACTTGTACACGGAGTTGATGCAGGCGGCGAAGGATATTCAAGCAGGTTTGTGCCATGTGGTTTATTCCCCAGTTGCCGCTGCGCGAAAAAATACCGGTATGTCACCTGAGGAATTCGCTGAGCTCTTAGGAGTGCCTGTTTCCACACTTGAAGAATGGGAGCAAGGTCGCGCCCCCCCCGAACGGTCCCGCTCGCACGCTGGTGGCGGTCGCTCCCGATAATCCGCAAGCGATATTGGCGGCCCTGCCGCGCGCATCCATTACCGAATGACCGGTCAATGATTCTTGATTGCGTATTTCGTTAAGACATCCTGGTTATCGAAGTAAAAATCCAGGGTATCCGGATCGACGAAGGTCTGGCAATAGCCAAGCTCGTAAGAGGCTTCGCCGCCACGGTCATAATCCGGCTTGCCGAGCAGCGCGACCAGTTGGCTCTTCTGCATGCCGATCTGGACATGTTCTTTCAGCAGGCTGTCGACCATCGCGCCGCGCGCGCAGCTGTTGTCGGTGGCGGGGGTGATGAGGGCCCAGGCGCGCTGGTCGAAGTCCGCATGGGAAAACGGCGACGAAAACATCAGCCACCCGAGATAACCGACGATCAGCGTCACTGCGGCCACGCAGACGATCTCGGCTTTGACATACCATGCGGCGACGGTTTCTGTTTTCATGCTCACGCCAATAAAAAAGGCAGCCGAGGCTGCCTTTTTGCTGTGATGCTGTGCGTTGCTTAGTGCTTCGCGCGCAGTTTGGCGATCGCCGCCAGCTGGCCGATGGCCGCTGCCAGTTCGGCTTGCGCTTTCGCGTAGTCGATACCGGAGGTGTTGTTCGCCAGCGCTTCTTCGGCACGTTTCTTGGCCGCTGCCGCTTTGGCTTCGTCCAGATCCTTGCCGCGTATCGCGGTATCCGCCAGCACCGTCACGGCGCCCGGCTGCACTTCCAGCAGGCCGCCCGCGACGAAGACAAATTCTTCCTCGGCTTGACCTGGTACCTGGATGCGCACCGCGCCCGGACGGATGCGGGTGATCAGCGGCGTGTGCTTGGGGTAGATCCCCAGCTCGCCCTGCTCGCCCGGCAACGCGACGAATTCGGCTTCGCCCGAGTAGATCAACTCCTCGGCGGAAACCACGTCAACGTGAATAGTGTTTGCCATGTGTGTCCTGTCGGTGTGATGCGGCCCCGTTCGCACGGGGCCGCGATCGAAACTCAACGATTAGTTGAGCTTCTTGGCTTTTTCGATAGCTTCGTCGATCGTGCCGACCATGTAGAACGCTTGTTCTGGCAGGTGATCGAGTTCGCCGGAAGCGATCATTTTGAAGCCCTTGATCGTGTCTTTCAGCGAAACGTATTTACCTGGCGAACCGGTAAACACTTCAGCAACGTGGAATGGCTGCGACAGGAAACGCTGCATCTTACGTGCACGGGCCACCAGCAGTTTGTCTTCCGGCGCCAGTTCGTCCATACCCAGAATCGCGATAATGTCACGCAGTTCCTTGTAGCGCTGCAGGGTGCCCTGAACAGCGCGCGCGGTGTCGTAGTGCTCTTGGCCGACGACCAGCGGATCCAGCTGACGCGAGGTCGAATCCAGTGGGTCCACCGCAGGGTAGATACCCAGCGAGGCGATGTCACGCGACAGAACGACGGTCGAATCCAAGTGACCGAAGGTGGTCGCTGGCGATGGGTCGGTCAAGTCATCCGCTGGAACGTAGACGGCCTGGATCGAGGTGATCGAACCGGTCTTGGTCGAGGTGATGCGCTCTTGCAGACGGCCCATTTCTTCGGCCAGGGTAGGCTGGTAGCCCACTGCGGAAGGCATACGGCCCAGCAGTGCGGATACTTCGGTACCGGCCAGCGTGAAGCGGTAGATGTTATCCACGAAGAACAGAACGTCCTTGCCTTCGTCACGGAACGATTCCGCGATGGTCAGACCGGTCAGCGCGACGCGCAGACGGTTGCCCGGTGGTTCATTCATCTGACCGTAGACCATCGCTACTTTCGAGTTGGCCGGGTTTTCCAGGTCAACTACTTTAGCGTCAGCCATTTCGTGGTAGAAGTCGTTACCTTCGCGGGTACGCTCACCAACACCGGCGAACACGGACAGACCCGAGTGCGCTTTAGCGATGTTGTTGATCAGTTCCATCATGTTCACGGTCTTGCCCACACCTGCACCGCCGAACAGACCGACTTTACCGCCTTTGGCGAACGGGCACACCAGGTCAATCACCTTGATGCCGGTTTCCAGCAGATCCTGCGATGGCGACAGTTCGTCGTAGGCAGGAGGAGTGCGGTGGATCGAAGCGAGCTGGTCGTGAGCGACCGGGCCGCATTCGTCGATCGGGTTGCCCAGCACGTCCATGATGCGACCCAGGGTAGCTTTACCCACTGGCACCATGATCGGCTTGCCGGTGTTCTGGATCATCATGCCGCGGCGCAGGCCGTCGGACGAACCCAGAGCAATGGTACGGACCACGCCGTCGCCCAGCTGTTGTTGTACTTCCAGGGTCAGCTCGGAGCCTTCCATTTTCAAGGCATCAAATACCTTAGGCATCGCGTTGCGTGGAAACTCTACGTCCACCACAGCGCCGATACACTGAACGATTTTGCCATCAGCCATGTTCGTTCCTTCAAATATAGTTAAATTCGTTTAAACCGCAGCCGCACCGGCAACGATTTCGGAGAGTTCTTTGGTAATCGCAGCTTGGCGGGTCTTGTTGTAGATCAGCTTCAATTCGCCGATCACACTGCCGGCGTTGTCGCTTGCCGACTTCATCGCCACCATACGCGCCGATTGCTCGGACGCCAGGTTTTCCGCCACCGACTGGTACACCAGCGCTTCTACATAGCGCTCCAGCAGTTCGTCAATCACGGTCGCAGCGTCCGGCTCGTAGATGTAATCCCAGTTGTGATTACCCGCGTCGGCCTGCGTCTTCGCGGCTGGCAGTGGCAGCAACTGCTCCACGACCGGCTCTTGCTTCATCGTGTTGATGAACTTGGTGTAGCACAGGTAGACTGCGTCGACTTCACCGTTCTGGAACTTTTCGAGCATGACCTTGACAGGTCCGATCAGTTTTTCCAGGTGCGGCGTGTCGCCGATCTGCGTTACTTGCGCAACGACAGGAATGCCTACGCGATTCAAAAACCCCAAACCTTTGTTACCGATAGCTACCGCGGCAATCTTGTTGCCGGCTGTTTCCAGCTCACGGGTTTTCGCCGTCACCATGCGCAGGATGTTGGTGTTCATGCCGCCGCACAGACCTTTGTCGGTGGTGACGATCACGAAGCCAACTGCCTTCGCCGTGTCCTTTTGCTCTTCAGCCAGGAACGGGTGGGTGTATTCCGGATTTGCGGTAGCCAGATTGGCGGCGATATTGCGAATCTTTTCACTGTAGGGACGGGCGGCGCGCATGCGATCCTGCGCTTTGCGCATTTTCGATGCGGCGACCATTTCCATCGCCTTGGTGATCTTCTTCGTATTCTCTACGCTCTTGATCTTGCCACGTATCTCTTTGCCTACTGCCATGAGTCCTTACTCCTTCTGCGCGGAAGGCGTCCCGGGCGCTAACCCGGGGACGCCGATGTGCTTAAAATGCGCCGGATTTCTTGAAGTCCGCAACGGCTGCCGACAGCGTTGCTTCGCCATCTTTGTCCAGTTGCTTCGACGATTCAATCTTGGACAGCAGGTCAGCTTGCTTGGTCTTCAGGTAGGCATGCAGGCCGGCTTCGAACGGCAGTACTTTCTTGACTGGCACATCATCCAGGAAGCCCTTGTTCACTGCGAACAGCGAAGCGGCCATCAGGGAGATCGACAGTGGCGAGTACTGAGCCTGCTTCAGCAGTTCGGTCACGCGGGCGCCGCGGTCCAGCTGCTTGCGGGTCGATTCGTCCAGGTCGGAAGCGAACTGCGCGAACGCAGCCAGTTCACGGTACTGCGCCAAGTCGGTACGGATACCGCCGGACAGGTTTTTGATGACCTTGGTCTGAGCGGCGCCACCAACGCGCGATACCGAGATACCCGCGTTAATAGCAGGACGGATGCCCGAGTTGAACAGCGAGGTTTCCAGGAAGATCTGACCGTCGGTGATCGAAATCACGTTGGTTGGAACGAAGGCCGAAACGTCGCCAGCCTGAGTTTCAATGATCGGCAGTGCGGTCAGCGAGCCGGTCTTGCCTTTGACTGCGCCGCCGGTGAAGGCTTCGACGTAGTCGGCGTTGACGCGTGCTGCGCGTTCCAGCAGACGGGAGTGCAGGTAGAACACGTCGCCTGGGTAAGCTTCGCGGCCTGGTGGGCGGCGCAGCAGCAGGGAGATCTGACGGTAGGCTACAGCTTGCTTGGACAGGTCATCGTACACGATCAGCGCGTCTTCGCCGCGGTCGCGGAAGTACTCGCCCATGGTGCAACCCGAGTAAGCCGAGATGTACTGCATCGCTGCCGATTCGGCGGCCGATGCGGCGACAACAATGGTGTACTCCAGCGCGCCGTGCTGTTCCAGCGAACGCACGATGTTCTTGATCGTCGAGGCTTTTTGACCGATAGCCACGTAGATGCAGGTCATGCCCTGGCCTTTTTGGTTGATGATCGCATCAACCGCTACGGCGGACTTACCGGTTTGACGGTCGCCAATGATCAGCTCGCGCTGGCCACGGCCGATTGGTACCATCGCGTCGATCGATTTCAGACCGGTCTGCATAGGCTGCGAGACGGACTCACGGGCGATAACGCCTGGAGCGATCTTTTCGATTGGCGAGGTCAGCTTGGCGTCGATGGCGCCTTTGCCGTCGATAGGCTGGCCCAGGGCGTTGACCACACGGCCACGCAGTTCAGGACCGACTGGCACTTCCAGAATGCGGCCGGTGCACTTGACCGTGTCGCCTTCGGAGATGTGCTCGTAAGCACCCAGAATCACGGCGCCGACGGAGTCGCGCTCCAGGTTCATCGCCAGGCCAAAGGTGTTACCAGGGAATTCCAGCATTTCGCCCTGCATCACTTCGGACAGGCCGTGGATGCGGACGATACCGTCGGCGACGGAGATAACCGTGCCTTGGTTGCGTACTTCAGCGCCGCCATCAAGGCCTTCGATACGGCTCTTGATCAGCTCGCTGATTTCAGATGGGTTGAGTTGCATACTAACTCCTAAAAGTGTTTCTCTCAGCTTGCGCGAGATGAAGAATCTGTTCTAAGCGACGCTTATGCGACCAGTGCGACACGCATTTGCTGCAGCTTGGCGCGGACCGAAGTGTCCAGCACTTCATCGCCAACGACCACGCGCACGCCACCGATCAACGCTGGGTCCACGGTGACAACCGGGTTCAGCTTGCGGCTGAATTTCTTTTCCAGCGTGGCGACCAGCTCGCTCACTTGAGCCGAGCTCAGGTCGAATGCGCTGGTGATGTCGGCGTCTGCCGCACCTTCCTGGGCGTTTTTCAACGCCTGGAATTGCGCGCCGATTTCCGGCAGCAGACTGATGCGGCCGTTTTCGACCAGCATCGCCAGGAAGTTTTTCGCTTCCGTGTTCAACGGCGACTTCACCAGTGCCGTAATGGCGGCGCTCACATCGCTAGCCGAAGCTTTCGGGTTGCGGGCGAATGCTTGCACCTCGGGGTGGGCACCGATCTGGGCCAGTTCGGCCACCAGTTCGGACCACGCCGCGAGGTTGAACGATTCCTTACCTGCTTGGGCTACGCGGAACAAAGCTTCCGCGTAGGGACGGGCGACGGTTGCGTTTTCTGCCATGATTACAGCTCGACAGACAGGCGCGACAACAGATCGGCGTGAGCCGAGGCGTTGACTTCGCGCTTGAGGATTTGCTCGGCGCCCTTCACAGCCAGGTCAGCCACCTGAGCGCGCAGCGCTTCGCGCGCCTTGGCCAGTTGCTGATCGGCGTCGGCTTTAGCTTGCGCAATGATGCGGTCGGCTTCAGCTTGTGCATGTGCTTTGATTTCTTCCGCCACCAGTTGCGCGCGCTTTTCAGCGTCGGCAACGCGTTGCGAAGCTTCTTCGCGTGCACCGGCCAGCGCTTCGCTGGCGCGCTTCTCAGCAACTACCATCGCTTGCTGGCCTTGGTCGGCCGCAGCCAGACCGTCAGCGATACGCTTGGCACGCTCATCCAACGCTGCATTCAGCGAAGGAAATACGAACTTCATCGAAACCCAGACCAACACCGCGAAGGTGATCATCTGACCGATGAGAGACATATTGATGTCCATACCTTTGCTCCTAACTAAAAGTTTCTCCTAGAAGGGAGCGAATTAATGTGCCGCCAGAACTGCTGCCAGGAATGGGTTGCTGAAGGTGTACAGCAGAGCAACGCCGACGCCGATCATCGAGATCGCATCCAGCAGACCAGCGATAACGAACAGTTTGGTTTGCAGTTGTGGCATCAGTTCTGGTTGACGAGCCGAAGCTTCCAGGAATTTGCCGCCCAGAATTGCGAAACCGAGTGCGGTGCCGATAGCGGCCAGACCGATGATGATTGCTGCGGCCAGAACGGTCATGCTTTGTACTTGTGCGATCAGAGCTTGCATTGAATTTCTCCTAAGATTTTAAAAAAGACTACAGATACTAAAAAGTTAAAACTATGTTGCTTAGTGCTTCTCAACCGCGAGGCTCAGGTACACGACAGTCAACGCCATAAACACAAACGCTTGCAGGGTCACGACCAGGATGTGGAAGATAACCCAAGGACCACCCAGCAGCCACTGCGCCCACCATGGCAGCAGAGCGATCAGAATGAACAGCAGCTCACCGGCGTACATATTGCCGAAGAGTCGCAGCGACAGCGACAGTGGCTTAGCCAGCAACTCGATCATCTGGAAGACGAAGTTGACCGGGGCCAGCACGACGGCCATGAAGCCGTGGGCGTGGAACGGAGCGGTCAGCAACTCTTTACCCCAGCCGCCGAGACCTTTGGCTTTGATCGAGAAACCAATAATGCACAGCATGACGCCGAACGACATGCCGAAAGTGTGATTGACGTCCGCGGTCGGCACGACACGCAGCTTGTGAACGCCAAAGTAGCCAAGAATCTTAGGCAGCAGATCGACCGGCAGGAAGTCCATCGCGTTCATCAGCCAAACCCAGCAGAAGATCGTGATGGCCAGCGGCGCGATAACCTTGCTCTTGGCGTGGAATGCGGAATTGACCACTTCGTTGACCAGCTCCATGACGGCTTCGACGAAGTTTTGCAGCTTGCCCGGTACACCGGCGGTCGCGCGGCGCGACGCCATGTAGAACACACCGAGGAAAATCATGCCCAGAACGGCAGAAACCCAGAACGTGTCCAGGTTAAATGCGCCGTCGGCAGACTTCAGGTGCGACAGGTGATGCTGAATATACTCAATGGAGGTGGGCGCTTCGTGTGCCCCTACAGCGTTTTCTGTGGTCATAAAAGTATTAGATTTTGGTGATTAAATTGCGAGCAGTGAAAACCAATAAGCTAAGGTTGCCACCGCGAAACCCAAGATCAGCCATAACCAAGAGGCCGACTGAAACAGCGCCAGTGCCAAAACAAACAGCACTACCGTGATAAATATTTTCACTACTTCGGCGCGCACATGCGACCGGAAAGCTTTTTTGGCGTCATTTGTTCCGCCCGCAACAATCATCGCGTACATCAGACTCCCGATGACTGCGATTGCTCCGCCATAGGCGGCCGACCAAGCTTTGAGCACTCCACCCAAGTTCCAGGCGAGCAAGGCGAATCCAGTTGCGATGGCTAACTGGAGGGCGACGACTTTATACACCGGCTTGGAAATACTCGTCGAATCATTCATCTGGCGAGCTCCCAAAAAGCCGATAAAACCCAAAGACACGGGATTATATGTGTCTTTACTGTATCACGTCAAACATTGCTGCACCGCAGCAGAGCAATTGGTGCACGAAAGAGACGCTTTTATAAACATTTCCGCGCCGGTTGCACCAAGTTGGAACCAGTTAAGCGTTTTCGTTTTTTATTGGCTCCGCTGCAACATTGGGGTCAAGTCTGACATTCGGACACGGGCTCTGCCGCAATCCCGTAACGGCAGAGCTCGTGTCCAAATGTCAGACTTGACCCCAGGGTTAGGCGCGCAGGCGGGCCAGCACGCCGTCGAGGATGTCGAGGTCGGCGAAGTCGATGATCATCTGGCCGCGGCCCTTGGTGCCCATCTTGAACACCACCGGCGTCGCCAGCTTGTCCGACAGCTCCTCCTCCAGGCGCACGATGTCGCCGGACTTTTCCTTCTGGCGCGCTTCGGTCGGCGAGGCTTTTTGATCTTCCAGCGTTTTTGCCACCAACTTTTCAGTTTCACGCACCGATAACCGTTTGGCGACGACCATGTTCGCCAGGTTGATCTGCGTGGCCGCATCGACCGACAACAGCGCGCGCGCATGGCCCATGTCGATATCGCCAGCCATCAGCATGGTCTGCACCGGATTGGCCAGGTTCATCAAACGCAGCAGGTTGGACACCGCGCTGCGCGAACGGCCAACGGCCGTGGCCGCCTGTTCGTGCGTGAAACTGAAATCGGTGATTAGGCGATGGATGCCCTGCGCTTCTTCCAGCGGATTCAAATCCTCGCGCTGCATGTTCTCGATCAGCGCCATCGCGGCGGCGGCCTGGTCGTCGACATCGCGCACCAGCACCGGCAGCACTTCCAGGCCGGCCAGCTGCGCCGCGCGGAAGCGGCGCTCGCCGGCGATGATCTCGTACTTGATCGCGCCGGTCAGTTTATCCGTGCCGACCGGACGCACCAGGATGGGCTGCATGATGCCCTGGGTCTTGATCGATGCGGCCAGCTCCTGCAGGCCGCCCTCGTCCATGCGGGTACGCGGCTGGTACTTGCCCGCCTGCATTTGCGTGACCGGCAGTTCCGACGGCGTGTTGGCGTCCGGGGTGGTGATGTCGCCGTCGCCGCCGAGCAGCGCTTCCAGGCCGCGACCCAGGCCTTTGAGTTTTTTGGTTGCCATGTGATTGCCTTACATTTTCTTGATGCGCTTGACCATCTCGGCGCCGAAGGCGATATACGCCTGCGCCCCCTTGGAGGATGGATCGAAGGTGACGCCCGGCAGGCCGTAGGACGGCGCTTCGGCCAGGCGTACGTTGCGGGGGATGATGGTTTTGAAGACCTTGTCGCCGAAGTGCTGCTCCAGCTGGGCCGACACTTGCTGCGACAGCGTCATGCGCGGATCGAACATCACGCGCAGCAGGCCGATGATCTTCAGGTCCGGGTTCAGGTTGGCGTGCACCTTCTTGATGGTGTTGACCAGGTCGGACAAGCCTTCCAGCGCGTAGTACTCGCACTGCATAGGGATGATGACGCCGTGCGCGGCGCACAGGCCGTTCAGGGTCAGCATCGACAGCGCCGGCGGGCAGTCGATCAGGATGAAGTCGTACTCCTTGTCGACCAGCGCCAGCGCATCCTTCAGGCGGCGTTCGCGGTTCTCCAGCGAGACCATCTCGACTTCGGCGCCGGCCAGCTCGCGGTTGGAGGGCAGCACGTCGAACTGGCCGGGCTCCGAACGCTGGCGCGCGGTGGCGACGTCGGATTCGCCCAGCATCACCTCATAGGTCGACGCAGGCAGCCCTGCCTTGTTGATGCCCGCGCCCATCGTGGCGTTGCCCTGCGGGTCCAGGTCGACCAGCAATACCCGCTGGTCCAGCTTTGCCAATCCGGCGGCCAGGTTTACCGTCGTGGTGGTTTTCCCTACGCCACCCTTTTGATTCGCTACGCAAAAAATTTTCGCCATGTATTTCTTTGTGTTGTGCTTCTTAATTATTTATACTATTAAAACGATATAAACGATTTATACTGTTTATACAGAATAAACTGTATAAACTATTTATACCGTATAAATCATTTACTTGGTTTCGGCCTGGATGAATACCAGGTGGCGCTCCGCGTCCAGCCCCGGCACTTCCAAAGGTTCCAGTTTCTGCACTTTCCATGGCTCTGGCAGCCGCTCGCGCTCCTCTGCCGGCGCCGTTCCTTTCAGGGCGATGAATCGCCCGCCCTCTTGCAGCAGGTGCCCAGACCAGTTGACGAAGTCGGACAGGTCCGCGAAAGCCCGCGAGGTGATGACGTCGAACTTGGTCTTCACTTCCAGCTGCTCCACGCGCTTGGTGTACACCGTCACGTTGACCAGTTCCAGTTCCGCCTTCACCTGGTTGAGGAAGGCGGTCTTCTTGTGCACCGTGTCGATCATCGACACCTTCATGTCCGGGCGGCTGATCGCCAGCACCATGCCCGGCAGTCCGCCCCCTGCTCCCACGTCCAGCACATTCTGCGCGCCGGCGAAGGCCGGCACGGCGGCCAGCGAATCGAGCACATGCAGCGTCACCATCTGCATCGGATCGCGCACCGAGGTCAGGTTGTACACCGCATTCCACTTGTTCAGCAGCGCCAGGTAGTCCAGCAGTTTTTCCACCTGGGCTTCGTTCAGGTCCAGCTTCAGACTGGTGATGCCTTGTTTTAAAACATCCGCAATTGCTACACGGTCAAACACCTTCATTGAACAGCCTCATCTTTTTGCACGTTATCTGGACTAACAAAACCGCCGAAACCGGCCTTCTTCAGGTGCACCAGCAGCAGCGAAATCGCCGCCGGCGTCACGCCGGAAATGCGCGATGCCTGGCCCAGTGTTTCCGGACGCTGCGCATGCAGCTTCTGGCGCACTTCCACCGACAGCGCGGTGATGTCCAGATAGCTGAAACCTTCCGGCAATTTCAGGTTTTCATAGTGCTCGTGGCGCTCGACTTCCTTGGTCTGGCGGTCGATATAGCCCGAATATTTGAGCTGGATTTCGACCTGTTCGCGCACCGCGCCGTCGGCCACGCCGGGGCCGGCGAGGTCGCGGCCATCGATGCCGGACAGGCTCATCAGCTTGTCGTACTCGACGCCGGGACGGGCCAGCAGGTTGGCCAGCGAGTACTCGCGCTCGATCGCCTGACCGATGACGCGCTCGGATTCGGCCGCTTCCAGGATGCGTGGATTGACCCACGTGGAGCGCAGGCGCTCCAGTTCGCGCGCCACGGATTCGCGCTTGGTCTCGAATGCCTGCCACTGCGCATCGCCGACCACGCCCAGCTTGCGGCCGATTTCGGTCAGGCGCATGTCGGCATTGTCTTCGCGCAGGCTCAGGCGATACTCGGCCCGGCTGGTGAACATGCGATACGGCTCCATCACGCCTTGCGTGACCAGGTCGTCGACCATCACGCCCAGGTAGGCCTCCGAACGGGCCGGCGTCCAGGACTCGCGGCCCTGGGTTTGCAGCGCGGCGTTGATACCGGCCAGCATGCCCTGCGCCGCCGCCTCTTCGTAGCCGGTGGTACCGTTGATCTGGCCGGCGAAGTACAGGCCGTTGATGGCCTTGGTTTCCAGCGATGCCTTGAGGCCGCGCGGGTCGAAATAATCGTATTCGATGGCGTAGCCGGGACGCAGGATGTGGGCGTTTTCCATGCCCTTCATCGAGCGCACCAGGGCGATTTGTACGTCGAACGGCAGGCTGGTGGAGATGCCGTTTGGATAGAATTCGTTGGTCGTCAGGCCTTCCGGTTCCAGGAAAATCTGGTGCGATTCCTTGGCCGAGAAGCGGTGGATCTTGTCTTCGATCGACGGGCAATAGCGCGGGCCGACGCCTTCGATGACGCCGGTGTACATCGGGCTGCGGTCCAGGCCGGCGCGGATGATGTCGTGGGTCTGGCTGTTGGTGTGCGTGACCCAGCACGGCATTTGCTCAGGGTGCATGGACGCATTGCCCATCACCGAGAACACCGGCACCGGATCGAGGTCGCCAGGCTGCTCGGTCATCAGCGAGAAATCGATGCTGCGGCCGTCGATGCGCGGCGGCGTGCCGGTCTTCAGGCGGCCTTGCGGCAGCTTCAATTCCTTCAGGCGGGCCGACAGCGAGATGGCCGGAGGATCTCCGGCGCGGCCGGCCGAGTAGTTCTGCAGGCCGACGTGGATCTTACCGTCGAGGAAAGTGCCGGCGGTCAGCACCACGGCCGGCGCCAGGAACTTCAGGCCGATCTGGGTGACGGCGCCGACCACGCGGTCGCCCTCCACCATCAGGTCGTCCACGGCCTGCTGGAACAGCCACAGGTTCGGCTGGTTTTCCAGGCGCGAGCGGATGGCTTGCTTGTACAGGATGCGGTCGGCCTGGGCGCGGGTGGCGCGCACAGCAGGGCCCTTGGACGAGTTCAGGATACGGAACTGGATGCCCGACTCATCGGTGGCGATGGCCATGGCGCCGCCCATGGCGTCGACTTCCTTGACCAGATGGCCTTTGCCGATACCGCCGATGGATGGGTTGCACGACATCTGGCCCAGCGTCTCAATGTTATGCGTGAGCAGCAAAGTCTTCTGTCCCATGCGGGCGGAAGCGAGGGCAGCCTCGGTACCGGCGTGACCACCGCCGACAACGATGACGTCGAAATTTGTAGGAAATAGCATGTTGGAATTGGTTAAAGCGAAGGGATCAAGGTCAGATTATAGAGTCTTTTTGCTGCTGCGACTTTTTTAAGCAAAAAAATATCGGCAAATTGTTCCACGTGAAACATTGAAAAAGGGCTCCGAAGAGCCCTCTTTTTGTTCCACGTGAAACAGTGTCACCAACGCAACCATGCATCGTAGCCAGTTTTTATGATCAGTAACGTCACCACGACCAGGAACAGTTTGCGCACGAATCCGCTGCCGTGCTTCATCGCCATGCGCGAACCGATCAGCGAACCGGCGATCTGGCACACGGCCATGGTCGCGCCCAGTTGCCAGATCAGGTGGCCGCTGTAGCCGAACCAGATCAGCGCGGCAAAGTTGCAGGCCACGTTGACAACCTTGGCCACGGCCGAGGCGCCGAGGAAGTCGAAGCCGAAGATGCGTACGAACAGGAACACCAGGAAGCTGCCGGTGCCGGGGCCGAAGAAGCCGTCATAGAAACCGATGCCGGCGCCGATCACCAGCGCCAGCGTCTGCTCCCTGGCGCCCGAATGGATGGGGGCGTGCACGCTGCCGAACTCCTTCTTGGCGAAGGTGTAGACGGCGACCGCCACCAGCACCACCGGCAGCAGCAGGCGCATGAACTCGGCCGAGACCTTGGTGACGGTGTAGGCGCCGAGGAAGGCGAAGAACAGGGCGGCCAGCGCGGCCGGCGTGGCCACCGACCAGGCGATGGCGACCCGGCGCGCATAGCTCACCGCCGCCACGCCGGTGCCGAAGATGCTGGCCAGCTTGTTGGTGCCGATCAGCGTGGCCGGGGCCATGTTGGGAAACACCGAGAACATCGCCGGCAACTGTATCAGTCCCCCGCCCCCAACTACCGCGTCCACCAGTCCCGCGCCGAACGCCGCCACTCCCAACACCAGATAATCGACCATCGCCCTGCCATCCTTCCACATGCAAAGGCTACATTGTACGGAAGAAATTCAATACGGCTGATGCGCATCCTGCATAGATGGGCGCATGCGCAAGGCAGCCGCATGAGGTAAGCTTCACGTGAAATCCACCACCTGGAATCGCCATGCAAGACTTCCCAGCGTTTGCCTTCAGCACCGTCGCCCACATCGTTTCCGAGCTGGGCGCGGCCGGCCGGCTCGGCGAACATATCGCCCAGCGCTTCCCGACGGCCAGGCGCGCCCTGCTCGTCACCGATCCCGGCTTCCTGAAAACCGGCCTGGTCGATGCCCCGGCCGCGAGCCTGCGCGCCGCCGGGCTGGCGGTCGAGGTCTACTCGCAGGTGGTGGCGGACCCGCCGGAACAGGTGGTGCTGGATGCCGTGGACGCCGCCCGCACACACCGCAGCGACATCGTCATCGGCCTGGGCGGCGGCAGTTCGATGGACGTCGCCAAGCTGATCGCCGTGCTGGCCGGCAGCGACCAACCGCTCGCCGCGATCTACGGCATCGGCAATGTGAAGGGTGGACGGCTGCCGCTGGTGCAGATACCCACAACCGCCGGCACCGGCTCGGAAGTGACCAACGTGGCCATCGTCACCACCGGCGCTACCACAAAAATGGGCGTCGTCGCGCCGCAACTCTATGCCGATCTGGCATTGCTGGACGCCGAACTGACCATCGGCCTGCCGCCCATGGTGACGGCCGCCACCGGCATCGATGCGATGGTGCACGCCATCGAGGCCTACACCAGCCGCCACAAAAAGAACCCGCTGTCCGATATCCTGGCGCGCAAGGCGCTGGGGCTGCTGTCCGCCAACGTGATACGCGCCTGCGAAAACGGCCGCGACCTGGCGGCGCGGCAAGCCATGCTGCTCGGCGCGATGCTGGCGGGGCAGGCGTTTTCCAATGCGCCGGTGGCGGCCGTGCATGCGCTGGCCTATCCGATAGGCGGCATCTTCCACGTGCCACATGGGTTGTCGAACTCGCTGGTCTTGCCCCATGTGCTGCGCTTCAATGCGCCGGAGGCGGCGCCGTTGTATGCGGAACTGGCGGAGATCGTCGTGCCTCAGGCCAGCGGCAGCGCCGAGGCGAGGGCGGAGGCGTTGGTTGTTGCGATGCAACAAATAGCCATCATCACCGGGATAGAACGGACCTTGCAGCAGGTGGGGATCAGGGAAACGGATCTGGACCGGCTGGCGGATGACGCCATGCTCCAGACCCGTTTATTGGGGAACAACCCCCGCACCGTCACGCGCGACGATGCGAGGGCGATCTACGCGGCAGCCTTGTAGGCCTTAGTTCGGCACGTCGACCGTGGTGCCGCTGACCGTGATGGCGTTGGCGCCCGGCGCGGCCACCATAGGCGGCACGTTGGCGATGGTGATCAGCGAGGTGTTATCGAAGCGCGGCACCGTCCGCACCAGCTGCGACGGCGGCAGCGCCACCGACGAATTGCGCAGATTGGCCAGCATCGCATCGAGCGCGCGGAACAGGTAGACGTGCAGCGGCACGATGTTCGCCGGCAGGGCGTTGGTGAAGGAATCGAAGTGGTTGGCGTTGGTCACTTCGATGTAGCGCAGCTTGCTGGCCGCCCCTTCCACCGACGCGTTCAAGCCCACATACGAGCGCGACGCAAAGTTCACCGGGATCAGCGTATCGCTGCGTCCGTGCACGATGATGGCCGGCTTGCCGCGCAGATTGCCCGTTGCCGCCACCTCCGCCATGCCTGCTTTCACACGTGCGCTTTGCGCCGCCAGCGTCGCGCTCAAGGCGCCGCCCGTCACCGGATCGACGCCGGTCGCCAGCGAGCGCAGGCACAGGAAGCCGTCCAGCGACTGGTCCGCCAGGCTGCTGCTCGGCGACACGCCGAAGTTATACGCCTTGGCGCCGCCCACCGAATTCTCGTACACCACGCTGCCGACGATGCCGTTCTGCGTGGCGAAGCTGCTGGCTTTTTGCGCGCCGGTGAAGGCCACCGGCGTGCCCGTCGCGTCGGCCGGGGCGAAGGAGAATCCGCACACCTTGTCCGTGACGGAGAACTTGCCGTAGGCGTTGGCGTACGTTACCGCCACCAGGATGTTGGTACCGGCGTGGGCCGCCTGCAGGATGTCGGAATCGACCAGCCAGCCGTAGGCCTTCAGGCGGGCCTTGGCGTCGGCCTGCTGCGCCGGCAGGTCGGTGCCAGTCAACAAGCCTTTGGCGGCCAGCGCGGTGCAGCGCCCCGGCGCGGCGGCGGTCGAGGCGATGCAGGGCTGGTACAGCGCCGCATAGGTCGAGTAGTCGAACAGCGCCTTGCCCTGCCCCGTCGCGTTGACGCCGCCCTGGCGCACCGTGTAGCCGGTGGCGGCCTTGGGCTGCACCTGCGGCTCGGTGGCCGCCACGCCGCCGATCAGGCCCTTGGCGTCCTGCTCCGCCGCCAGCAGGGCCGAGCCGGCGCCGTTGGAGATGCTGGAGGCGATCGTCACCGTGTTCTTCGGCGTCAGGCGCACGATGTGGCTTTTGTTATCCTTGGCCAGCACGCCGTACTTTTCGTTGAGCACATAGAAGGCGAATTCCAGCGACTGCAGGGTGAACTTGCCCCAGTCCTTTTCCGGGTTCTGCTGCGAGTGGGCGTGCTTGAAGGCGATGCGGCCGGGCGACGCGGCGGCGAAGGCGGCGCGCTCGGCATCGCTCAGCGCCGGCGCGAACATGGCGTTCTTGGCGGCCGCGGTGCGGGTGGCGCGCACGCCGTTCTGCAGGTTCACGCTGTCGTCGTCGAAGGTGTAGAGGCCGGTGCCGCTGCCCTTGTCGGCATAGGCCACGGCGCAGTTGTTCTTCAAGCCCCATTCGCCGGCGCTGCCGATGGCGCCATAGATGCCGCGCGAGCCGCTCGACGTGCCGGTGACGATGCAGGGATTGTTGACGTCGAAGCCGGTCGGGATCTGCACCATCAGCGTGACGTTCTGGTTGCCGCTGCCGTCGTCCGAGTAGGCGATGTATTCGGTGCCGCCTACCATGCCCTGCCCCGACCCCGGCACGCCCTTGGCGTCCACGTTCGGGCCGTACAGCGTGCCGTAGCCGCTGTTGGCGGAGATGTCGAGCACGGCGCGGTAGTTGGCGTAGATCGCGTTGCGGCGCAGCTCGGCGGCGGTGGGATTGGCGGGATCGGCGTAGGCCGGCGCGGCGACGGCGGCCAGGCCGGTCGCGCCCAGCCCGGCGGTCAGCAAGTCATCGGTGGCGCCGTCGTAGGTCTTGCTGCTGATGGCGCCCAGATATGTCGGCAACACGTTCAAATCCTCTGCCGTGTTGTGCTCGTTGGCGCCGCAAGCGGTCAGCCCAATGGCGGCCAGCGCCAGCGAAATTTTCTTGATATGCATGTATGTCATCCTCTGTGTCGATAAAAGTTACGGACGGACTACTCCCACTCCGGCCGGCGGCCAGACGAAATGTACTACCGGTGAAATAAAAACGCCGGACAGAACGTCCGGCGTGTGCGCTACATCAAGCTGTCTTTTTGCCGCTGCTGAACGCGAACTTGGCGATGATCTCGCCGACGATGCCGCGCCGGAACAACAGCACGCAAACGATGAAGATAAAGCCGATCACCATGTTGACCGCTTCGCCGATGGTGTTGAACCATTCGATGCCGGTGTGGGCGACCATGAAGATGCCGAAGTCGCCCAGCTTGTTCTCCAGCGCGATGACGAGGATGGCGCCCAGCATCGGGCCGGCAAACGTGCCCATGCCGCCGACCAGGGTCATCAGGATCACCAGGCCCGACATGCTCCAGTGCACATCGGTCAGCGTCTCGAAGCCCTGCACCAGCATGTTGGACGCGCCCGCCAGGCCGGCCAGCGCGGCCGACAGCACGAAGGCCAGCAGCTTGTACTTGTCCACATCGTAGCCCAGCGAAATCGCGCGCGGCTCGTTTTCCTTGATCGCCTTCAGTACCTGGCCGAACGGCGAATGCACGGTGCGCACGATCAGCATGAACGCCAGCACGGCCACGCCCAGCACGAAGAAGTACAGCGCCGTATCGTTGGACAGGTCGACCAGGCCCAGCAATTTTCCACGTGGAACGCCTTGCAGGCCGTCCTCGCCGCCGGTGAATTCGCCGGCGCGCAGCGCGCCGAAGTACACCATCTGCGCCAGCGCCAGCGTGATCATCGAGAAGTAGATGCCCTGGCGGCGGATCGCCAGCGCGCCCATCACCAGGCCGATCAGGGCGCCGGCCGCGACGCCGGCCAGCATGCCCAGCTCGACCGGCCAGCCCCACACCTTCATCGCGTTGCCGGCCACGTAGCCGGCGGCGCCGAAGAAGGCCGCGTGGCCGAACGACAGCAGGCCGGTGAAGCCGATCAGCAAGTTGAAGGCGCTGGCGAACAGCGCAAAGCACAGCAGCTTGGCCAGGAAGATCGGATAGCCGACAAACGGCGCCGCCAGCGCGATGGCGAAAGCGACGATATAACCTATGTTTTTGTTCATCTGCGGCCTCTTATTTTTCTTTGCCGAACAAGCCGGCAGGACGGATCAGCAACACGATGACCATCACCAGGAACACCACCGTCGACGAAAACTCGGGGTAGAACACCTTGGTCAGGCCCTCGATCACGCCCAGGCCGAGGCCGGTCAGGATGGAGCCCATGATCGAACCCATGCCACCGATCACTACAACGGCGAATACGACGATAATCAGGTTCTGGCCCATCAGGGGCTGCACCTGGATCACCGGGGCCGCCAGCACCCCTGCAAAGCCCGCCAAAGCGACGCCGAAGCCATAGGTCAGCGTGACCATCAGCGGCACGTTGATGCCGAAGGCTTCGACCAGCTTGGGATTCTCGGTGCCGGCGCGCAAATAGGCGCCCAGTTTGGTCTTCTCGATGACGAACCAGGTCGACAGGCACACCGCCAGCGAAGCCACCACCACCCAGGCGCGGTAGTTCGGCAGCACCATGAAGCCGAGGTCGGTCGCACCGGCCAGCGCTTCCGGCACCTGGAACGGCTGCCCGGACACGCCGTAGAACGAGCGGAACACGCCCTCGACCAGCAGCGTGATGCCGAAGGTCAGCAGCAGGCCGTACAAATGGTCCAGCTTGTAGAGCCAGCGCAGCATGGTTTTTTCAATGACGATGCCGAACACGCCGACGATCAGCGGCGCCAGCACCAGCATCACCCAATAGTTCAGGCCGAGGTAGGCCATGCCCATCCACGCGACAAACGCGCCCATCATGTAGAGCGCGCCGTGCGAGAAGTTAATCACGTTCAGCAGGCCGAAGATCACGGCCAGGCCGAGCGACAGCATGGCATAGAAGGAGCCGTTGACCAGGCCCAGCATCAGCTGGCTCATAATCATGGGCAAGGGATAGCCGAATATTTCCATGAGATCACAATATAAAGATCGCCGTCCCGGACGGTGCGGCGCGACACCAGAAAAAGGCCGTGCACGGTGGCACGGCCTGTGTACAACTCAGCTTATTTCCACAGGGAGCACTTGGTCTCCGCCTTGGTGGCGTAAGCCTGGTCGCCCGGAATGGTGGCGACGATCTTGTAGTAGTCCCATGGATATTTCGATTCCGACTGCTTCTTCACTTCCATCAGGTACATATCGTGGACCATGCGGCCGTCCGGACGGATCACGCCGTTCTTGGCGAACATGTCGTTGATCTTGTTGGCTTTCAGGTAGGCCATGACCTTGTCGGTGTCGTCGCTGCCGACGGCCTTGACCGCCTTCAGGTAGTTGGCCGCCGCCGAGTAGTCGGCCGCCTGCAGCATCGACGGTTCCTTCTTCATCTTCTCGAAGTAGCGCTTCGACCAGGCGCGGGTCTCGGCGTTGGCGTCCCAGTACCAGCCGTCGGTCAGGTACATGCCCTGGGTCAGGTTCAGGCCCAGCGAGTGCACGTCGTTGATGAAGATCAGCAGGCCGGCCAGCTTCATTTTCTTGGTGATGCCGAACTCGTTGGCGGCCTTGATCGAGTTGATCGCGTCGCCGCCGGCGTTGGCCAGGCCGAGGATCTGCGCGCCCGACGATTGCGCCTGCAGCAGGAAGGACGAGAAGTCCGACGCCGACAGCGGATGCTTGACCGCGCCCAGCACCTTGCCGCCGTTGGCCTTCACCACTTCCGCCGTATCTTTTTCCAGCGACTGGCCGAAGGCATAGTCGGCGGTCATGAAGTACCAGCTCTTGCCGCCCTGCTTGACGATGGCGCCGCCGGTGCCGCGCGCCAGCGCGATGGTGTCGTAGGCGTAGTGGATCGTGTACGGCGTGCATTCCTCGTTGGTCAGGCGGGCCGAGCCGGCGCCGATCGAGATGAAGACTTTTTTCTTCTCGGCCGCGACCTTGGCCATGGCCAGGTTGGCGCCCGAGTTGGTGCCGCCGATCAGCATGTCGACGCCCTGCTGGTCGAACCATTCGCGCGCCTTGGAGGCGGCGATGTCGGCCTTGTTCTGGTGGTCGGCGGAGATGAACTCGACCTTCTTGCCGGCGATAACCACGCCCGCATCGGCAATCGCCATCTTGATGGCCTCGGCACCACCGGCGCCGTCGATGTCCGTGTACAGGCCGGACATGTCGGTGATCAGGCCGATCTTGATGGTGTCGCCTGAAACCTGGGCTTGGGCAGCAAAGGACAGGCCGAGTGCGCACACGGCGGTGGCTGCGATGGTGATGGCTTTAAGTTTCATTTTGTCTCCGTTGGTTCAAGAAATAGTGTTATTGCTTATTTTTTTACACTTGCCTTGCAAACTTCAGACACCCAGAAGCTCGGTCAATACCGGCATCTTGGCGCCCAATTCCGATGCAACAAAGGTCTCGACGATCTGACCGTGTTCCATCACATAAAACCGGTCCGCCAGCGGCGCGGCAAACCGGAAATTCTGTTCCACCATGACGATGGTGTAGCCCTTGGCTTTCAGCGTTGTGATCATGCGCGCCAGGCCCTGCACGATGACCGGCGCCAGGCCTTCGGAGATTTCATCGAGCAGCAGCAGGCGCGCGCCGGTGCGCAGGATGCGCGCCACCGCCAGCATCTGCTGCTCGCCGCCGGACAGCCGCGTGCCCTGGCTGTGCTTGCGCTCTTCCAGGTTGGGGAACATGGCGTAGATTTCCTCGACCGACATGCCCTGCTCGCCGGTCGACAACTGCGGCGGCAGCATCAGGTTTTCCTCGGTCGACAGCGACGAGAAAATGCCGCGCTCTTCCGGGCAATAGCCGATGCCGAGGTGGGCAATTTTATGCGTCGGCAAGCCTATCGCTTCCACGCCGTTGACCTTGATCGAACCCTTGCGGGCGCCGGTCAGGCCCATGATCGCGCGCAGCGTGGTGGTGCGGCCGGCGCCGTTGCGGCCCAGCAGCGTGACCACTTCGCCGGGCTGCACCGTCAGGTTCACGTCATGCAGAATATGCGATTCGCCATACCAGGTCTGCAGGTTGGAGATTTCCAGAGCGGCCGCCATCAGTGGGCTCCTTCCAGCACTGCGGCTTCGGTACCCATGTAGGCTTCCATTACTTGAGGATTGCTTGAAACTTCGGCGTACGTGCCTTCGGCCAGCATCGCGCCGCGCTGCAAAACGGAGATTTTGTCGCAGATGCCGGACACTACTTTCATATTGTGTTCGACCATCAGGATGGTGCGGCCGGCTGAAACTTTTTTAATCAGTTCCGTCACGCGGTGCACGTCTTCGTGGCCCATGCCCTGGGTCGGTTCATCCAGTAGCATCAGCTCAGGTTCCATCGCCAGCGTGGTGGCGATTTCCAAAGCGCGCTTGCGGCCGTAAGGCATATCGACGGTGACGGTGTCGGCGAACTCGGTCAGGTCGACCTCGGCCAGCAGTTGCATGGCGCGCTCGTTCAACTTGTCCAGCGACCGTTCGCTCTGCCAGAAGTTGAAGCTGGTGCCGAGCTGGCGCTGCAATCCGATACGGACATTCTGCAGCACCGTCAGGTGCGGGAAGACTGCGGAAATCTGGAACGACCGGATCACGCCCATGCGGGCGATCTGCGCCGGCTTGGCGGCGGTGATGTCTTTGCCGTTGAACAGTATCTGGCCCGAGGTGGGCACCAGGAATTTGGTGAGCAGGTTGAAGCACGTGGTTTTACCCGCGCCATTGGGACCGATCAGCGCGTGGATGTGGCCGCGCTGAACTTTTAAATTCACATCATTGACCGCGGTAAAACCCTTGAATTCCTTGGTCAAATGCTTTGTTTCCAAGATAACGCCGGACATCCTGTCTCCTTGTTATTCTTTTCAAACTACTAAATTTTTTTAGATCATACACAGTAACAAATTGGCTAACAATACAGTATAACTACGGTCGACTTTTGATCTGGACCTAGCGAACACGAGGTTTCATTTCCACTCTGAACGGATCAGTTCTGAAGCTTTCTCCGCGATCATGATGGTGGGCGAATTGGTATTGCCGGACGTGATGAAAGGCATGACGGAAGCGTCCACCACGCGCAGTCCTTGTATCCCAATTACACGCAGCGCGCTGTCGACCACGGCGGTCGGATCGTCGGCGCGGCCCATCTTGCAGGTGCCGACCGGATGGAAAATCGTGGTGCCGATCGCGCCCGCCGCCGCCGCCAATTCCTCCTCGGTGCGATAGTGGACGCCGGGCTTGTACTCTTCCGGCGCATAGCGCTGCAACGCCGGCGCGGCGACGATCTTGCGCGTCAGCGTCAGCGCGTCGGCGGCGACCTTGCGGTCTTCCGGCGTGCTCAGATACATCGGCGAAATCTTCGGCGGCGCGTAGGAATCGGCACTGGCGATGCGCACATGGCCGCGCGAGGTCGGCCGCAGATTGCACACGCTGGCCGTGAACGCCGGGAAGGCGTGCAAAGGATCGCCGAACTTTTCCAGCGACAAAGGCTGCACGTGGTACTGCAGATTCGGCGTGGCCTGCCCTGCATCGGAACGCGCAAAGGCGCCCAGCTGCGACGGCGCCATCGACATCGGCCCGCTCTGGAACAGCGCATATTGCAGGCCGATTTTCATCTTGCCGTACCAGCTGGACGCCATCGTGTTGAGCGTGCGGGCGCCGCCGCCGAGCTTGTAGATCATGCGCAGCTGCAGATGGTCCTGCAGGTTTTCGCCGACGCCGGGCAAGTCCGCCAACGGCTCGATGCCATGCTGATGCAAGCGCTCGGCCGAGCCTATGCCGGAGCATTGCAAAATCTGCGGAGAACCAACGGCGCCAGCCGCCAGCAGGGTTTCTTTCTCGGCCGTCGCGCTGAACTGCGTGCCGCCGCCGGTGAAAATCACGCCTTTGCACACGGGTCCGCGATCGCTCATTTCGATTTGCAGACGTTCCACGTGGCAGCCGGTCATGATGGTCAGGTTGGGCCGCATCGACACCGGTTTCAAAAACGCCTTCGCCGTGTTCCAGCGGATACCGCGTTTTTGATTGACCTCGAAATAGCCGCAGCCGGCGTTGTCGCCGCGATTGAAATCGTCGACCTTCTGGATGCCGGCCTGCTCCGCCGCATCGCGGAACGCGTCCAGTATCTTCCATGACAAGCGCTGTTTTTCCACGCGCCACGCACCGCCGGCGCCGTGCAGCTCGGAAGCGCCGCCGTGATAATCCTCGCTCTTTTTAAACAGCGGCAGCACCGAGGACCAGCGCCAGCTGTCGTCGCCGGTCAGCTCGGCCCAGCGGTCGTAATCGCCGGCCTGGCCGCGCATGTAGATCATGCCGTTGATGGAAGAACTGCCGCCCAGCACCTTGCCGCGCGGGTACAGCAAACTGCGTCCGCCCAGGCCGGCGTCGGCTTCGGTGCGGTACATCCAGTCGGTCCTCGGATTGTCGATGCAATGCAGATAGCCGACGGGAATGTGTATCCACACATAATCGTCTCTACCGCCCGCCTCGATCAGCAGAACATTCGCGTCCTTGTTTGCGCTGAGCCGGTTTGCCAATACGCAGCCCGCCGAGCCCGCCCCAATAATGATGTAATCGTAACTGCCTGCTGATTCCAAAAACTTCTCCTCCAAGAGCGGTGTTTCGGTCAGGCGGCTGCTATCTCCGCCAGCAAAGTCTCAACCAGTTTCGCCGCCGGCATCGGCCGTGCGCGTGCAACGCCGGTGCCGCACCACAGCGACATCAATTCCGTTTCGCCGCGCTTGCCTGCTTCGGCACGGATGGCGCCGGTCAATGCATTTTGTATCGGATACACGGGGATTTGTTTTTCCACCGCCGCCATCTCGCGCATGAAACGGTTCTCCAGTCCGCGCGCATAACGACCGGAAAAAGTGCGCGTCAGCCGGGTCGGGTGGTCGCCGGCCGTCAGCAGGCGCTGCTTGTAAAACGGATTGATAGACGATTCATCGCACACCAGGAATGCCGTGCCCATCTGCACCGCCTGGGCGCCGCCGTCCAGCGCGCGCTTGATGTCGGCGCCGTCCATGATGCCGCCGGCGGCGATCACCGGGATATTCACCGCCGCGACGATGGTCGGCAGCAGCTCGAACGTGGTCAATTTGGCGTCTTCCTGCGCGCCGATGAAGGTGCCTCGATGGCCGCCGGACTCGGTGCCGGAAGCGATCACCGCATCGGCGCCCCGGCTTTGCCAGGCCAACGCTTCGTCGGCGTGGGTGATCGTGCCGATGACGGCAATGCCGGCTTCATGCAGGCGCTTGATCTGCTCCACGCTGAGGATGCCGAACGTAAAACTGGCCACGGCGGGCCGCAATTCGATCAGCGCTTCAAACTGGGCGGCGAAGTCTTCGCACCATTTGGCGGGCGTGGGTAATTCCGTCCAGCCCAGCGACGACCAGGCCGGCTTGAGCCACTCAACGGCGCGGGCCACCTCGGCCGGATCCGGCGTCGGCGTCTCCAGGACGAAGAAATTCAGGCAAAAAGGTTGGTCTGTGAGGGCGCGGATTTGCGCGGTTTGCGTGCGGATGGTGTCGGGCGACAGCAGCGAACAAGCCAGCGAACCCAGGCCGCCTGCATTGGAAACCGCCGCTACTTGCGCCGGGGTATTGTTGCCGCCGGCAGTAGGTCCCTGAATGATGGGATGAGGAAAAATTGATGCCAAATTCATCTGATTTCTCACAAAAAATGGCGTTTACGACATGTGGATAAGTCTATGGATATCCACAGGCACCAAATGTGAGTAAACAAAAAAATTTTGGGGACCAATTTTCTTATCCCAAAACAGTTCTTTGCTCATACACGGCTTTCTCGCCTGCTTATGCAGCCCGTAAACGCCTGATTCTAATCCAAAATGAACACTTATCCACAGAAAAGTGTCTGCGTTAACAACTACTACTATTTTTATATCTACATCTTTAGAGTAAACCATAAACTCAAAAACCACAGGCGCACGCGCCGGAACCACCTGATACCCCACTGAAACGGAAATAAGATTTCGCCAACATCTGCTTTCCCCTATACTGAATTGGCAAACACACTGCACAAGCCGGAGACACTTTGGCCTCACAGCGCAAAAATCTGCGGTCGCCTGCATATCTGCGTTTTCGGCGACGCTTGATCACCGGCCTTTTGCTGATGGCAGCACTTGCCATTGCCGTCGTTGTCTCCCAATTCCGCACTGCCTACGTCGAACGCGAACTCGCGGTCAAAAACCAGACCGAGCATTTCGTCAAAGCGATGGAAGCCCACGTGCTGTACTCCATCGAATCCGTCGACCTGTCGCTGATTGGATTTGCCAACGCCATCAAAGTCCTGACTGCCCAACAACGGCATTCGCCGGAAACCATGTCGGAATTGCTGTCTTCGCGCGGCTCCAGTTTCAACAGCGAGTACTGGATCAGCTTTCTTGATGCCAAAGGCTATGCCATTGCCGCTTCAACCGGCAACAACATCACCGGCACCCAATATGGCGATCGCGATTATTTCAAAGCCCATCAGGATGTCGCCATGCGCGGCAAATTGTTCATCGGCGAACCATCGATAGGCCGGCGCAGCAGTCAAAAACTGTTTTTTCTCAGTCGCCGGGTAGAAAGCGCCAAGGGGGAATTCCTGGGAGTGATCGTCGCTCCGCTAAACGTCAGCCGCTATGTCACGGTGTTTGAAAATTCCCGTTTCAGCTCCGATATCTCGATCGCGCTGGTTCACGGCAACGGCAAAGTAATTGCCCGAGTGCCCAATTTTGAAGAATCGTTTGCCCGCAACCTGGGCACTACCGCCCTGTTCGACAATGTTCGCGTCGCCAATGCCGGCACATTCAAGGTCGTCAGCACCATCGACAAGATCGCGCGCGTGTTCAGCTATCGGGTATTCGACAACCTGCCGCTCATCATCGTCGTCGGCAGCAACGATGCGGAATCGGCCAGGCTGCTCCAGCAAAACTATCTGATTGCTGGCGCTGGCTTGATCATGCTGCTCATTTTGATGGCAGGCGCCGGCCATTTCTCGCTGCGCACTTACACCAAGCAGGAGGAACGCGAGCTGCGCTACCGCTCCCTGTATTCCGCCAGCCGGGAAATGGAACAAAAACTGCTGGCCAACGAGGAAGAGCGCAAGAAAAACGAAGAATCGATGAAATTGGCGGCCCTGTTATTCCAGAACAGCGGCGAAGGCATGATGGTGACGGACGCGGACGGACGCATCCTGACCGTGAACCCGGCTTTTTCCCTGCTGAGCGGCTACACCGAAAAAGAACTGATCGGCCACCGCGGCTATGAGTTGACGACCAGCCGCCAGGACATCAATTTCTTCATCCGCATGTTCGAATCGATCGCCCAGACCGGGCAATGGGAAGGCGAACTCTGGCACCAGCACAAGGATGGCGAGGAATACCTGGTGGCGATGCGTTTCAACACCGTCTACGACGAGCTGGGAAATCCCTTCCGCTACGTCGCGCTGCTGAGCGATATCACCAAGAAAAAAGCCTCGGAAGAATTGATCTGGCGCCAGGCCAACTTCGATGCGCTGACCGGCTTGCCGAACCGGCGCATGTTCCACGAGCATTTGCGCCAGGAAATGAAGAAAACCGACCGCTCGCACCTGCCGATGGCGCTGGTGTTCATGGATCTGGACCACTTCAAGGAAATCAACGACACCCTGGGCCACGATAAAGGCGATTTGCTGCTTAAAGAAGTGGCAAGCCGCTTGTCCAGCTCGGTGCGCGGCACCGACACGGTGGCCAGGCTGGGCGGCGACGAGTTCACCATCATCTTGAGCGAGCTGCGCAATGCAAGCGATGTGGTCCGCACGGCGCAGGAAATCCTCAAGCAGATGAGCACGCCGTTCAACCTGGGCGATGCCGGCGACCAGCATGTTGCCCATATTTCGAGCAGCATCGGCATCACGCTCTACCCCGAAGACGGCGCCGATGCTGAAACTTTAATCAAAAACGCCGACCAGGCGATGTACGCGGCCAAGCAGCAGGGCCGCAACCGCTTCAATTATTTCGCTCCGTTCATGCAGGAAGCCACGCGCGTGCGCATGACCCTGGTCAACGAATTGCGCGAAGCGGTCAACCACGATGAATTGAGAATCTTGTTCCAGCCGATTATCGACCTGGCCAGCGGCCAGATCTGCAAGGCGGAAGCGCTGGTCCGTTGGCAACATCCGGTACGGGGATTGCTCAATCCTGCTGAATTTATCAGCATCGCCGAGAGCAGCGGCATGATCGTCGGCATCGGTGACTGGGTTTTCAAGCAGGCGGCACGGGAAGTGCAGAAATTGCAGGCGCTGGGATTGCCGGATTTCCAGGTCAGCGTCAATAAATCGGCGTGGCAGTTCCGCGACGACGGCAGCAACTACCAGCAATGGCTGGATTTTCTGCAGGAACTGCACCTGAATGCCAACAGCATCATCATCGAAGTGACGGAAAACCTGCTGTTGGACACGGCCAACTCGGTTTCCGAGCGGATGTTGGCGTTCCAGCACGCCCATATGCAGATTTCGCTCGACGATTTCGGCACCGGCTACTGCTCGGTGGCGTTTTTAAAGCGTTTCGATATCGATTACATCAAAATCGACCCGACTTTCGTGTCGAATCTATCGGAAGGGACCGATGGCGTGGTGCTTTGCGAGGCAATTATCGCCATGGCGCACAAGCTGAACATCAAAGTGATCGCCGAAGGTATCGAAACACCTCAACAATTGGCCGCCTTGACGGCCGCCGGCTGCGATTTAGGGCAGGGATACCTGTTCTCCAGGCCCATTTCGGGCGAAGAACTGGAAAAACAGATCAAAAACGAGCAGTCACCTGTGAATAACTCGCTGGATATCCACAGGACGACTTGTGAGTAAGGACGAACTTGTCCAAAGGCCAGCATTTTATACAGAATTGCTCCTGAACTGGTACAACGCTTATGCATGTGCTTATCTTTCACGTAAACAAATGATTTGTAAACGTATACATGACTTATCCACAGGCTTTGGGTCGTTTACTATTACTACTATTTTTATATAAATCCTTTGTAAACTACTAAACCGTGAAAACGCGAAATCCGCAGGAAAAAGCCGAAAATTGAAGGCTTCTTCGCCTTCTGTAAGCACTTCTGACCACAAAAAACGCTTTAAAATCGATCGTTTTTTGTAAACCCCTGTGGAAAAGCAGCTCGAAATCCACAAGCTCCACCTCTGAACAACCTCTGGAAACCAAGGAAAAGTATGCGTTTAGGCATCATCAGCGCTTTGGCTGAAGAACAGCATGGGCTCATAGAAGCCCTTGAGAGCCCCTACAAGCTCGTCCACGGCATGCGGGAGTACACGGCCGGGAAACTCTGGGAAATCGACGCTGTGTGCGTTCTGTCGCGTATAGGCAAGGTTGCAGCAGCCATGACAGCTGCCATCCTTGTGGAAAAGTTCGGAGTTACCCACATCGTCTTCACCGGCGTTGCCGGTAGCGGGGATAAAAACGTCAAAGTCGGCGATATCGTCGTCGCTGAAGAACTGGTTCAGCATGATTTCGATGCCAGCCCGCTGTTTCCGCAGTTTGAAATCCCGCTGACCGGCCTGTCGCGTTTCGCGACCGACCGCGCTTTGACCGAGCGATTGGCTGGCGCTGCTGCGCAAACCACACGCGTCCACCGTGGTTTGATCGCCAGCGGTGATCAATTCATCGGCAAATTGACGCAAATTCAGGCACTGAAGACTGCTTTGCCCGATTTATTGGCAGTGGAGATGGAAGGCGCCGCCGTGGCGCAAGTGTGTTTCGAGCTGGGCATCCCGTTTGCCGTCATCCGCACCATTTCCGACAATGCCAACGATGATGCCGCCGTTGATTTCATGCATTTCATCAAAACCGTGGCCTCGCGTTATGCCTACGAAGTGATAGAGAACTTCTGCAAGGCATAAAAAAAGGGCCAGGTTTGACCCTGGCCCCCAAAACAACAACAGGTAATCGTTACGCGTCCAGCGTCATCAGGCTGGCGTTGCCGCCGGCTGCCGTCGTATTCACGCACAGGGCGCGCTCAGCGAGCAAACGCCACAGGGGGATGGCGCCATCCTCATTGGTGTCGATCAAGCCCACCAGCGCCCCGCTACGGGCCGCCAGCGAGGTGCGCAGGCCGCCAACCAGCATCGCCTCCACCAGCGCGATCTGGAAGTCGCCATTGAAGCTGTCGAGGCTGCCTATCGCCTGGATGCGGTCCTTGACCACCGCCGGCAAGTCGGCCGGCAGCAATTTCGACGATTCCGCCGTCACCAGCGCGATATTGCCGGTCGCCAGCGTCGCCGCCAGCTGGTTCAGCAGGCCGGCCTGGGTCGCGGCGGCGCACACCACGGAGCCGCGCGCGACCAGCGCCAGCGTGTTGCGTTCGCCCGTCGGGCCCGGCAGCACGGTCAGGTTGCCCAGCATCGTCGTGCGGCTGTATTGCTCCGCCAGCGTGGCGACACGCTCGTGGCCGTGCATTTTCGACCAGACCGCCAGCGCATCCAGGCCCGGCGTCGCCTGGCGTTCGTGGGTGGCGTTGGCGACAGCGCCGCGCTGCAAGCGTTTCAGGTACAGCGGACCGCCCGCTTTCGGGCCGGTGCCGGATTTGCCCTCGCCGCCGAACGGCTGTACGCCGACCGCGGCGCCGACGATGTTGCGGTTGACGTAAATGTTGCCCACATGCGCGCGCGAGGTGATGTAGTCGATGGTTTCATCGATGCGCGAATGCACGCCCAAGGTCAGGCCGTAGCCGCTTTCGTTGATTTGCTCGACCAGTTTCGGCAGGTCGGCGCGTTTGTAGCGGATCACGTGCAGAACCGGGCCGAACACTTCCTGCGTCAGCTCGGCCAGCGAGCGGATCTCCAGCACGGTCGGCGGCACGAAGGTGCCGGCCGTGGTCACGCTCGATGGCAGGTCCAGCGAGAAGTAGTTCAGCGCGGTCGCCTTCAGCTTGTTGATGTGGGCCAGCAGGTTTTGCTGGGCTTCGGCGTCGATCACCGGTCCGATGTCCGTCACCAGGCGGTCCGGGCAGCCCACTTTCAGCTCCTGCATCGCGCCCTTGAGCATTTTGATGGTCTTGTCGGCGATATCTTCCTGCAGGAACAGCACGCGCAGCGCCGAGCAGCGCTGGCCGGCGCTGTCGAAGGCCGACGAAATCGCATCCTGCACCACCTGCTCCGGCAGCGCCGACGAGTCGACGATCATGGCGTTCTGGCCGCCGGTCTCGGCGATCAGCGGGATGTCGGCGTTCTCGGCGACGGCGCGCTTGGCCAGCGTGCGATTGATCAGCTGCGCCACTTCGGTCGAGCCGGTGAAGATCACGCCCTTGACGCGCGCATCGGCGGTCAGCGCGGCGCCGACCACTTCGCCGCGGCCCGGCAGGAATTGCAGCGCGGCGCGCGGAATGCCTGCCTCGTGCAGCAGCTCGACGGCGCGGTGGGCGATCAGCGGCGTCTGCTCGGCCGGCTTGGCCAGCACCACGTTGCCGGCCGCCAGCGAGGCGGCCACCTGGCCGGTGAAGATCGCCAGCGGGAAGTTCCACGGGCTGATGCACGTCACCGGGCCCAGCGCCAGCGGATTGGTCGCGCCGTGCACTTCGCCGGCGTAGTAGCGCAGGAAGTCGACCGCCTCGCGCAGTTCGGCGATGGCGTTCGGCAGCGATTTGCCCGCTTCGCGGATGGCCAGGGTCATCAGTTCCATGGCGTTGGCTTCGAACAGGTCGGCGGCCCGGTTCAGCGCCGCGGCGCGTTGCGACGGTTCGGTGGTCTGCCAGTCCATGGCGAAGGTGCTGGCGCTGGTCAGCGCGGTTTCGACGTCGGCGGCGCTCGCTTCGACCAGCTGGCCGACGATGTCGCTGCGTTGCGCCGGGTTGGTGACGTCCTGCGTCGGCTGGCCCGCGCTCAGGCCGCCCGCCAGCAGCGGCGCGGCGTGCCAGCTGCGCGGCGTCGCCAGTTCTGCCGAAATTTTACGCAGCACATCTTCGTTGGCCAGGTCGAAACCGGCCGAGTTCTTGCGGTCGGCGCCGAACATGTCCAGCGGCAGGGCGATGCCGGTATGCGGCAGGCCGCCCTGTTCGCGCGCCTGCGCGACCGGGTCCTTGACCAGCGAGTCGACCGGGATCGCCTCGTCGACGATCTGGTTGACGAAGGAGGAGTTGGCGCCGTTTTCCAGCAGGCGGCGCACCAGGTAGGCCAGCAGCGTTTCGTGGGTGCCGACCGGCGCGTAGATGCGGCAAGGCTTGTCCAGGTTGTCCTTGCCGACCACCTGGTCGTACAGCGATTCGCCCATGCCGTGCAGGCACTGGAATTCGTAGTCGGTCACGCCGTCGCGCTTGGCCCAGGTGTAGATGGTCGACAGGGTCTGCGCGTTGTGGGTGGCGAACTGTGGATAGATCACGTCGGTCGCGGCCAGCAGCTTTTGCGCGCACACCAGGTAGGACACGTCGGTGTAGACCTTGCGGGTGTAGACCGGATAGCCGCTCATGCCGTCCACCTGGGCGCGCTTGATCTCGGCATCCCAATATGCGCCCTTGACCAGGCGCACCATGAACTTGCGGCCGCTGCGCTTGGCCAGGTCGATCAGGTAGTCGATAACGAACGGGCAACGTTTCTGGTAAGCCTGGACCACGATGCCGATGCCTTCGAAGCCGGCCAGCTCCGGGTCGTGCGCCAGCGCCTCGACCAGGTCCAGCGACAGTTCCAGACGATCGGCCTCTTCCGCGTCGATGTTCAGGCCGATGTTGTAGCGCTTGGCCAGCAGCATCAGTTCGCGCACGCGCGGCAGCAGTTCCTGCATCACGCGGGCGCGCTGGGCGCGGCTGTAGCGCGGGTGCAGCGCTGACAGTTTCACCGAAATGCCGGGACCGTTCTTGATACCGCGGCCGTTCGAGGCCTTGCCGATCGCGTGGATCGCGGTTTCGTAGGAAGCGTAGTAGTTCTTGGCGTCGGCCTCGGTCAGCGCCGCCTCGCCCAGCATGTCGTAGGAATAGCGGTAGCCGCGCGCCTCGTTGGACTGGCCGTTCTTGATCGCCTCGGCTATGGTCTGGCCGGTGACGAACTGGTTGCCTAGCATGCGCATCGCCAGGTCCACGCCTTTGCGGATCAGCGGTTCGCCGCCCTTGGAAATGAGCTTGGTCAGCGCCGAGCCCAGGCCGGTTTCGCTGCTGGTGGACACCAGTTTGCCGGTGATCAGCAAGCCCCAGGTGGCGGCGTTGACGAACAGTGAAGGCGATTCGCCCAAGTGCTTGCGCCAGTCGCCTTTGCTGATTTTGTCGGCGATCAGGCGGTCGGCGGTGGCGTTGTCGGGAATACGCAACAGTGCTTCGGCCAGGCACATCAGCGCCACACCCTCTTCCGAGGACAGCGAAAACTCGTGCATCAGGGCGTCGACGCCGGAAGCGCGGGTGCGCTGTTCGCGCACCGAGCTGACCAGTTTATGCGCCAGTTGCTGGGCCTGTTGCAGGGTGCCGGCGTCGTTGTTCTTGATCTGTTCCAGCAGCCACTGAACGGCGCTGATTTCATCGCGGCGGTAGGCCGCTGTCACTGCTGAGCGCAGGGGAATCGGGTCGCGCAGGATCTCGTCCTGCAGTGCGGCGAAAGGGGTAAAACCGGTGGCTGCTGCTGCTTGCATTGAATACTCTCAGAAGGGGAATTTTGGCGCCGCTGATTGCAAAAAAACGCCCGGCCGGCGGGTGCTGGCGAGCGTAAATCCGAGTCAACTGCTGATGATTCGATTGTAGTGGGATTTCTTCTGGATTAATTCTGGTATTGCAGGGGGCTAGCAATAGATTGTTTTTAGTGCGACAATTTAACCAAATAATATTTATTTGGGAGTTCCCGGAAATGTTAGACAAGATCAGCAAAAAAATCTTGATGGAATTGCAGAGCGATGGCCGCATCAGCAATGTGGAACTGGCGGCGCGGGTGAACCTGTCACCAGCCGCTTGCCTGGAACGCGTGCGCAAGTTGCACGAGTCCGGCTACATCATGGGCTACACCGCGCAACTGAACCCGCAGCTGCTGGATGTGTCCCTGCTCGTCTTTATCGAGGTAGTGCTCGATCGCACGACACCCGAAGTCTTCGACGCCTTCAAGCACAGCGTCCAGGTGATCCCGGAAGTGCTGGAGTGCCACATGGTTGCCGGCGGCTTCGACTATCTGGTCAAAGCCCGCGTCAAGGACATGGCGGCCTACCGCGAATTCCTGGGTAAAACCCTGCTCCAGAAGGGCGTGCGCGAAACCCACACCTACGCCGTTATGGAAGAGGTGAAGAATACCACCAAGTTGCCCATAAAATAGCAACAGGGCAATAAAATTAGTCGAGACGCCCAAGGCGCCTGGTAAAACGGGGGACAAATGAAGCTTTTGCAGCACAAGCTGGTGCAACGTGGATTATGGCTTTTGGGCGCGACGGCAGGCGGCACCTGCGTAGCGTATCTGTTCAAGCTGGCGGCCGGCGACGGCGCCACGCTGGTTTATACGGCGGCCCCGGCGGCGCTGGCCGGTGCAGCGGTGGCCTGGTGGGCCGCCCGCCAGAACGGCGACGAGGACGGCGTCAAACGCTTCGCCCATGTGGTCGGCGAGGAAATCGACGCCATCATGATCGGCGCGGCGGAAACCTCGTATTTCGTCGATTCGGTCAAAAAGAAAATCGAGCTCGACGTCGGCACCGCGAGCGGCATCGTCCGCAGCTCCGCCCACAATGCGCAGGCCACCGCCGCGATTGCGACCAACGCCGAGCGCGCCGCCAAGATCGCCGCCCAGGTGCGCGGCGAAACGGTGGCCGGCCGCGCCGAGGCCGACAACGGCCTGCAGCGCATCAACACCGCGCGCCAGGATGCGCAGACCGCGGCGGCCGTCATGGCCAGCCTGCAGACGAACTCCCGCAAAATCTATGGATTTACCGAGGCCATCAGCGAAATCTCGGCCCGCACCAACCTGCTGGCGCTGAACGCGGCCATCGAGGCGGCGCGCGCCGGCGAACAGGGGCGCGGCTTCGCCGTGGTCGCCAGCGAGGTGCGCCAGCTGGCCTTGCGCACCAAGGAAGCCACCGACGAGATCAGCACCATGGTGCGCGAGATTAACCAGCAGGCCGAGCAGGCAGCGTCCGGCATGAATTCGCTGGCGGCCAAGGTCAGCGAGGCGGCCGGCAATGTGGAAACCGTGCATGGCCTGCTGGGCAATATCGAGCGTTCTTCCGGCGTGTCGGAAGAGGAGATCGGCGAGATCGCCCGGGCCTCGCGCGAGCATGTCGCCACCACCGAGGACATCGCCACGGCCATCGCCAGCATCCGCGACAGCCTGTTATCCACAGAGAAGGAATTGCCGCGCGCCGCCAGTTCGGCGATGGCGCTGGCGGAGCGGGCCGAGGTCATCACCGGCGCGCTGGGCGAATCGTCGATCGCCACCTCGCACGACGCGATCCGCATCGCCGCGCAGCAGGCGGCGGCGGACGTGGGACGGATCTTCGAAGCGGCCATCGCCTCCGGCAAGATCACGCGCGAAGCGCTGTTCGACCGCAGCTACACGCCGATCCCGAACACCGACCCGCCCAAGCACAAGAGCCGCTTCGACGATTTCACCGACCGCGCGCTGCCGCAATTGCAGGAGGCCGTGCTGGCGGCGATGCCGCAGCTGGCCTACGCAGGCGCTGTGGATAACAATGGATATTTCCCCACCCACAACAAGAAGTTTTCGCAGCCGCTGACGGGCAATTACGATGTCGACATCGTCAACAACCGCACCAAGCGCATCTTCAGCGACCGCACCGGCAAGCGCTGCGGCTCGAACACCAAGCCCTTCCTGCTGCAAACCTACAAGCGCGATACCGGCGAGGTGATGCACGACCTGTCGGCGCCGATCTATGTGAACGGCAGGCACTGGGGCGGTTTCCGCATCGGCTACCGCTCCAGCCACCAGTGATCAGTACGTGTCGTTCTTCGGCGCCGTGCCCGGCGCGGTGCGCTGGGCCACGGTGTTCATGCCTTCCAGATGCATGCGCAGCCATTTGTGGGCCGGGCTGCGGGCATCGCGCTCGTGCCACAGCATGTCCAAGTGGACCGCCGGCAGCGTGAACGGCAATTCCTTGGAAATCAGCGCATCGGTCATGCCGGTCGAGGCGATCAGGTGGCGCGGCAGCACGGTGATCAAGTCCGAATTGGCCACCACGCGGCCGGCGGTGAAGAACTGGTTGACCGTCAGCAGGATGCGGCGCTCGCGCTGGATCTGCGCCAGCGCCTCGTCCACCAGGCCGTGGGCGCGGCCGGAGAAACTCACCAGCAGGTGATTGGCCTTGCAGTAGTTGTCCAGGGTCAGGTCGACCTTGGACAGCGGATGGTCGCGCCGCATCACGCACACATAGTGTCCCGAATACAGCCGCTCGTGGCGGATCGGCGAGCCGGTCTCGTACGACAGCTGCGCCGCCACGCCGGGGAAGAAGCCCACCGCCAGGTCGATATCGCCGCGCAGCAGCATGGGCCGCGGCTCGCGAGTGGTCAGCGGCACCATGCGCACGTTGACGCCCGGCGCCTCCCTCTCGATCGAACGCATCAGCGACGGCAGCCAGAAGGCGGCGGTGGCGTCGGCCATGGCCATGCGGAAGGTGGCGTGGGCAGCGGAGACGTCGAAAGTCTCCGGCGCCACCGCCGCTTCCAGGCTGGCCAGCGCGCTGCGCACCGACGGCCACAGCGCCTCGGCGCGCGGGGTCGGCTTGACGCCGTAGGCTGTGCGTATCAGCAATTCGTCGCCCAGGCTCTCGCGCAAGCGCTTGATGGCGTTGGAGACGGCGGGTTGGGTCATGGCCAGATGGCCGGCGGCGCGTGTCAGGTTCTGCTCTGTCATCACGGCGTCGAAGACGCGTAACAAATTCAAGTCCAGCGTCAAAAAGCTCATGTCGGCTCGGGATGTGGGGTTGGGGTCGGTACAGTATCGAGAAATATGGATTTCTCGTCAATGATAAGACATCCCATTCACCAAACGAATAATTGTTATCGGGGAAGTAAATTGGATACTTATGTTGCGCTGCACTATAGTTACACTTGATTCTAAATGCAGTGTTACAACATGTCTACCATCATCTCATTCGTACAAAATTTTTCCCTGGTCGCCGCCGGTGAGCTGGCGCTGGCCAGCGGCGCCGTTTGCGCGCTGCTCGTGCTGTTCAAACCGTTGCTGCGAGGCCTGGGCCGTGCAGCCATGCTGGTCGTCAAGCCTAAGCGCAGCAAGGAAGAGCTGCTCCAGCGCCGCCAGATGCGCGACGCCATGATGCTCAAGCGTATGCTGAACTCGGTGGAGCCCAGCCAGGCCGCCGAACTGCGCGCGATGGCAGCCCGTGCCTAAAATTTAAGCGACGGTACCGTGGGGACGCCCCCGCCGGTACCGCGCCGCAACATTACTTCTCGCCCAGCAGGGCAGGTTTCAGCGAACTGTCGACCGGATGGTCGCCCAGCCAGATGCGCAGCACGGCGTTGTAGAACGCCACGTCCGGCATCAATTCCCCGATTTTCTTACCGTTCAGATAGCACTGCGTGCCCTCGCCCGGGGTCCAGTCCAGCAGCATCTGGTCGCCTTTTTTCAGCGCCTGGATTTGCGCGAACACTTCGCCGAACTTCATCGTCTGCGGCAGGATCTTGCTGCGCTCGTTCTTGTCGGTGTTGTTGTTCAGGCCGTCCATGAAGGCCTTGCCGAAATCTTCCGAGCTCACTTCGCGCAGCATCGTGATCGCCACGCGGCGCGGGCCCTGGGTCGCCAGCACGTCCGGCACGGTGGTTTTCTTTTCGGTCAGGTAGAGGCCGGCGGCGTAGACCTTGAAGATGACCTTGGTGCGCAGACCGGCGCCGTTCAGCTTCAATTCTTTGCCGGCAACGCTGATGCTGTCGTCGAATTTAACGCCGGCCACGTCCACGGCGGCAAAGGCGGGCAGGCTGAAGCTGCCGGCCAGGAAGGCGGCTGCCATCAGGCTCTTGATGGTGTTTCTGCGATTCATGTGTAGTCTCCGAGGGCGCCCGCGAGTTAGGCGTTGGTGGAATATACCACCCGGAGGAGGACAGCAACACGCCGCGGCGCAAAATGGCCGCACGGTCATGCTTTTTTGGCTCGTCAGGCCTTGGCAGCCTGCAAACGTTCGAATTTGTCGCGCAACTGTTCTTCGCTCTCGCGCCAGGCGGGATTGAAGGGGATGCAGCTGACCGGGCACACCTGCTGGCACTGCGGCTCATTGAAATGGCCGACGCATTCGGTGCACTTGTCCGGGTCGATTTCGTAAATTTCCGCGCCCATGTAGATCGCGTCGTTCGGGCACTCAGGCTCGCAAACGTCGCAATTGATACAGTCGTCGGTGATCATCAAGGCCATGATAGAACTCGCTTATTGCTCGGCGGCCTGGTTGGCGGCAATTTTCTTTTGCAGCCAGCGGTCGACCGATGGGAAGACAAACTTCGACACGTCGCCGCCCAGCACCGCGATCTCGCGCACGATGGTGCCGGAGATGAACTGGTATTGGTCGGACGGCGTCAGGAACAGGGTTTCGACGTCGGGCAGCAGGTAGCGGTTCATGCCCGCCATCTGGAACTCGTATTCGAAGTCGGACACGGCGCGCAGGCCGCGCACGATGACGCGGGCGTCATGCTCGCGCACGAAATCCTTCAGCAGGCCGGAGAAGCTCTCGACCTTGACGTTGGGATAGTGGCCCAGGACTTCGTTGGCGATGGTCAGGCGCTCTTCCAGCGAGAAGAACGGTTTCTTGTTCTTGCTGTCGGCGACACCGACCACCAGCGTGTCGAACAGACCGGATGCGCGACGCACCAGATCTTCGTGACCACGGGTCAACGGATCAAAAGTTCCTGGATAAACGGCTACTACCATCGCGGCTCCTTGCAGTGCACCAATATAGAACGCGCATTATGCCTGAAAAACCCTGTTTGCCTTAATTTGGGGCGGCTTGCCGCCCTTTTAGCGGCAAATGGCGGGTGTTCAGGCAGCCGTTTGCCTGTGCTTTAACAAATGATAGAACACCATCCCGGCCTTGTCAGCCCGCAGCACTTCCCATGGCGCCATCCACTCCGGCGCCGCGCCTTCTTCGAACTCCAGCGCCAGGCCGGATTCGGCGTAGATCAGGCCGCCCTCTTTCAAGATGCGCGTGCACAGCGGCAGGCAGCGTTCAAGGAATTCCTGCTGGTAGGGCGGATCGAGGAAGATCAGGTCGTACTTCTGGCCGCGCGCGATGGCCGATTGCGCCACCGCCAGCGCGTCGGCGCGGATGATGTGCACGTTGTCGGCCTTCAGCTTGGCCTTGATGTCTTCCAGCTGGCGCACCACCGGCACCACGGTGTCGATCATCGTCACCGATTGCGCGCCGCGGCTGGCCGCCTCGAAACCCAGCGCGCCGCTGCCGGCGAACAAGTCCAGCACTTGCGCATCGGCCCAGTAGCCGTCGCGCTGGTGGTTGATCCAGTTGAACACGGTTTCGCGCACGCGGTCCGGCGTCGGGCGCAGGCCGGAGGCGCTCAGCACCGGCAGCGGCGTGCGCTTCCAGGCGCCGCCGATGATGCGCACCTGGTTGCTGTGCTGGGGACCGTGGACCGGGACTTTGGCTGGTTTCGCGGGCTTGTTGGCGGGCTTTTTTGGCATGTGGCTGTGTTCTAAGTCATTGATTCAACAGGGGCCACTATACCATACCGGCCCTAGCGGGGCTCCGCCGCCAGGCTGTTGAAGTCGTCGATCCAGCCCTGCATGCGCTTGTGCGCGTGGGCTTTCTGGGCCGGCGTCGCGATCTTGATGACGGTCAAGATAAGCTGCATGGTGGATTCATCGTAGGCATCGAAGAAGGGTTTGCGCTCGGAATGTTCGAGGCGCTCGAAGCTGTCCTTGATCAGCGTGTGGATCAGCGCCATCGTCGCCTCCTTGCTCAGCTTTTCGCGCTGCACTTTTTGCACCAGCGTCAAAATGTTTTTCTGGCGGCGCATGCGCTCGTCGAGCCAGATATCGTTGTCCAGCGGGCGGGCGTCGGAGGCGCGGCGGATCTGGGCTTCCTGCTCGGCGCTGAAGTTGCCGAACCACAGCTCGAACTGCTCCATCGATTTTTTATAGCGGAACTTTTGCTGGGCTTCCTTGTCGCCCTTCATATTCTTCTTGCGGAACTCGACGTTATTGGCGGCGAACTTTTTTTCCAGCGCGACGATCTGCTCCGGTTGCAGCGAACGCGCCAGGTCGGCCAGCTCCGGCAGGGCCTTGAACAGCAGCAGTTGGGTGCGGCGCTTGATTTCGTCGTAGTCGTTGGCCAGGTCGGCCACGGTGGGATTGCCGGCCAGCTGGCGCTGTCCGGTCTGCAGAATCTGCGTGTAGTCGTGCAACTGGGTCTTGCGATGCCAGCGGAACAGATCGTCGATATCCTTCTTGACCCAGACTTTCTGGTCGCTGTTGAGGTCGACGTAGGCGTCCAGCCACCAGTACAACAGCGTATCGCCGTGGTTGTAGGCCAGGCGCAGCGAGCTGCAACCGGCCAGCACCGCCATCAGGACGATCAGGAAAACCCGGCGCAGTGCGGGGCTGTGGATATCTGGCATGTTAAACTTTCGCATTGATTAACTTTCTTGATTTGGCACCTATGAATGTAGTTATCCTCGCAGCAGGCATGGGCAAGCGCATGCAATCGGCCTTGCCAAAAGTGTTGCATCCGCTGGCGGGCAAGCCGCTGTTGTCGCATGTTCTGGATACGGCGCGCAGCCTGTCTGCCAGCCGATTATGCGTGATTTACGGACATGGGGGCGCAGCCGTGCTGGACATGTTGGCCAAGCAACCCGAAAAGGTCGCCACCGCCCTGCAGGAACCGCAACTGGGCACGGGCCACGCCGTCATGCAGGCGCTGCCGGAGCTGGACGACAGCGCCGCCACCCTGATCCTGTACGGCGACGTGCCGCTGACCACCTCCGCCTCGCTGCAAGCGCTGGTGGACGTGGCCGGCAAGGACAAGCTGGGCATCCTGACCGTGGTGCAGGACGATCCGACCGGGCTCGGCCGCATCGTCCGTGAGAACGGCGAAATTGTCCGCATCGTCGAGCAAAAAGATGCGAACGAAGCCGAACGTGGCATCAAAGAGATCAACAGCGGCATCCTGGTGGTGCCGACCGCGCGTCTCAAGCAATGGCTGGGTGCGCTGAAGAACAACAATGCCCAGGGCGAGTACTACCTGACCGACATCGTCGCCATGGCGGTGGCGGACGGCGTGCCCGTGGTGTCGGCCCAGCCGTCGGCGCAGTGGGAAGTGGCCGGCGTCAACAGCAAGGTGCAACTGGCCGAGCTGGAGCGCATCCACCAGGGCAATATCGCCCTGAAACTGCTGGAACAGGGCGTGACGCTGATGGACCCTGCCCGCATCGACGTGCGTGGCGAACTGGTCTGCGGCCGCGACGTCACCATCGATGTCGGCTGCGTGTTCGAAGGTAGGGTTGAGCTGGCGGACGGCGTGCGCGTCGGCCCGCATAGCGTGATCATCAACTCCCGCATCCTGGCCGGCGCGCAGATCAAGCCGTTCTGCCATATCGAAGAGGCGGTGGTGGGCGAAGTGTCGATCATCGGCCCTTACGCGCGCCTGCGCCCCGGCACCGTGCTGGCCGAGGATGTGCATGTGGGTAACTTCGTCGAAATCAAAAACGGCCAGGTCGCCGCGCACAGCAAGGCCAACCACCTGGCCTACATCGGCGACGCCACCATCGGTTCGCGCGTCAATATCGGCGCCGGCACCATCACCTGCAATTACGACGGCGTCAACAAGTTCCGGACCGTGATCGAAGACGACGCCTTCATCGGCAGCGACAGCCAGCTGGTGGCGCCCGTCACCGTCGGCAAGGGCGCGACCCTGGGCGCCGGCACCACGCTGACCAAGGATGCGCCGGCCGGCAAGCTGACGATTTCGCGCGCGCGCCAGATCACCATCGACGGCTGGAGCCGCCCGGTGAAAAAGCCGAAGTAAGCGCTCAGCGCCTCAAGCAAAGCCGGGATACGTCCCGGCTTTTTTTACGCCCCGCATTGTGGATAAAGATGTGGAGAAGCCTGCGTACAAGCCCTGCAAAAGCCGCGTATAAGGTGGGGAAAAGTATGGGACAACCTTGCTTGCATGAGCAAAGCGACCCCGTGCCACGGCCTGCAGCCCCACTTCCGGCCATATTGTGGATAAGCCTGTGGGAAATCATGTGAGTAATTCAGGATAACTTTTTACTGTGGATAAGCTTGGGTATAAGCTCGTGCATAGTCCTTGGAAAAGCCGTGGAAAAGGCGGGGAAACATTTCCCGCTCTCGCTTCCGTGTGGATAAAGCTGTGCAAAAGTACCTGAACAAGCCGGGGATAAGCTGCTAAACCGCGATTCGCGTTTCGAATTTGCTGCGGAACGTGGAAAAATAGGCTTTGACGTTGCGCACATTGGTCTGCGTGGCGAACAAACGGTGGGCCAGCGCGTGGTAGGCCGGCATGTCCGCCACCTGGACGATCAGCACGAAGTCCGGCCCCGGCGCCACGCGGTAGCATTGCAGCACGGCGTCGTCGGCCGCCACATGGGCTTCGAACTCGGCCATGCGCTCCGCGGCCTGGATATCCAGCGAGATCTCCACAATCGCCGTCAGGCTGGGGCCGACCTTCTCCGGCGCCACGATGGCGACCTGGCGCTGGATCACGCCGCTTTCGGTCAGGTGCTTGACGCGGCGCAGGCAAGTCGGCGCCGATACGTGGACCGCCAGCGCCAGCTCGCTGTTTGTTTGTGATGAATCAACTTGCAGCGCATTCAAAATGCGACGATCTATCTCATCCATAAAATTTATCCTCGAAAATGAAATAATATTTCACAATATCAGTGTAGTGAAAGAATATTCCAAAATATACAGGATTTAGAAAGCTTATTTCATAAGTCCTGCTCTAGCATGGCTACACTTATTTTTAGCGAGGTTTTCCATGTGCGGCATTGTCGGCGCGGTAGCGCAGCGTAACATCACCCCTATCCTGATCGAAGGCCTGAAGCGCCTGGAATACCGCGGCTACGATTCCTGCGGCGTCGCCCTGCACGTGGACGGCCAGTTGCAGCGTTCGCGCAGCACCTCGCGCGTGGCCGACCTGGAAAAGCAGATCGCCGAAGTCGGCATGCAAGGCTTCACCGGCATCGCCCACACCCGCTGGGCCACGCACGGCGCCCCGGCGTCGCACAATGCCCACCCGCACTTCTCGCCGACCACCGAACAGGCGCGCATCGCCCTGGTCCACAACGGCATCATTGAAAACCACGACGAACTGCGCGCCGAACTGACCGCGCTCGGCTACGTCTTCCAGAGCCAGACCGACACCGAAGTGATCGCCCACCTGGTCGACCACATGTACAACGGCGACCTGTTCGACACCGTCCAGCAAGCCGTCAAGCGCCTGCATGGCGCGTATGCGATCGCCGTGTTCGCCCGTGAAGAGCCGCACCGCGTGGTCGCCGCGCGCCAGGGTTCGCCGCTGATCGTCGGCCTGGGCCAGGGTGAAAACTTCGTCGCTTCGGACGCGATGGCGCTGGCCGGCACCACCGACCAGATCATCTACCTGGAAGAAGGCGACGTGGTCGACCTGCAACTGGCGCGCACGTGGATCGTCGACGTCGACGGCAAGCCGGTCACGCGCGAAGTCAAGACCGTGCAGGCGCACACCGGCGCTGCCGAGCTGGGCCCGTACCGCCACTACATGCAGAAGGAAATCTTCGAACAGCCGCGCGTCATCGGCGACACGCTCGAAGGCGTGACCGGCATCATGCCGGAACTGTTCGGCGACGGCGCCTACAACGTCTTCAAGCAGATCGACCGCGTGCTGATCCTCGCTTGCGGCACCAGCTACTACTCCGGCCTGACCGCCAAGTACTGGATCGAATCGGTGGCCAAGATCCCGGTCAACGTCGAGATCGCCAGCGAATACCGCTACCGCGACAGCGTGCCGCACCCGAACACGCTGGTGGTGACGATCTCGCAAAGCGGCGAAACCGCCGACACCCTGGCCGCGCTGAAGCATGCGCGCAGCCTGGGCATGGAACACACGCTGACCATCTGCAACGTCGCCACCAGCGCCATGGTGCGCGAATGCAAACTGGCCTACATCACCCGCGCCGGCGTGGAAGTGGGCGTGGCCTCGACCAAGGCCTTCACCACGCAGCTGGCCGCACTGTTCCTGCTGACGCTGTCGCTGGCGCAAGTCAACGGCCGCCTGACTGACGAGGAAGAAGAGCAGCATCTGAAAGCCATGCGCCACCTGCCCGTCGCGATCTCGGCCGTGCTTGCGCTGGAGCCGCAGATCATCGCCTGGTCGGAAGATTTCGCCCGCAAGGAAAACGCGCTGTTCCTCGGCCGCGGCATGCACTACCCGATCGCCCTGGAAGGCGCGCTGAAGCTGAAAGAGATTTCCTACATCCACGCCGAAGCTTATCCGGCGGGTGAACTGAAGCACGGCCCGCTGGCGCTGGTGACGGAAGAAATGCCGGTCGTGACGATCGCGCCGAACGATGCGCTGATCGAGAAGCTGAAGTCCAACATGCAGGAAGTGCGCGCGCGCGGCGGCCAGCTGTACGTGTTTGCCGACGTCGACTCGCGCATCACCTCGGGCGAAGGCGTGCACGTGATCCGTCTGCCGGAGCACTACGGCCTGCTGTCGCCCATCCTGCACGTGGTGTCGTTGCAGCTGCTGGCCTACCACTCGGCGCTGGCACGCGGCACCGATGTGGACAAGCCGCGCAATCTGGCGAAGTCGGTCACGGTCGAGTAAGGCTGGCGACGGACCCTCACCAAAAACGCAGCCCCTCTCTCGGGCTGCGTTTTTTTTGTCGAGGCCCCCGGCATTCAATGTTAGTATTATTGCATGCTAAAAACACTACAAGCTGCGCGGGCGCTGGCCGCCATTAGTGTCGCCGCCTTTCATCTATCGATCGCCATGGGATTGCCGCGCTACGGCGGCGAGCAGGTTTTTTTCGACTGGACGCGCCACATAGGCGGGGTGCGGTTCTTCTTTGTTTTATCCGGCTTTATTATTCTGTTTGCCCATCACCGCGACATAGGCCAGCCGTCCGCGTGGTGGCCGTATATCTACCGGCGCTTCATTCGCCTGTACCCCATCTATTGGCTATATAACGTCCCGTTTTGCCTGCTGGTGGCGGCAGGCTTGGGCACCGATGCGCGCATTCCCTCCAGCTTGGGCGATTGGATAACCTCCTTCACCTTGATACGCTTCACCGCCGCCGTCACACCATTGACGGTGGCGTGGAGCTTGTTTCATGAGGTGGCCTTTTACGCCGTGTTCTCGCTGTTGATCTTGAACCGGCGCCTGGGCATGGCGGGATTTGCCGCGGCCACCCTGTTCTGCGTCATTTACTACAACTATCCGAGCGTAGCGGAGCGCAACGCGGGCAATGTCTATACCGCTGCCTTTAATTTGTATTTCCTGTTCGGCATGGGGGCGTTCTACCTGTACCGGCGCGACGGGCGCGGCTGGATCGAACTGGTGGCGGGCGTGGGGATATCGATAGCCGCGGTCGTGGCTCCGCCACTGCCCCACGAGCTGTCCTATCTGGTGCTGATACTGGGCTTTGCCTTCCTGCTGGCCGGTGCGGCCAAGCTGGAGACGGCACAATATCTCCGCGTGCCCGCCGTCCTGGTCGCACTGGGGAACGCGTCCTATACCATCTACCTGATCCACGAGCAGCTCCAGGGCTTGCTGCTGAAGCTGCTGATCAGGAGCCACCTGGCGGCGCTGGTCGGTCCCCGCTGCACCTATCTGCTGGTATTGCTGGGCGCCATAGGCCTGGGGTATGTGGTCTACCTGGCTATCGAGCGGCCGCTGACGGAGGCTTTGCGTCGACGCCATCGAGCAGCTCGCGGTAGCGGGAGTGTAGTCCAAGCAGTACCGTCTTCGCCGTGTACGGATCCGCCTGCTGCTGGCATGCCCAGGGATCGGACGGCTGCGACAAAATCTGCCTGATCGCCTGCATGAACGGCAGGGGCGCGTGCTCGCGGACCAGGCGTCCGATGCTGTCGTTGGGAATCAGGCGGGCCGCCTCGCCGGCATCGGTGCTGACCACCGGCACGCCGCAATACAGGGCTTCCACCAGAACCACCGGCATGCCCTCGAAGGCCGATGACAGGCACAGGCAATCGACGGCATTCATCCATTCTGAAATCCGCTGATGGGAACGGGGGGCGAGTATGCGGACGTCGGCCTCCAGTCCCTGCTCGCGGATAAAGCGTCGCATGTCCGATTCCAGCTCGCCCGCACCTATCATGACCAGAACGGTGTCGTCGCGATGGCGCTTGAACTCCTGATACGCCTGCAGTAACAACAGCGGGTCTTTTTGACCGACAAAGCGCCCCACGAACAGCAGTATTTTTTTGCCCCGGTCAAACTGGTGCTCTTGGGCGAACTGCTGTTTCAGCTGCGTGCGCCCGGTCGCCGGCAACGAACGGAAGACCGTCTCGTCGACCCAGGTGGGAATGAACTGGATGCAGTCGCGCATGGCCGGATAATGCTGCTGGTAGTGTGCGACCGCGTCGGCCCTGACGATGTAGACCTGCTTGACCCGTGCGATCAAATGGCGCTCCAGCCAGAAATAGACGGCCGGGAAGCGCGACCATTTCACTTCGGATTTCGGGTTGTAATAGTCTTTTCCGTGATGGCCATGCAGGAACAGGACTTTATGGTTGGACGCCAGCCAGAACACGGCGCTGGGCTCGATCCGGTGAAATTCCAGCAGGGCGCCGTGCAAGTCGATCTTTTTGCGATGGCGCCACAAGGCGTAGGTGAACTTGAGCGTGCGCGGTATCTTTTCGCGTCGGCCGACAGGCGCCTCCATGACCGGGAGAAAATGAAAACTGCGCCCATCCAGTTCCAGCTGCTGCCAGCGGCCGACCGGGTGGCGCCGGCTATCGACGCTGACGCCGACGAAATAGATATCGAAGTCCGGTGGCGCAAATTTGATCAGCGCGTGAATAACGCTGCCTATGCCGCCCACGTTGGGGTGGGTTGGGTCATAAGGATGAAACTGAATCACGCGTAGCTTGGCCATACTCGTCCCCCTCGATGGCCATTACAACAGACTGCGGTAGCGATGTAAATTTATTTATTAAATAGATAATGTATATTTATTTTCAATACCATCGCGCCGGGGATGAAGCACGCACAGCCCGGCTTTGCCGTGTCATTTATTTGATCTAGTGAAAGCCTTCGAACGACACTTTCAGCATATGGCGCACGATATCGTCGGTCGCCATCTTGCTGTACTTCTGCAGATACTCGACCGCCGGATCGCAGGTCCGCGCGTAGTAGCTGAACAGGATGACGTCGGTGGGCAGCTCGCGGTTGAGCTGCCCCTGCTGCTGCGCCTGTTTCACCAGGGCTTCCAGCTGCCGGTTCAGTTTCATGATGCGCAGCATGTACTTCACATTCCGTATCAACATATCGCGCACATAGGGGCTGGTCGACGGCAGGAAGGGCATGCCGCCCTCCAGACGCACCCGCAGCGCCCATTCCAATAGCGCCGACAATTTCTGCAACGAATTCAGCGCCGGATCGAGCGCAGCGATGTATTCCAGCGCGCCATCGAGCAGGCGTATCAGCGCCTCGCCCACCAGCTCCTCCTTCGACTTGAAGTGCTTGTACAGGCTGGGTTTGGAGATGCCCACCGCGCCTGCGACGTCATCCATGGTCATCAAGTCATAGCCTTTTTGGCTCAGCACGGCGGTCGCGGCATCGAGGATCGCATTTTCGCGCAGCTTAAATGCTTGATTTTTAAAGCTTAATCTGGGAAGGATACTCATTGGTAAATTTACGCTACTAATCAGTAGCTTTTGTTGTGTGGTGGTAGTAATATTAGCACGCCGGTACACCAGGCGGTCAAAATAACCATACAAACGACATGAATCTGCCACGCAAACGTATCGCCATTATCGGTTCAGGCATCTCCGGCCTGGCCAGCGCCTATTTCCTCAGCCGCAAACACGACGTCGTGCTGTTCGAGGCGGCGGGCTATCTCGGCGGCCATACCAACACCGTCGACGTCACGCTGGAGGGCCGCACCCACGGCGTCGACACCGGCTTCCTGGTGTACAACGAGCGCACCTACCCCAACCTGGTGGCCCTGTTCGACGAACTGGACGTGGCCAGCAACGCCAGCGACATGTCGTTCGCCGTCTCGATGGACGGCGGCGCGCTGGAGTGGGCGGGCACCAGCCTGGCCACCGTGTTCGCGCAGTTCGCCAACCTCGGCTCGCCGTCCTTCCTGCGCATGCTGTGGGATATCCTGCATTTCAACCGCAACGCCGAGCGCTTCCTGCAATTGTCCAGCCGGGACGACCTGACGCTGGGACAGCTGCTCCAGCAGCAGCGCTACGGCGCGCGCTTCCGCGACGCCTACCTGCTGCCGATGGCCGCCGCCATCTGGTCCAGTTCGCCGAACGACATCCTGAAATTCCCGGCGGCGACTTTCCTGCGCTTTTGCCTGAACCATGCGCTGCTGCAGGTCAACAACCGTCCGCAATGGCGCACGGTGGCGGGCGGCGCGCGCCATTACGTCGAGAAGATCGCCGCCGTGCTGCCGGACTGCCGCCTGAACACGCCCGTGCGCGCGGTGCTGCGCGAGGGCGGCAAGCTGATGGTCTCCACCGCCGGCGGCACCGAAGCCTTCGATGACGTGGTGTTCGCCACGCACGCGCCGACCACGCTGTCGCTGCTGCTCAATGCCGGCGAGGCCGAGCGCGCCATCCTCGGCGGCGTACGCTACCAGCCCAACACCGCCTACCTGCACACGGACGCCGGCCTGATGCCGCGCCGGCGCAAGGTCTGGGCCGCCTGGAACTACCTGGCCGGCGCGCAGTCGGCCGGACAGCGCCCCGTCTGCGTGAGCTACTGGCTGAACCAGTTGCAGGCGCTGCCGTTTGCGACGCCGGTCATCGTCACGCTCAATCCCTACACCCCGCCAGCCGCAGGCACGCTGCTGGCCAAGTTCGAATACGACCATCCGATCATGGACCAGGCCACCGTCCGCGCGCAGCAACAGCTGGCGCAGATACAGGGTAACGACGGCATCTGGTACGCCGGCGCCTGGACCGGCTACGGCTTCCACGAGGATGGCTTGAAATCGGCGCTGCGCATCGCGGCGGCCTTCGACGCCGCGCCCGCATGGACCACGCTGCCATGAAACAGTCCGCCGCCCAGCTGGTGCACGGCCAGGTGATGCACGCGCGCCTGCGCCCGGCGCCGCACCGTTTCGTCTATCCGCTGTTCTATGTGCGCCTGAACCTGGCCCGGCTGGACGCCTGCAACTCGCGCTGGTTCGGCGTGGACTGCTGGCGGCCGCTGTCGATCCGCCGCCGCGACTACGGCCCGCGCGACGGCTCCAGCCTGGAACAATGGATGCGCGCACTGCTGCGCGAACACCATATCGCCGCCGATGGCGAGATCTGGCTGCAAACTTTTCCCCGCGTTGCCGGCTACGCATTCAATCCCGTCAGCTTCTGGCACTGCCACGACGCCGCCGGCCGGCTGTGCGCCGTCCTGGCCGAGGTCAACAACACCTTCGGCGAAAGCCACCGCTACCTGATGCGCGTCGCCACTACGGACGGCGGCTCCGGCACCGCCCGCGCCGACAAGCAAATGCACGTGTCGCCGTTCTGCGAAGTCGAAGGGCACTACCGCTTCCGCTTCCGCCTCGGCGGCGCCAGCCACTGCACCGGCCTCGACTACTACGACGGCGACGGCCTGCTGCTGCGCACCGCGCTCAGCGGCCGTCCCGCCCCCATGACCGACCGCGCCCTGGCCGGCGCGCTGCTGCGCTATCCGCTGCTGGGGCTGGGCATTGTGTTCCGCATCCACTGGCAGGCGCTCAGGCTGTGGCTGAAGCGCGTCCCGTTCTTCAGCAAGCCGCCCGCCCCCGCCCATCACACCACCGTGCACCAGGAGACTGCCCGATGAACCGCACCTTATCCACCGCCACGCTGTCGGCGCCCGTCGGCGCCCGCATGTTCCTGGCGCTGCTCAACAATATCCGCCACGGCCACCTGGAGCTGATCACGCCCTGCAATACCCGCATGGTGTTCGGCGACGCCCATGCGCCCACCGGCGCCACGCTGCAACTGCACGACTGGCGCGCCTGCCAGCGCATCCTGCGCGCGGGCGACATCGGCTTTGCCGAGTCCTATGCGGCCGGATGGGTCGCCACGCCCGACCTGACCGCGCTGCTGCGCCTGGCGCTGCGCAACGAAGCGTCGCTGGACCAGCTGGTGTTCGGCGGCGCGCTGGCGCGTTGCTGGTACCGGCTGCGGCACTGGCTGCGGCCCAATACCCGCAAGGGCAGCCAGCGCAACATCCACGCCCACTACGACATCGGCAACGACTTCTACCAGCTGTGGCTCGATCCCAGCTGGACCTATTCCAGCGCGCTGTTCGACGGCGACTACAGCCTGTCGCTGCAGGATGCGCAGCGGCGCAAGTACCAGCGCATCATCGACACGCTGCAACTGCGGCCGGGCCAGCGCGTGCTGGAAATCGGTTGCGGCTGGGGCGGCTTCGCCGAGCAGGCCGCGCAGCAGGGCATCCACGTGCACGGCGTGACGATTTCGCCGTCGCAGCTGGAGGTGGCGCAGCGCCGCATGCAGGCGCAGGGCTTGCAGGACCGCGTCAAGCTGGAGCTGTGCGACTACCGCGACCTGCAGGGCGAATACGACGCGGTGGTGTCGATCGAAATGTTCGAGGCGGTGGGCGAGCAATACTGGCAGCAGTATTTCCACACCGTCGCGGCGCGGCTGAAGGCTGGCGGGCAGGCGCTGGTGCAGTCGATCACCATCGGCGAACAGTATTTCCCGCGCTACCGCAGCAGCGCCGACTTCATCCAGCAGTACATCTTCCCCGGCGGCATGCTGCCCAGCGTGGAGCGCTTCGAACGGCAGGCGGCCCGCTGCGGCCTGCAACCGCTGGCGCGCCACGCCTTCGGCCGCGACTATGCGGAAACGCTGCGCCGCTGGGACGTCCAGTGCCGCAACGCCCACCACCAGATCGCCGGCCAGGGCTTCGACGAGCACTTCCTGCGCATCTGGCATCTGTATTTCGCCTACTGCGAGGCCGCCTTTGACGAGGGACGCACCGATGTTGTCCAATTCCTGCTGCAAAAAGCCTGAACCCGCCTGGCTGCGGCTGGCCCTGCAAGGTGTGCTGCTATGCTGCTTTTTAGCGAGCGGCCTGTGCGGCGCCGCCAGCTGGCGCGACGAGCTGCCACGCGCCGAGGCGCTGGGCGACGGCGAACTGCGCTGGCTGGGTTTCCGCATCTACCGCGCCACGCTGTGGGCGGAGCAGCGGCCGTTCCAGCCCGAACGCGCGTTCGCGCTGCAACTGCACTACTACCGCAGCATCAGCCGCCAGCGCCTGGTGCAGACCAGCCTGGACGAAATCCAGCGCCTGAGCGGCGCCGCCATCGACGCCGCCACGCTGGCGCAATGGGACAAGTCGCTGAACCGCGCCTTCACCGACGTCGCGCCCGGCGAAGAATTGACCGGCGTGTATGTGCCCGGCCACGGCATGCGCTTCTACAACCAGCAGCGCCTGCTGGCGGACATCGACGACCTGCGGCTGGCGCGCGCCTTCTTCGGCATCTGGCTAGACGAGCGGACCCGCGACCAGGACTTGCGCCGCAAACTGATGGGAGCCCCGCAGTGACGCCCGCCGCCGCGCAGCCTGCCGGCCAGCCGTGCTGGTGGCGCCTGGCCGCCTACGGCCTGCTCGGCCTGCCGCTGGCCATGGCCGCGCTGCCCGTGTACGTGCAGGTGGGGGCGTACTACAGCATGTTGCGCGGCGTGCCGCTGGCGCAGCTGGGCTGGGTGCTGTTTGCCGCGCGCCTGCTCGACACCTTGCAAGACCCGCTGCAAGGCCACGTCATCGACCGCCTGCGCAACGGCATCGGGCGCTGGCTGGCGCTGGGCGGCGCCGTGCTCGCGCTGGCTTTCGCGGGCCTGTGGCAGCCGCCCGCCAGCGAACTGGCCGCAGCGGTGTGGCTGGGCGCCATGCTGGTGCTGGCCTACAGCGCCCACAGCATGTTGAACATCGCCTACCTGACGTGGGGCGCGCGCCTGGACGGCGGCGCCTTGCTGTCCGCTTCGGCCTGGCGCGAAGGCGCGGGCCTGGCGGGCATGATCGTCGCCAGCGTGATCCCCGCCACCATCATGAGCGGCGACGCCGAACGCATCCCCGCCCACATGGCGCTCTACAGCCTGGCGTTTGCCGCGCTGCTGCTGGCCGCCCTGTGGGCGCTGCTGAAACTGGCGCCCGCGTGGCCGGCCGTCGCCGAACGCGCCGGCGGCTGGCGCGCCACGCTGCGGCGCATGGCGTCGAACCGCGCCTTCCTGCGCCTGCTGGCGCCGTATTTCCTCAATGCCTGTTCGGTGTCGCTGCCGGCGACGCTGGCGCTGTTTTTCATCCGCGACCGGCTGCACGCGGCGCCGCTGGCCGGGGCCTTCCTCGGCTGCTATTTCATCGCCGCCGCCTGCGGCCTGCCGCTGTGGACCGCGCTGGCGCGCCGCATCGGCGTGCTGCCGTGCTGGCGTATCGGCATGGCGCTGGCCATCGCCAGCTTTGCCGGCGCCGGGCTGCTGGGCGAGGGCGATGTGCTGCCCTACTTTGCCGTCTGCATCGCCGCCGGCGCGGCGCTGGGCGCCGACCTGGCCATGCCGCCGGTGCTGCTGGCCGAACTGATCGGAGCCGGCGAGGCGGCCGGCGCCTACTACGGCGTGCTGACGCTGCTGGGCAAGCTGGCGCTGGCCTTGTCCGGGCTGGCGTTGCCGCTGCTGGCCGCGCTCGGATACCAGCCCGGCGTGGCCGGCGGCGCCGCGCTGGCGCTGGTGTACGCCGCCTTTCCCTGCCTGCTCAAACTGCTGGCGATGGCCGCGCTGTGGCGCTTCCATCCGGCATCCATGCCCGTCGTACGCTACTGGAGCTCACCATGAAAACCCTGTTCTGCGGCCTGCTGTTGGCCTTGCTTGCCGGCTGCGCCGGTCCCGACGTCCAGCAATACAAGGCGCAACAGCCCGCGCTCGACCTGGCCGCCTACTTCACCGGCACCACCGATGCCTGGGGCATGTTCCAGCGGCGCGGCGGCGCGGTGCAAAAGCGCTTCCACGTCGTCATCACCGGCACCAGCAGCGATGGTGTGCTGACGCTCGACGAACAGTTTCGCTACGACGACGGCAGCACCCAGCGCCGCGTATGGCGCCTGACGCGCGCAGCGGACGGCCGCTGGCGCGGACGCGCCGACGACGTCAAGGGCGAAGCGCTGGGCGAACTGGCCGGCAATGCGCTGCGCTGGCAATACACGCTGCTGCTGCCGGTCGACGGCAGCACCTACGAGATGGCCTTCGACGACTGGATGTTCCTGATCGACGACTGCACGATGATCAACCGCGCCAGCATGGCCAAGTTCGGCATCGAGCTGGGACAAGTGACGCTGATGTTCCGGAGGCGCGCATGCGGCCCCTGAACCGGACGATCACGGCCTGGGCCGACCGGCGCGTGTGGCTGGTCGGCGCCTCCAGCGGCATCGGCGCCGCGCTGGCGCAGGAGCTGCTGCAGGCGGGTGCGCGGGTGGCGCTGTCGGCCCGCCGCGCCGAGCTGCTGCAAGGCGTCGCCGCCGGACATCCGCAAGCCATCGTCGCGCCCTTCGACATCCTGGATCAGGATGCATGGGCCGAGCGCTACCAGTACATCTGCGAGCAGGCCGGCGGCGTCGACCTGATCGTGTTCTGCGCCGCCGCCTACCACCCCGAGCGCAGCTGGGATGTCAGCCCGGACGGCGCCGCCCACACGCTGGCCGTCAACCTGGGCAGCGTCTACACCGGATTGGCAACGGTGCTGCCCGCCATGCTGGCGCGCGGCAGCGGCGGCATCGCCATCGTCGCCAGCGTGGCCGGCTATGTCGGCCTGCCCAATGCCAGCGTGTACGGGCCCAGCAAAGCCGCGCTGATCAACCTGGCGGAACTGCTGTACACCGACCTGCAGCCGCGCGGGCTGGACGTCTATCTGATCAATCCCGGCTTCGTGCAGACGCCGCTGACCGCGCAGAACCAGTTCGCCATGCCGGCGTTGCAGACACCGCAGGCGGCGGCCAAGGCCATACGGCGCGGCTTCGCGGCCGGCCTGTTCGAAATTCATTTTCCGAAGCGCTTCACATTGATGCTCAAACTGCTACGCTGGCTGCCGTACCGCTGGCGCTTCGCCTTGATCACCCACTTCCTGATACCGCAATGACCGATCCCGAACCCCTGTTGGCCTGGTATGCCGCGCTGACGCCGCACACCGTCGCGCGGGCCGGCGAATTCTACGCAGCCGATGCGCAGTTCCGCGACCCCTTCAACGACGTGCGCGGCGTGCCCGCCATCGAGGCGATTTTCCGCCACATGTTTGTCCACACCGAGGAGCCGCGCTTCGTAATCGGCGAGCGCATCGTGCAGGGCGACCAGGCGTTCGTCACCTGGCTGTTTGTGTTCCGGCTGCGCGGCGTGCCGTATCAGATCGCCGGCGGCAGCCACCTGCGCTTCAACCGGGACGGCCTCGTGGTGCAGCACCGCGACTACTGGGACGCCGCCGAGGAACTGCTGGCCAAGCTGCCGCTCATTGGCGCGCCGATCCGCTGGCTGCGCGGCCGCTTCCGCGTTCCGATGCCGGACTGACCATGAGCACAACGCTGAAACTGATCCTCGGCGACCAGCTCAATTGCCGCCACAGCTGGTTCGCCCGGCCATGCCAGGACGTGGTGTTCGTGCTGATGGAAGTGCGCCAGGAGACCGACTACGTACTGCACCACGCGCAAAAGGTGATCGCCATCTTTGCCGCCATGCGCGACCTGGCGCGTCGGCTGCGCGAGGCCGGCCACCGCGTCCACTACCTGAGCATCGACGACCCGGACAACCGCCAATCGCTGCCCGCCAACCTGGACTATCTGCTGGCGCACTACGGAGCCGACAGCTTTGCCTGGCAGGCGCCGGACGAATGGCGGCTGGACCAGCAACTCGCCACCTACGCCGCCGGCCTGGACATCGCCACGCAGATGGACGACAGCGAACATTTCTATGCCGCCCGCCACGAGGCCGCCGCATTTTTCGAAGGCCGCGCCGCATGGGTCATGGAACCGTTCTATCGCCACATGCGCAAGCGCCACGATGTGCTGGTCTCGGAGACTGGAACGCCGGCAGGCGGCCAATGGAATTTCGACCACGACAACCGCGAAGCCTGGCCGGGCGTGCCGTGGGAACCCGCCGATTCGCGTCCGCGCCACGACCACAGCGCGCTATGGCAAACCATCGAAGCGGCGGGCGTGCGCACCTTCGGCGCTCCGCAGGCCGGCGATTTCGCGTGGCCGCTCAACCGCGAGGAGGCGCTGCTGCAACTGGACAGTTTCGTGCAGCACGCCTTGCCCCACTTCGGCCGCTACCAGGATGCGATGAACGTGCGCGCCTGGCGGCTGTTTCACTCGCTGCTGTCGTTCGCGATGAACACCAAGATGCTCGATCCGCGCACCGTGGTCGACCGGGTCGTGGCGGCCTGGCGCGAGGGCGCCGTGCCGCTGGCGTCGGCCGAGGGCTACATCCGGCAGATACTCGGCTGGCGCGAATACGTGCGCGGCGTCTACTGGCACCGCATGCCGGGCTATGACCAGCTCAACACCTTCGGCCATACGACGGCGCTGCCGCACTGGTTCTGGAGCGGGGACACGCGCATGCGCTGCGTGGCGGCGGCCATCGGCCAGTCGCTGGAGCACGCGCACAGCCACCACATCAACCGGCTCATGGTCATCGGCAATTTCTCGCTGCTGGCGGGGCTGTCGCCGCAGGAACTGCATCAATGGTATCTGGGCGTCTACATCGACGCCTTCGAATGGGTGGAACTGCCGAACACGCTGGGCATGAGCCAGTACGCCGATGGCGGCCTGCTGGCGACCAAGCCTTATGTTTCCAGCGCCGCCTATATCGACCGCATGAGCGATTATTGCAAAGGCTGTCACTACCAAAAGAAACAACGCATCGGCGAACGCGCCTGTCCCTACAACGCGCTGTACTGGGATTTTTTCCTTCGCAATGACAAGCAGCTGGGTAACAACCACCGCCTCGGCATGGTCTATCAGCAGCTGCGCCGCATGAGCGATGGCGACAAGCAGGCATTGCAGGAGCAGGCCGCCACCACCCGCGCCAACCTGGCCACTCTGTAGGAATCGAGGCCCAAAACGCAATATTCACCGGTATTCGCCGATATTCATCTTCTCATTCATTGAGGAATAGACAAGAATATGCCTATTCTCCTGGAAGAAAGGCATGTCCCCGATGAATTTTGGCGAACGACTCAAGCAAATCAGAACGGAAAGAAATCTCACGCAGCCGCAGATGTCGGCCGCGATCGGCATCGAGCAGTCCTACCTGTCCAAGCTGGAGAACGATAAGTCCCAGCCCTCGGCCGAGATGTTCAGCGCCATCGTCGCCGCGCTCGAACTCGACGCCAGGGAATTCCTGGGCGGTATCAACAAGCAGGCGCTGCAAACCTCGCTGCGCCATATACCGGAAGTTAGCCAGTTCCTCAACGGCACCGTCACCCGGCGCGTCCACGACGCCAGGAAATGGCTGTTCAGCGCCGCCGCCGCCGGCGCCCTCGGGTTCGCGCTGATGCTGGCGGCCAACGACGGCATTTTCTCTTCCAACATGCAGTACAAGTACGTGTCCAAAGGCGTGCTGCTGAAAAATGAGTCAGACAATCTCTTTGACCAGTTCAAGGAAATCCAGAACCTGAAGCTCGCCGCGAACACGATCAGCGCCGAAGAACACGCCAGATTGCTGGCCGCGTTCGAAGCCGACCGGGTCCGGCTGGCGACGGTCGAGTTCCCGGAAGACCGGGGCAGCGTGTTCTTCGAGAACGTCGAGAACGGCAAGCGCAAGTTCGAACTGATCAACACGCGCCATGCGCGTTCGCCGCTCAACCGGGTGTTGCAATACCTGGGCGGGCTGCTGGCGTTTTGCAGCGTGCTGATCTGTTTCGTCGAGTGGCGGATGCGCAAGGCAAGCGCGGCGATTAATAACGAGTTGAAATAAGCAAAGGAGAAGTAGCGTGTCGCAAATCAGAACATTTTTGGCGGGTGCAACGACGATGGCCAGCGCGCTGGCCGCAGTGTTTTTCCTGACCGGGGCCAAGGAGCCGATCAGGCATGAGAAGTTCGACGAGATCACGGTCGGCCGCATCAATATCGTCGAACCGGACGGCACCAAGCGCATCGTCATTTCCAACAAGGCGCAGTTCCCCGGCGATTTCATGCAGGGCAAGGAGGGCGCCCGTCCCGACCGCAACAGCTTTGCCGGCATGTTGTTCATCAACGAGGAAGGCACCGAGAATGGCGGCTTGATCCAGAAAGGCAGCATCGGCGCCGATGGCAAGATCGATTCCGGCCTGTCGCTGACCTTCGACCGCTTCCGCCAGGACCAGGCCCTGCAGTTGATGAACAACGACAGTGCGGGCCATCAGCAGACCGGCATCAGGATCAACGATGTGCCGCTGTACACGGTGACGTCGATGGAAGACATGAACCGCTTCGGCGAGGCGGCCAGCAAGCTGCCCAAAGCCGAACAGCGCGCCTATTGGCAGAAGCTGAGCGAGCAGGGCCGCCTGAGCAACAACCGCATCTGGCTGGGCAACACGCCCGGCAAGAGCTCGTCCCTGCAACTGAAGGATGCGCAAGGCCGGGTACGCATGATGCTGCTGGTCAGCGCGGACGGCAAGGCCGAAATCCAGATGCTGGACGAGGCCGGCAAGGTCAGCAAGACCATCTCGCCGACCTCCAAGGAATAAGGCTTACTGATCCTCTGCGCCAGCCTGGTGGAACACCAGTTCCTCCACCCGCTTGCCGTTGCACAGGTGGTCGTCGATGATGCGATCCATGTTCTCCGGCGTGACGTTGTAGTACCAGGTGCCGTCCGGCTGCACGCAGACGATGGGGCCGCCCTTGCAGGCGGCGAAACAACCGACGCGGCTGCGCTTGACGCGCAGTTCGCCGGCGTCGAGCCCGGCGGCCTTGAACTTGCCGCCCAGGCTGTCGAACAGCAGCTGCGAGGCGCCGTCCTCGCTGCAACGCGGGCCGGTGCAGATCAGCAGGTGGCGGTGGTAGTTGCCGATCTTCGGCTTGACGACGGCTTCACTCATGCTTCGGTCTCCTCGCTGGCGGCGGCTTCGGCTTCCACCGGTTCATTCAATGTATCGCGGATGTAGTCGGCCGGCAGGCGGTGGCGCGCCGCCAGCGTCTCGACGCTGTCGCCGGCCGCGTGCTCGGCCTGCAGCGTTTCCAGCCAGCCCAACAGGCCGGTGGACAGCGAACGGCCCGCACGCTCCCCCTCGCGCGTGGCGCCGCCCTCTTCCATGTCGTACTTGTTGGCGTAGCCGCGCGGCGTGACCATCAGGCCATGGCGCACGAAGGTGTTGCTGTTGCCGATCAGGACGGTGCTGAGCATGCCGATGTCGGCGTCCGCCATCGAATCGAGCGTGGTGAAGACGATGTTCTGGCGGCGGCGGTAGCCGCTTTTGACGATGGCCACCGGCGTATCCGGACGGCGATGGCGCAGGAACAGGCGCTGCGCTTCCAGGATCTGGCGCGTGCGGCGGCCGCTCTTCGGGTTGTACAGCGCGACGACGAAATCGGCCATCGCCACCGCGTCCAGGCGGCGCGCGATGGTCGGCCACGGCGTCAGCAGGTCCGACAGCGAGATCGCGCAGAAGTCGTGCGTCAGCGGAGCGCCGACCAGCGCCGCGCAGCTGTTGAGCGCCGAGGCGCCGGGGATGATCTCGACCTGCACCGCATCGTCCGGCGTCCAGCCGGACTGGAACAGCACCTCGAAGGTCGGCCCGGCCATGCCGTACACGCCGGCGTCGCCCGACGAAATCAGCGCCACCTTCTTGCCCGCGCGCGCAGCCTCCAGCGCGCTGACGGCGCGGTCCAGCTCTTCGGTCATCGACTTGCGGATGATCTCCTTGCCTTCGAGCAGATCCGCCACCAGCTTGATGTAGGTGACGTAGCCGATCACCACGTCGGCTTCGGCGATGGCGTCGCGCGCGCGCTTGGTCATGTGGTCGACGCTGCCGGGGCCTATGCCCACCAGCATGATCTTGCCGGCAGTCGGGACGTATGCTTCGTTCATGGTTGTTTCCTTGCGATGGAGACGGTGGCATTGCGGCCATCCGCTCCTTTGAGTTTATGTTTTTCGACGACCAGCGCGGTCATCGGCGTATTCGCTCCGGCGGCCAGCAGCGCCGCCGCTTCGCTCACCGACGGCGTGCCGGTGTAGCGGCGCACGGTTTCCGACGGGTGCGGCACTTCCACGGCGGCCAGCTGCTGCGCCTCGTAGAAATGCAGCGGCCAGCCGTTTTCCGCCGCCAGTGCCAGCAGCGCGGCTTCGTCCCGCTTCAGCGCGATGCTGGCGGCGGCCACCACTTGCCCGGCATGCGCGCCGGCGTCGGCCAGCGCCGCCTGCACGGCCTCGCGCAGCGTTTCCAGCAGCACGCCACGGTCGCAGCCGAGGCCCACGGTGAACTGCGTCATGCCGCGCCTTCCAGCGGCGGACGGTAGACCACCAGGCGTTCGGTCAGCGCATCCCAGCGTTCGGCTGGCACGTCGGCGTGCGTGACCCACAGCAGCGCCGCGTAGCGGTCCAGCGGCACGTCGTCGAAGCGCGCAAAGCGGTGGATGTTGTCGGGCACCGGGGTGGGACGGGTCCACCAGTCCGGGCTGCCCGCTTCCTGCACGAAGGCGATCGGTTCGCCGTTGACCACGTGGGCGGACACGCGCGTGATGTTGATCTTGGGCGCTTCCACTTTCCAGCCCAGGTGGCGGCCCAGGATATCGACCGGTATCGTGCGGCCGACGTCGGACGCGGTGGTCAGCACGGGCGCGGCGCCCAGCAGGTCGGCGACCCGCTCGCTCCACTCGTTGGCGCCGCCGACGTGGCCGGACAGCACCGGAATCACATACTGGCCGGCGTCGTCGACGACGATGATGCCCGGGTCTTCATCCTTGCTGCGCAGGTGAGGCGCGATCAGGCGCACCACGGCGCCCAGCGAAACGAAGAAGATGATCTGGTCGTAGCCGGCGAACAGCGGGCCGATCTCGTCGCGCAATGCGCCATCGTAAGCGCGCACGGTGTTGCTGGCTTCCGCAAACACGGCGGCGAATTTGGCCGAGGTGCAGATGTCGGCTTCCGGCAGGTCGGCGGCCAGGCGCGCGGCCTGCGCGGCGCCGTGCTTGGTGATGGCGACCAGGCATACGCGTGGTGCTTCGGTGGTGATAGGTGCGCTGCTCATGCGGTCTCCGTGACTTGGGGTTGGGGGCTGTCTTTCTTCAGGCAGCCTTTGATGCGTTCGCCGCGTATGCGGTGTCCGTGTTTGACGATCAGCAGCGACAGGTAGCTGACCTTGGTGCCGCGCAGGGCCAGGATGTCGTTGCCGCTGAAGCGGCGTTCGTCGGGTGCGCCGACGCGTTCGATGAAGTGGGCGCCGGCCAGCAGTTCGCGCCGTTCGAGCCAGTCGATCAGCTCATCCATCAACGGCTTCACCTTCATCAGCACCAGCGTGTCGAAGTCGGGCAGCAGGCGCTCGACCGCGCTGACGCCGTAGGCTGCGGGCACGATGGCGACCGTGTCATCCTGCTCGGCGAACGGCACCGGGACGTGCGCGCAGGCGGCGGTGAAGGCGTTGACGCCGGCGATGATCTTCACCGGCACGCCGGGGTCCAGCGCGTTCACCGTGCGGGCCAGGTGGCCGAAGGTGGCGTAGGTGCTGGCGTCGCCTTCGACCAGGAACAGCACGTCGCGGCCGGCGCGCAGCCATGGCAGCACGGTGTCGGCGGCCTTGAGCCATGCGCGGCCGAGTTTTTCGCCGTCGTGCGTCATCGGGAACAGCAACTGCGTGTGCTGCTCGGGCGGCGTCGCGCCGGCGCGTTGCACGATGTCGAAGGCGTAGCTGGGCGTCTTGCCGCTGCGCGCAGGGTAGACCCAGATCGTGTCGCGGCGTTGCAGCGCCTCCCACGCGGCGCGCGTGATCAGGCCGGGATCGCCGGGGCCGAGCGAAATGCCCCACAAGGTGCCTGGCTGGATGTGCTCACTCATCGCCAACCTCCTTGATTGACGCCTCGGCTCGGCGTGCGCATACGATCCACACCGGGTTCTCCGCCGCCATGCGGTGCATGTGCAGGATAGGCTTGCTGCGCGCCGCCTGCAGCTGCAGCACGTCCCAGTCGACGCCTTCCAGCGCCTGCAGCGTGGCGGTCGCGGTGGCCAGGTTTTCCAGCGTGACGAAGTTCATCACCAGCGCGCCGCCGGGACGCAGGCGCGACATCACGCCGCCGATCAGCGTCGCCAGCTCGCCGCCGGAGCCGCCGACGAAGACCGCGTCCGGGTCTGGCCAGGCGTCGAGTCCCTCCGGCGCCTTGCCGAGGAACAGGCTGTAGTTGCTGACGCCGAAGTTGGCGTGGTTCTGTCCCGCGATGGCGAAATCCGCCTCGTTTTTTTCCGTGGCGTAGACGTGGCCTTGCGGGCAAAGCCGCGCCGCCTCCAGGCCCACCGAGCCGGAACCGGCGCCGATGTCCCACACCACGCTGTCGGCCCGCAGTTGCAGGCGCGCCAGGCTGACAGCGCGCACTTCCTGCTTGGTGATCAAGCCTTTCTCCGGCTGCCGCTGCACGAACTGCGCATCGGCCAGGCCGAAACGCACCGGCCGCGCAGCCGGCGTCACGCGCCACAGCAGCACCACGTTGAGCGCGGCGAAGCGCATCTCGGATGCCTGTTGCGGCGTCAGTTCCGCCACTACGCGTTCTTCCGGTTGCAGCAGGTTTTCCGCCACCGCCATCAGGAAGTCGTCGCCCAATCCTTCGGCCAGCAGCAGGCGTGCGATCCGGTCAGGGCTGTTGTCAGGGCTGGTCAGTACCAGCAGGCGCGCGTGCTGGCGCGTGGCCTGCGCCAGCGCATACAGGCCATGGCCGGGCGTGCTGCCGCGCTGCCATTCGCCGGCATCCTTGGCGTGCACCGAGACGATGCGCGCATCCTGCCACGCCAGGCCGATGCGCGCACAAGCCAATTGCAGCGTCGACAGGTTGGGCAGGATGTCCAGCGCCTGCACGCACAGATGCTGCGCGAGATACGGCGCGATGCCGTGGCACAGCGGATCGCCGGTGGCCAGCACCACGCAGGACAAATGGTCGGCGCGGGCGGCACGCACCCATTCCGGCACTTCTTTCAGTTTTCCGGTGAGGTCGTGGCGCACGGCGCCGGGCTTGAACTCGGGCGCCAGCAAGGCCAGCGTGCGCGTGCCGCCGACGATCACGTCGGCGCTGCGCAGCAGGGCCAGCGCGGTCTGGTTCAAGCTGGCGATGCCATCGTCGAGCACACCGATCACGCGGCAGGGATTGGGGTCTTGTATTTCCATAGTCAGGATTCCGGTAAGTGGTCGATGCCGGTGCGGCCGGCGCTTGCCGGGCGTTCGTGCGGTTCGGCCGGTGCCGACCAGACGTCGGCCACTTGCACGCCGCTGAAGTCGCACACCAGCACGCGTATCTGGAAAGCGCGGCCGTAGCGGTCGGGCGCGGTCAGGGTATCGATGGCGGCTTGCGCCAACGCCTGGTGGAAGGCGTCGCCGAGGCCACGTTCGACCATCAGCTCGGCGCCGAAGCGCGCGGTTTCGGCGGCGGCCATCGCCGCGCAGTCTTCCGGCGTGGCGCCGATGCGGCGCGCGATCTCGGCCACCAGGTCGGTATCGACTTCGCTGCGGTTGGCGTGGGTGATGGTTTCGCCTTGCGCGATCTTGGTCAGTTTGCCGACCATCAGCGCCAGCACCACCAGGCCTATGCCTTGCGCCACCACTTCATCGAGCGCGTAGCGCAGGAAGTCGCCCATCTGCACGAAGCAGGCGGACGGCAGTTCCGGGCGCTCGGCGCGCAGGGCGGTCATGGCGAAGGTTTCGCTGCGGCCGCCCGTGGTCAGCGCGACCATGTCGTAGCCGGCGGTGGCGGCCACCTGCACGCCCTGCACCACGCTGGCGCGCCAGGCGGCCGTCGAATACGGCTTGACGATGCCGGTGGTGCCGAGAATGCTGATGCCGCCCAGGACGCCCAGGCGGGCGTTGGTAGTTTTCTTCGCCATCACCTGGCCGTCCGGCACGCTGATGGTGACTTCGATGCCGTCTTCGGCCAGCAGCGCGGGGGCGGCTTCGCGCAGGTTGTCGGCGATGTTACGGCGCGGGACCGGGTTGATGGCCGGCCCGCCCACTTCCAGGCCCAGGCCCTTCATGGTGACAGTGCCCACGCCGTCGCCTGCAACGTATGAAACCACGCCGGCTTCGCCCGGAAGCCGGCGCAGGTCGACCGTCATGTGGGCGCCGTCGGTGCAGTCCGGATCGTCGCCGGCGAATTTGATGACCATCGCGTGCGCGTGATCCGGCCCGCAGCGGCCGTCGTGGATGGCGAAACGCACCCGGCTGCCGTTGGGCAGCAGGCTTTCGATTTCTTCCGGCACCTGGCCGTGGGCGAGGCCCAGCACCGCCGCGCGGGCGGCGGCGGCGGCACAGGCGCCGGTGGTGAAGCCGGTACGGGTGCCACGTTCGGCAGCCGTTTTTTCCTTCATGGCTGGGCCTTTTGACGGGCTTCGGCCAGCGACAGCAGCGCGTGCAGGGTAGCCACCACCAGCGTCGAGCCGCCCTTGCGGCCACGGATGACGATCCACGGTACATCGTTCAGCGTGGCCATCAAGTCTTTGGACTCGGCGGCGGAGACGAAACCGACCGGCATGCCGACCACCAGTGCGGGGCGCGCACCTTCTTCGCGGATCAGGCGTACCAGTTCGATCAGCGCGGTGGGCGCGTTGCCGATGCCGACGATGGCGCGGTCCAGCAAGCCGAGTCGGTGCGCCTTGCGCATCGCTTGCACGGCGCGCGTGGTGTCTTCGGCCTTGGCGGTTTCGATGACGTCGGCGTCGCTGATGAACTGGTGGGTCTTCATGCCGAAGTGACCCAGGCGCGGTTGCGACAGGCCGGAGCAGATCATCTCGACATCCGCCACGACCGGCGTGCCGCCGGCCAGCATGGCGTTGATGCCGGCTTCCACTGCGTCTGTATGGAAGTCGGTCAGGCCGTTGAAGTCGAAGTCGGCGTTGGCGTGGATCATGCGGCGCACTATCGGCCATTGGGCTTCGGTGTAGGCGTGCGGGCCGACTTCGGCGTCGATGATGGCGAAGCTGTCGTGTTCAATGACCTGGCCGGCGCGCGTCAACTGCTCGGTGACGGTGTTCACGGTGCTCATGCTGGCTGGCCCTCGTGGTGGACGTGTTCGTGCGGGTGGCCATGGTCGTGCGCATGCTCGTGTCCATGCTCATGTCCGTGCTCATGTCCGTGATCGTGCGTCGGCGCGGCGGCGTGGTCGTGCGTGTGCGCGTGCGAATGGCCGTGGCCCAGGTCATGCGCGATCTCGCGATAGCTGCAACCGTCGCAAGGCAGGCGGCTATCGGGCACGCCGGCGCGCAGGTCTTCCACGCGCTGGTCCATCAGCTCGAAGATTTCCTTTTCAAAGCCGAAATGTTCGCCGCAGACAAAGCGCACTTGCGGATACTGGCCGCGCAGATGTTCGACCTGGCGATGGATGCGCTGCATCAGCGTGCCGGTGTACAGGTAGTACGGCAGCACCACGACCTGGCGCATGCCCAGCAGAACCTGGCGCTGCACCACCTTCTCCAGGCGCGGCCAGGTGATGCCGGTGAACGCCAGGTCGACCAGTTCGTGGTCGCCCTCTTCCAGCAGCCAGCGCGCCATCTTGGCCATTTCGCCGTTGGCGCCACGGTCGGACGAGCCGCGTCCCAGCACCACCACGCCGGTGGTGGTCGGATCGGGCATGTCCAGCGCGTTCATGCCCTTGCGCAGGCGGCGTTTCAGGATCGCCAGGACAGGGTCGCAAGCCGTCAGGTGCGGCGCCAGCATGATCTCGGTCTGCGGACAGGCCGCGCGTACCTGCTCGATCGCTTCCGGTATCTCCATCTTGACGTGGCCGGCCGCGTTCAAAATCAGCGGCACCACCAGCACGCGGCGCGAGCTGCGCGCTGCGCTCAGCAAGGCGGCGTTCATTTCAGGCGGCGCGAATTCGATGAAGCACAATTCGATGCGCCAGTCCGGACGGCGCGCGCGCCATTGCTCGGTGAATTCGCGTATCTCCTGGTTGCCGGAGTCCTCGCGGGAGCCGTGGCCGACAATCAGGATCGTCTCGTGGGGTACTGGGTTCATGCGCTCGCCTTTCTGAAACGATGGGTGAAGGTTGGGTCATACAATTTGGAGCGCGCCAGGGTTTCCCAGTGCAGCGCGCCCAACGTGGGGCTGGCGACGATCATCGCCTGGCTTGCGATACCGGCCTCCCGGCATCGCTGTTTGATATCGGCCAGCGTGCCGCGGACGATTTTCTGTTCGCCCGGCCAGCTGGCCTTGTGCACCACCAGCACCGGCGAGTCTTCGGCCCAGCCGGCGCTGCGCAGCGCGGTTTCCACCTTGTGCATCAAGGTGATCGACAGGAAGATGCAGATCGTGGTGCGGTGCGCGGCCAGGCTGGCGAGGTCTTCGCCGTCCGGCATCGGCGTGCGGCCTTCGACGCGGGTGAGGATCACGGTCTGCGTCACTTCCGGCAGCGTCATGGATTCGCCGGCCGCCGCCATCGAGGCCATTGCGGACGATACGCCCGGCACCACCGACCATTCGATGCCGGCGTCGCTCAATGGGCGCGCCAGCTCGATCAGCGCGCCATACAGCGCCGGGTCGCCGGTTTGCAGGCGCACCACCGTGGCGTGGCTGCGCGCCTGCTCGATCAGCCAGGCCGTCATCTCTTCCAGCGTCATGTCCTTGGAGTCGCGGATGGCGCAGCCGGGCGGCGCGTACAGCGTCACGGCGTGGTCGACCAGCGAACCGGCGAACAGCACCGCGCCGGCTTGCGACAGCAGCTTCTGGCCTTTGACTGTGATGAGTTCCGGGTCGCCGGGGCCGGCGCCTACGAACCAGATTTTTCCGAAGGGGGTCATGCCGGTCATGCGTTTGCTCCTGTTGGTTGTAGTGCGCGCAGCGCGTCCAGCAGCGCGTCGACGCTGCGTGGCGCGGGGCCTTGCGGCAGAACGCCGAGGGCGACCAGTTCCGCGTGCAGCGCCAGGGCGGCCGGCGGACGCTGGCCTGCTGCGCGCAGCATGTCGGTCTGCGCCGCCATGTGCTGCGCCGGGCCGGAGGCGATGCAGCGGCCGGCCGACATCACGTGGATGTCGTCGGCCCAGCGCAGCGCGAAGTCGATGTCGTGGGTGGACAGCAGTACTGTCACGCCGCGCGCGGCGAGGCGGTCCAGCAGCGCGGCCAGTTCGGTTTGCATGGGGGCGTCCAGGCCCGCCATGGGTTCGTCCAGCAGCAGCACGTCGGGTTCCATCGCCAGCACGCCGGCGATGCAGACGCGCTTCTTCTGGCCGAAGCTCAGTTGGTGCACGGCGCGGCGCGCGTGGCCGCGCAGGCCGACGGCGTCCAGCGCGGCGGCGACGCGGGTGCGCACTTCGGCGGCGTCCAGGCCGAGGTTCAAGGGGCCGAAGGAAACGTCTTCCTCGACCAGTGCGGAGAACAGCTGGCGGTCCGGGTTCTGGAACACCAGGCCCACGCGGCTGCGTAGCGCGGTGAGTCCCTGGCGGCTGTAATCGAAGGGCTGGCCGTCGACGCGCAGCGTGCCGGCGGTCGGGCGCAGCAAGCCGTTCAGGTGTTGCAGTACGGTGGTCTTGCCGGCGCCGTTGGCGCCCAGCAGCGCGTAGCGGCGGCCGCGTTGCAGCGCCAGCGTGCAGTCGCGCAGGCCGGTGCTGCCGTCCGGGTAGATATGGTCGACGGCTTGCAGCTCAAGCTGCGGCGTGCTCACGGGGGCGTTCACAGACGATCTCCCACGGCGATCGCCAGCATCAGCGCGCCTGCCAGCGCGGCCCACGCCTGCTGGCGCCGAGCCAGCGGATAGACGGCGGGCAGGAAGCGCAGCGTACCCTGGTAGGCGCGGGCGTCGGCGGCCATTTGCAGGGCGGCGGCGCGCTGCCACACCTGGACCGCCATCTGGCCCGCCAGCAGGCCGGTGGAGCGCCATGCCTGGCGCAAGTTGCGATAGCCGAGGCGCGCGCTCTGCGCGGTGATGCTTTCGTCCCAGGCCTGGCGCATAACGAAGAGCATGCGGTAGCAAAGCACCATCAGGTCGAGCAGCAGCTCGGGCGTGCGCAGGCGCCGCAGCAGGTTGAGCAGATCCGGCAGGGGCGTGGTCAGCACGAGGCCGAGCAGCGCGGCCAGCATGGCGAGCGAGCGCAGGGCGGTATGTTCGATGGTCGGCAGCATGGCGGTGGTGAGGCCCCACTGGCCATGGGCGTCGGGGCCGACCAGCATGGTCAGGCAGGACAGCAGCAGGAAGCCGAGCGGCGGCAGCGCCACTTGCAGGTAGGCGCGCGGGTTCACGCGTGCGCCGCACAGCGCGGCCAGCATCAGCAACGTCGCCAGTGCGCCCAGTGCGGCGGGACTGCGTGCAAGCCAGGCCGCGACGATGCCGGCCAGCGCAAACCACGCCTTGGCCGACGGCGCTACGTCGCGCCAGCGGCTCGCGTACGCCGACGCCTCAATCAGCACGGCGGTCCTGGGACGATCCGGCAGCAGCGTCCCGGCGCGCGCGTTCGCGGGCGAAGGACAGGCCAAGCCAGAAGCCGATCACGCCGGCGCCGGTGGCCGCTTGCAGCGCGAACAGCAGCGAGGCGATTTCCGGGCTGGCCGGCGAGAAGACTGGCGCGAACCACGGCTGGTAGCCGGGCGCGATATCGCCGATGGCCCGCTGTGCGCGGTCGTCGGCGCCGGCGAAGATCGCGGGTGCTTCAGAGCCGGGCGCCGCAGGCGGCGCGCTCACCAGCCATAGCGGCAGCACCGTCAGCAAAATGATCGCCAACCATAGCAGGCAGGTACGGGCCTTCATGCGCCCTCCTTCCGCGCGCTTAAACGCATCACCGGCAGCGCGCGCAGTTCGTGGGAATTGAAGCGCACCATGGCGTTCACCACCAGCACCGTCAGCAAGCCTTCGCTGATGGCGATCGGCACCTGCGTCAGCGCGAAGATGCCGGCGAACTTGAAGAACGATACGCCGAACCCGCCTGCCGCAGCAGGGAAGGCCAGCGCCAGTTGCGCCGAGGTGGTCACGTACGTGGCCAGGTCGCCGAGGCTGGCGGCGAGGAACACCGCCACGGAGCGCGACAGGCCCAGCGCCGATACGGCGCGCAGCACGCCGTAGGACACGAACGGCCCGACGATGGCCATCGAGAACAGGTTGGCGCCCAGCGTGGTCAGGCCGCCGTGCGCCATCAGCAGCGCCTGGAACAGCAGCACGACAAAGCCGACCGGCACCATCGCGGCGGGGCCGAACAGGGCGGCGCCGAGGCCCACTCCCGTCGGGTGCGAACAACTGCCCGTCACCGACGGCAGCTTGAGCGCCGACAGCAGGAAGGCGAATGCGGCGGCCACGCCCAGCAGCATGCGCCGCTCGGGATGGGCGTGCAGGTCGCGGCCGATGGCGCGCAAGCCCCAGGCCAGAAAAGGTAAGGAAACGGCTGCCCAGCCGAGCGCGTGCGCTGGCGGCAAAAAGCCTTCCATGATGTGCATTCGAAACCTCCCGTCGAATGGGCGATATGGACACCAAGGACAGGGGCAGGAGAGGACGGTCGACAGCAGCGCGGACGGAAAGCCGGTCGACAGCGGCTTCCCCTTACCCCGGAGAATGGTGCTGGACTTTTTGGGCCGGTATTCTGGCTCGCCTTCATCCTTCTCCGTGTCTTCCCGCGTGTTACGGCAGTGACGTGATGACGGAGTCGTCTGGCTTACAGCAGCGGGGGCTGCACCGGAATTACACCGGTTTCCCGTTTAACGCCTATCCCCGCAGGGATTCGGCGCACCCAAGCGTCGCATCTTACACTAGGCCCCATAGCGTGCCAAGCGAAACCCAAACCGTGCGGTAGCCGGTATCATTCGCCCTGGAACATCACTCAAAGGATAGCAATGGCAGCGCTGGGAAAAGTCTATTTGATCGGAGCGGGACCGGGCGCGGCCGACCTGATCACGGTGCGCGGCGCGCGTTTGCTGGCGCAGGCCGAGGTGGTTTTATACGACGCGCTGGTGACGCCGGAGATGCTGGCGCTGTGCGCGCAGGCGGAGCTGATTTCGGTCGGCAAGCGCTCGGGCCAGCGCTCCACCGCGCAGACGGCGATCAACCAGCAGCTGGTCGAATGCGCGCAGCGCTATCAAATGGTGGTGCGGCTCAAGGGCGGCGATCCGATGCTGTTCGGCCGTGCCGACGAGGAGTTGCGCGCACTGGAAGCGGAGGGCATCGAGGTCGAAGTCGTACCCGGCATCACCACCGCGCTGGCCGCCGCCGCCGCCACCAAGCAGCCGCTGACCCGGCGCGGTGTGGCCCGCAGCGTGGCCTTCTTCACCTCCAGCACCGCGCCCGGCGAGCCGGACCATCCCGCGCTGCCGGCGACGGACACGCTGGTTCAATACATGGGCGGCCGCGAAGCCGTCGGCACCGCCACCCGTTTGCTGGCCGAGGGACGCCGTCCCGATCTGCCGGTGGTGGTGGTGGAAAATTGCAGCCGCGCCGACCAGCGCATCCGGCGCCTGACGCTGTCGCGCCTGGGCGAAGGATTGGATGCGACGGAAGGGCCGGTGCTGGTGATGATCGGCGAGGCGCTGCAATTGCGCCAGCATCAACCGGTGTGATTTAGTTCGGCGATCTCTCTTCGGGGCGCAGCGTCAACACCTGCACGCCGTGCCGCGTCACCGCCACCGTATGCTCGAACTGCGCGGACAATTTTCCATCCGTGGTGACGACGGTCCAGCCGTCGTCTTCGGTATGCACGGTGCGGCGGCCCTGGTTGAGCATGGGCTCGATGGTGAACACCATCCCTTCCTGTAGCACCAGTCCGGTCTTCGGTTTGCCCCAATGCAGCACCTGCGGCGGTTCGTGCATTTCGCGGCCTATGCCGTGGCCGCAATATTCCTTGACCACCGTGTAGCCGGAGCGCCGCGCATGGCGCTCGATCGCGTGGCCCACGTCGCCCAGCCTGGCGCCCGGCCGCACGGTGCGGATGCCGTGCCACATCGCTTCGTAGGTCGTTTGCACCAGCCGCTTGGCCGATGCCGAGACGGCGCCGACGAAGTAGGTCTTGCTGGAGTCGGCGATGAAGCCGTTCTTCTCCAGCGTGATATCGAAGTTCACGATATCCCCGTCCTGCAGGATATCGCCGGCCGACGGCACGCCGTGGCACACCACGTGGTTGCGCGAGGAATTCAGCGCATAGGCATAGCCGTACTGCCCCTTGCTGGCCGGGCGCGCCTTGAGTTCGCTCACGATGTAGCGGTCGACCAGGTCGTTCACTTCCATGGTCGACATGCCGATCAGGTCCAGCTTGTCCAGCTGGCCGAACACGCTCGCCAGCAGCTTGCCCGATTCCGCCATCAAGGCGATTTCTTCCGGCCGCTTGGTCATGCGGCCGCCACCCGCAAGGGGGGTATCTCGACCCCGGCGGCCCGCATCTCCCGCGCCACGATCTCGTTGAACGTCAGCGTGGGATGCATTTCGCTCAGCATGCCCATCTTGACCCAGAAGGCCGCCTGGGCGTTGATGGAGCGGCAGCCTACGGTGCTGGCCTTGCGGATCTGGTCGTGCAGATCGTCGTCGATGTTAACTATGCCCATGATGTATCCTATATACGAAACGTATACGAATTATATATTCGTGTTGGCAAGCCGCGCAAGCGGCAAGATGTATTAAAGTAACGCCATGGACCCACTCTCGGATGTACTGTCATTGCTGAAACCGCGCAGCTATGTGTCCGCCGGCTTCGACGCGGGCGGGGACTGGTCCGTCCGTTTCTCGCAGCAGCAGAACTTCATCAAATGCTGCACGGTGGTGTCGGGCCAGTGCTGGCTGGCGGTGGATGGCGTGCCGGAGGCTATGCACCTGACGGCCGGCGATTGCTTCGTGCTGGGCAGCGGCCGCACGTTCCGGCTGGCCAGCGACCTGTCGCTGCCGGCCGTTGAATCCACGGCCGTGTTCTCGTCGGCGCAGGAAGGCGGCGTCGTCACCTACAACGGCGGCGGCGGCTTCTTCCTCGGCGGCAGCCGCTTCGCCGTCAATGGCGACTATGTGGGCATCCTGCTGGCCATGCTGCCGCCCGTCGTCCACCTGTGGAAGGAAAGCGACCGCGCCGCGCTGCGCTGGGCGGTCGAACGCATGGCGCAGGAGCTGCGCGAACGGCAGCCGGGCAATGACCTGGTGGTGCAGCAGCTGGCCCACATGATGCTGGTGCAGGCCCTGCGCCTCTACCTGTCCGACGAGCACGGCGGGCAGGCCGGCTGGCTGGGCGCGCTGGCCGACAAGCAGATCGGCGCGGCCATCAACGCCATCCACCAAGACCCCGCGCACCGCTGGACGCTGGCCGGGCTTGCCGGCCTGGCCGGCATGTCGCGCTCCATCTTCGCGCAGAGGTTCAAGCAGAAGGTCGGCACGCCGCCGATGGAATACCTGACCCGCTGGCGCATGCTGCTGGCCGCCGACCGGCTCGCCAATACCAGCGCGCCGATTGCGCGCGTGGCGCTGTCGCTCGGCTACGAATCGGAGAGCGCTTTTGGCGCGGCGTTCAAGCGCGTCATGGGCGGCTCGCCGCGCCAGTACAGCCTGGAGCGGCAGGCCGCAAGCCTCGGCTAGAGGCTGGAGCTTAGAGGCTGGGCCCCGGCACATCGCCCTCCTTCGGATACGACGGCAAGGCTGGCGGCGCAGGCGGCAGCACCGCCGGCTGACGGTCCAGTGCATCGACCAGCATGCGGATGGCCGCTTCCAGCTGGGCGTCCTTGCCCGCCAGCGTCTCGCCCGGCACGTCGTTGACTTCCACGTCGGGATCGGTGCCGTGGTTCTCGATCAGCCAGCGGCTGTCCGGGCTGTACAGCGCATCCTTGGGAATGGCCAGGTAGCCGCCGTCGGCCAGCTCCATCGCGCCGGTGACGCCGCGCACGCCGCCCCAGCTGCGCTGGCCGACGACCTTGCCGAGTCCGTAGTCGCGGAAGTAGTAGGCGAACTGGTCGCCGTCGGAACCGGTGAACTGGTTGGTCAGCGCCACCTTGGGGCCGATGATCTGCTGCGCCGGCAGCGTCTCGCGGCCGCCGGCGCGGTTCACGTACAGGCCCGCCACGTTGCGCCGCAAGCGCGCCAGGATCTGCTGGCTGGTGAAGCCGCCCAGGTTCCAGCGCACATCGAAGATCAGCGCCTGCTTGTCCATCTGCGGATAGAACTGGCGCACGAACTGCTCCGCGCCGGTTTGATGGAAGTCGCGCACGAAGACGTAGGCGACGCGTCCGCCGGACAACTGCTCCACCTTGCGGCGGTTTTGTTCGATCATGTATTCCTCGCGCAGCGCCATCTCGTTCCTGACCGGATCGACCGTGACCTGGCGCGGCGTGCCGTCCGGCTTGTCGGCGACAAGCAGGTCCAGCTTGCCGGTCAGGCCTTCCAGCAGTTCGTCTGGCGTGTGCGGCGCGGCCAGCGGCTTGCCGTTGATCGCCAGCAGATAGTCGCCTTCCTTCACATCGAGGCCGGGCTCGGCCAGCGGACTGCGCAGCGACGGCCGGGAGTTGTCGCCGGGGTAGATGCGCGCCAGGCGATAGCGGCCGCTGGCCTCGTCCAGCGCATAGTCCGCGCCCAGGCGCGGCGTCGCCGGCCGGTTCGGCGGCGGACCGAAATCGCCGCTGCCGTAGACCATGTGCGAGGTCGCCAGTTCGCCCTGCAACTGCCCGATCAGGTAGTTCAGGTCGTCCCGCGAGCCGAGCAGGGGCAGCAGGCGCGCGTAGGCCTTGCGCACCGCCGGCCAGTCGATGCCGTTCATCGTGGGGCTCAGATAGAAATCGCGGTCGAGGCGCCAGACCTTGTGGTACAGCGCGGCCCATTCTTCCTTGCGATTGATGGTGGCTGTCATGCCTTTGAACGACAGCGCCTGGCTGTCGGCGGCGCCGGCCGCCGTGGCGATCATCTTCCACTGGTCGCCCTGTTTGATCAGGACGCGGCGGCCGTCGCCGGACAGGCGGAACTGCTCCACATCCTGCTGCAGCACGCGGTCTTCGCCGCGCTGCATGTCGTACAGGTGCAGCGCGTTGTGCTGGCCCGGCAGCTCGCCGGCCACCAGCGGCATCGGCTGGCTGAGGTAGACAACGTTACCCTGCTTTACCGCCAGCCCCGAATAGTTGCCCGGCCCGACAGGCACCGGCACGGCGCGGCGCATCAGTCCCTCGACATCGATCTGGCCGTTCGCCGCCACAGCGCTGCCGGCCGGCGCGGAAGCGCGCAGCGCGCGCACGGCGGACGGCGCATGCTGCCGCAAGGTGGTGACGTAGATGCCGTGCGGGTTGACGGTCGCAAACGCTTCCTCGCTGCTGGACGATACCGGCAGCTCATGGCGCGACGACAGGAAGTACAGGTACTGGCCATCGTCCGAGAAGGCCGGCTTCCAGTCGCTGTTCATCGGCGAACTGACCACGCGGTCCTGCCCGGCCGCTATGTCGTACAGGTGGATGCCGCGCTGCTGGTTCTCGGCCTGCGTGCTGTAGGCCAGCCAGCGGCCGTCGGGCGAAAACGCGGCGTCGTCGATCACCCGATGCAGGTCGTGCGCGACATCGCGCAGCTTGCCGTCGGCCACGGTGAGCAGCCACAGGCGCTTGTCGCTGTCGGCGACGGCCAGCGTCTTGCCGTCCGGCGACCAGACCGGCGTGTAGTAGGCGCCGCGCGTGGAATGCGTCAGCAAGCGCTCCGCGCCGCCTTGCGCGGGACGCACGGCGACCTGCTGCTCGCCGTTGACGTCGGTGATGTAGGCCAGCAGCTTGCCGTCGGGCGAAAACGCCGGACGTTCTTCATCGGCGCCGCTGGTGGCGGTCAGCCTCGTCACGGCGTTGGCGCCGGTGGCCACCGCGAACAGATCGCCGCGCGCGGAAAACACCGCCGCGCCGCCGTCGGGCGCCAGGGCGAATTCGGCGTCGCCCTCGCGGATAAAGCGGGCGGCGTCGACTTCCTGCACCGGCGGGCTGTCGTCGGCCGGCAGCGTCACGCGGATTTCGTGCAGCCGCTCCGTCGGCAGGTCCAGCGCGTACAGCTTGCCACCCTGCTGGAAGGTGATCTGATTGCCGCCGAGCGCGGGGAAGTCGATGTCGAAATCCGTGAAGAAGGTCAGCTGGCGCGACTTGCCGCTGTCCTGGTCGTAGGCCCATAGGTTCATGCGGCGCTTGCTGTCGCTGTCGGACAAGTAGTAGATGCTGCGCCCGAACCACATCGGCGCCGTGTCGTTGCCCTTCCAGTGCGTGATCTTCCGGCTGGCGTGGGTGTCGAGGTCGTAGGTGTGGATGTCCTGCGCCAGGCCGCCGTCGTAGCGCTTGCGGGCGTCGAAATCGTTGAGCACCTGGGTGTAGGCGATGTGGCGCGCGTCGGCCGCGTAGCTCATCAGGCCGGCGTGCTCCATCGGCAGCGGCTGCGGCAGGCCGCCCTCGCGCGGCACCAGGAACATGCGGTAGCCCTTCTGGTTCCACGCCTGCATGCGCGAACCGAACACGATGTGGCGCGAGTCCGGCGTCCAGGTCACGACCATGTCGTCCTTTTGCTGGGCGGAGTTGGGATTGAAGGTCAGGCGGCGCGGCTCGCCGCCGGCGGCCGGCATCACGTAGACATCCTGGTGGCCGTCGCGCTGGGCGCTGAAGGCGATCCACTGTCCGTCCGGCGAAAAGCGCGGCATCACCGGCCGGGTGGCCCCCGGCGCCAGCTGGCTCGCCACGCCGCCGCCGCGGGCAACCTGCCACAGCTTGCCTTGGGCGACGAACACGATGCGCTCGGCGGATGCATGGGGGAAGCGCTTGAGCACGTCGCCTGCCTGCGCGGCGGACATGCATAAGGCCAGGGCCAGGGTGGTACGCAATTTCATCGGCTGTCTCCAATTGTTCGGAGGCGCCATGGTAAATCGATTAAACCAGATGAATTATGCCGCGACGACGCACTGCAGTTTGGCGGGAATAGAATGCAGAAAAGCCGTCGCGGGCGGCCCTGGCCGGGCCGGTCCGACTATGCGAAATAGTTTGCCTGCCGCAGGTCGGACAGCAGCTCCGGCTGTGCCGGCAGCCATCCCAGCGTTGCCCGCGTCCACGCGCTGGACGACGGAATATCCATCGCGGCAAAGTTGGCGAACCAGCCGAAATGGACGGCCGCTTCCTCCGCGTTCAGGCTGGCGACGGGCAGGCCCAGCTTGTCGCCGATGAGACCGGCGATGTCGCGGAAGGCCACGCCCTCCTCGGCGGCGGCGTGGTAGCGGCGGCCGGCTTCGCCCTGCTCCAGCGCCAGGCGGTAGAGTCGGGCCGCGTCGAGCCGGTGCACGGCGGGCCAGCGGTTCAGGCCACCGTCGACCATGGCGGAGACGCCGGTCCGGCGCGCCGTCTCGATCAGGATGGGCACGAAGCCGTGGTCGCCGGCGCCGTGCACCGACGGCGGCAGGCGCAGCACCGAGGCTTGCACCGCCCTGGCCAGCAAGGCATCGACCGCCTGTTCCGACGCGGCGCGCGGATGGCCGATGGGCGTCGACAGTTCGGTCGAGACCACGCCACGCGGCAGCACGCCCATGGCCGACGTCACGACCAGCGGCCGCGCGCTGCCTTCCAGCGCCGTGCCCAGGGCGTCGATGACGCGGCGGTCCATTTCGCAGCTGGCCTGGAATTTCGAGAAGTCGTGGTTGAAGCCGGTGTGGATGACGCCGTCCGCTTGTGCGGCGCCCTGGCGCAGGCTGTCGACATCTTCCAGGTCGCCCCGGTGCGCCTGCGCGCCGGCGGCGGCCAGCGCCTCGGCGGCGGCGTCGGAGCGGGCCAGCCCCGTCACCTGGTGGCCCGCAGCGATCAGTTCTGCTACAACGGCGGAGCCGACGAATCCCGTCGCTCCGGTAACGAATACGCGCATGTTCTGTTCCTTCGATGTGGATGAGGGAGACATGCTAAGCCGCCGGCTGCCGGCGGGCTATGCGTCGGCGTCCGGATTGATGTCGCGATCGTCCGGACCTGGCAAGCGCGCGAAAAATTATTCGGGTGACAATGATTTGTTTTCTATGACAGAATCGTCCAGGCAATGACGGGGTTGAATACTCACTCAATTTCAATGGACACCGGATGATCTCAGACTCCCACGATGGTATCGGACAGACGATGACGAACGCCGCCCTGGTGGCGGTATTGTGGCTGGCAGCGGCCTTGCTGTCGCAGGCGATGGCCCACGCCGCGACCCAGACCTTTGCCGTCTGGCTGAGCAGCGGAATCACCTTCGCGGCGTTGCTGGTCGGGGCGCGCTGGACCTGGCCGGCGCTGCTGGCCGGCGTCGCGCTGGCCGCCACGGCGTGGGGCATGATCGGGCACCAGCTCGCTGTCGGGCCGGCCCTGGCGTATGGCGGGGTCGAGGCATTGAGCATGGCGCTCGGCGCCTGGGTGGCAACGCTGGCGCGGCACGACCATACCTCGCCCCGGGGAGCGGCGGCGCTGCTGGCCGGCGCGCTGGTCGCCGCATCGACCGGCGCCACGCTGGCTGCCGCGATGTGGGTCTGGCTGCGGCCCGGCGCCGGGTTCGGCGTCGAATGGCGCACCTGGTTTTTGTCGACGCTGGTGGGTTTGCTGCTGATCGCGCCGCTGGTGACAGCCTTTCGCGGCTTCCGGGTGCGGCGCTCGGGCGGGCTGGCGATGGCGCCGTTCCTGGGCGGCGCCGCCGCCTTCGCCGTCTTCATCGCCGCCGTGCTGCTGGTGTTTGCGGATCATGCCCAACAGCGCTGGGGCGAGGTGGCGGCCACGCTGGCCTACCTGCCGATGCCCTTCCTGCTGGCGGCGTCGCTGCTGTGGGGGCCGCGAGGCGGCACGCTGGCCACGCTGCTGGGCGCGCTGCTGATCATCGGCCGCACCGCGCAGGGAGGCGGGCCGTTTGCCGTGCATGAGGGTTTCGCCGGCGAAGCCGTGATCGAGGTACAGGGCTTCGTGACCGCCTGGGTGATGGTGTTGTTGCTGACCCGCGCGCTGGCTGAAGGCCGCCGGGTGGCCCTGGCCCGGGCGCGCGAGTGGCAACTGCGCTACGAGCGCACGCTGCGCGCGGTCGGCGTCGCCAGCGTCGAGTACGACACGGTCAGCGGCAGCGCCACCTGGGGCGACGGCGTCGCCGATGTGCTGGGGCCGGCGGCGGCCCGGGCCGCGAGCTTGCAAGACTGGCTGGACCTGATCGATCCCGCCGAGCGCGGCCTGGTGCAGGCCGCCTGGCAGCAGGTGGCCGATGGCGCGCGCGCGGCCAGCGAACAGGCTTACCTGCTGCGTTTGCCCGGCGGCGCCACGCAGCGGGTGCGCGAGCGGCTGGCCGCGGTGCAGGGCGGCGACGGCCGCGTCGAGCGCATCGTGGCGCTGTTGGACCTGGTGGCGGAGGAAGCGCGCCATGGCTGAGCCGGCGGTGTTCCTGATTCACGGCCTGGGCGGCACCCAGTACGATCTCGGCTCGATGCACAAGCGGCTCAAGAACGCCGGCTTTGTCACCTATTCGATCACCCTGCCCGGCCACGGCGGACAACCGTCCGACCTGCTCGGCGTGCGCGCCGAAGACTGGCTGGAGGCGGTGCGCGTCAAGTACCGCGAGATCATCGGCCAGCACGAGGTGCTGCATTTGATGGGCATGTGCATGGGCTCGCTGCTGGCGATTGAAACCTGCAAGCGCGAGCAGCACAGCAAGGGGCGCCTGGTGGCGCTGGCGCCGCCGGTATTCATCGATGGCTGGTCGACGCCGTGGTACCGGGATCTGCGCCATCTGCTGTACCACGTGCCCGGCGTGGCGGACCGGATGCGGGTGGACGAGGAGGAGCCCTACGGCATCAAGAACGAACAATTGCGCGGCATCGTGCGCGCCAAGTTCGAACGCGGCGACGCCTTTGCCTACAGCTGGGTGCCGCTGGCCTGCATCCGCGAAGTGGACCGGCTGCGCCGCTACGTGAAGAAGGGCCTGGCGCGCATCCCCTGCCCCACCTTGATCATCCACGCGCGCGAGGACGAGTTGACCAGCCTGCGTTCAGCCAATTTTCTGGTCGAACACATCGGCGGCGGCAAGCGCGCGGGCCAGGCCCGCATGGTCATCCTGGAAAATAGCTACCACCTGATCTGCGTGGACAACGACAAGGAACTGCTGGCGCAGCGCACGCTGGAATTCTTCGGCGCCGGCGATCCGGGGCAGGGTGCGCGTGGCGACGATCCGGGCATGACGCCGGCCCAGATCGATGCGCTGCTGGCCGAGGCGCGCGGCGACCTCGAACGCGGCGACTTCGCCGCGCTGTATCGGCGCGGCATTCCCGACTTCGCCTGGTACCAGCCGGGCCATCACCGCGGCAGCGGCATTTTCCGCGGCGCCAAGGGCCTGGCCCGGCTGCAGGCCTGGGCCGGCGGGCTGGCCTTCACCGCCCTGGGCACGCCGGTGCACAACGCCGGCATGACGGTGATGCCGGCAACGCTGTGCAGCGGCAGCCTGGTCTCGCATGGCGTGCTGGAGTTCACGCTGCGCCAGGGGCGGCTGCTGGAAGCGCGCTGGTTCCCCGACGAAGCGGCGCTGGAAGACGCCCACTTCGGCGGCGAGCCGGTGGCCGACGGTCCCAGCGCGGCGGAAAAGGCGCTGGAGGCCGCCGCCGCCCTGTCCAAGACCTTAAGCAAGTCGCCCGGCGAGGAAACGCTGCTGCGGCTGTATGCGCTGTACAAGCAAGGCAGCGTCGGCGACGTCAGCGGCGAACGGCCGGGCCTGCTGGACGTGGTCGGCCGCGCCAAGTTCGACGCCTGGGCCAGCCGCAAGGGCCTGGCCCAGGAGCAGGCGATCAAGGAGTACGCGGCCCTGGTGCAGCAGCTCAAGGCGGCCGAGGCGCAGACTGCGGAAGCCTAGCGCGCGCCCTGGTAGCCGCTGTCGGCCAGCAGCCGGTTGAAGTCCCTGGTGTTGAGGATCTCGACGATGGCCTGCTTCTTGTCCTTGGCCTGCTGGTAGTAGGCCTGGCAGATGCGGAAGCCCATGAAGTAGCCGAGGTCGGCCGGACGCCCGCTGGCTTCGTCGGCGCCGCCGTACAGCCATTGGCTCGTGTCGCCGCCGTGCATGGCGGCGAAGAATTGCTGCTTCAGTTCGGCCTCGTGCGCGTAGCCGTAGGTGTAGATCTTCTGGTTGAAGTTGCCGTCGATGAGCAGCGACGTCAGGAAATCCGCGCCGCCTTCCTTGATGGCGTGGCCCAGCAGGGTTTGCGGCATCAGGTTTTGCTGGAAGTGCATCAGCTCGTGCGTCACCAGCGACGGCAGGGCGTCGAAGGAGTTGATCGATTTCTTGTGCCAGCCCGTCAGTTCGTCGGTGGGCACGCCCGGCCCCAGGCCGAACATGTCGACGCCGATCAGCAGGCCGTCCGGCGAAGAGGTGCCGCCGCTGTTCATCGCGCCGATCAGGAAGTAGACGTCGGGGAAGGTGGCCTTGTCGTACATGCCCTTGAACTTGCGCATCGCGCTGCGCAGCCCGGGTTCGATGCGGCCGGTTTGCAGCGTCTGCGGGCGGATCGCCGCGTAGTAGTTGGGCCGCTTGCTGATCGACGCGTACAGGTTGGCGCCGCTGCCGATGCGGTGCGGGATGAAGCCCTGCAGGCCGACGCTGCCGGCGTCCAGGTACTGCTGGTCGAGCAGCAGCGCCGGCGCGCTGGAGGCCGGCAGTTGCTCGAACACTTTCCAGAAGCGGTCGAGATCGCTGGTGATGAATTTGAATTGCTCGGGGCTGGCGTGCGCGGCTTGGTAGGCGGCTTCGTTGGCGGTGGCGCGCTGGACGATGGCCGGCCAGCGCGGGCTGCCGCGCAGCGGGGCCAGGTCCGGATCCTCTGCCAGGTAAGCGGCTAGGCGCATGCCTTCGGCCACGCCGCGCTCCAGCGCGCCCAGCGCCTCGGCTTCGTTGCCGGCCTTGAGGTGGGCGGTGGCCAGCTCGTACATCAGCGTCGCGTCGCGATAGCCGCCGTCGCGCGCGGCGCGGTAGCCGCTGACCGCCGCCGCGTAGTCCTTCTTCTCCAGCGCGGTGGCGGCGGCGTTGGCCAACTGGCGCGGCGATGGTTGCGCATAGGCGCAGGTCATGGTGGCGGACAGGCAGACGGCCATGCCCAGCAGGGTGTTCAATTTCATCGCTTGTCTCCTATTTTTTTTCCTGGGCCGCTGCCGGATATTCGTGGTCGATTTCCTTGATGATCTCCGCGCCCAGCGCGGCGTAGTCCTTGTAGCGGTCGTACAGCTGCGGGTAGGTCATGCGCTTGCGCAGCAGGCGCTTGCCCTTGGGCGCGGTGATCAGCCGGTAGCGCTCGGCGAGGCTGTCCTCGCCGGTCAGGCCGTTTTCGATGTAGGCGCGGTAGAGATCCTGGTTGTTGCGCCAGCCGGCCTCGGACGATTTGATGCCGGCGGTGTGGCGTTCGTACAACTCCAGTATCTTGTCCAGCAGGACTTCGTTCTCGATGTGCCCCAGCTTGCCGGAGGATTTGAAACCCTGGTAGCGGCTGACCAGCGGATTGAAGAAGTAGTTGTTGTCGGCGAGCTGGTAGGCGGCTTCGAAGGCTTGCGGCTCGGGCGCGCTGTGCGGATCGAGCTTGCCGAGGTAGTCGAAGTTGGCGTCGTACGCATGGTAGGCCTGATTGAGCTCCTTGATCATGTCGAGGTCGCTGCCGATATCGTGCCGCACGCCCAGCAGGAAGGCGCGCACCTGCTGCTGTTCATGGCGGTGTTCGCCCAGGCTGTGCAGCCAGATGCTGAGGCTGACCGCGAAGACGATGGTGACGATTTCCAGCCCCATCTCGCCCAGCTTGTGGCGCCAGCCGTGTTCGCTCTTGCCCATCAGTTGCACCACTTTCTTGGTGTGCTTTGCTATTTCCTGTTCGGCCATGTCATCCACAGTTGAAAAATAAAATAGCCGAAACTATAACGTATCGCCGTGCCGGGGGCGAAAAAAATCCGATAGCCGGGCTTAAGGTTGACGCCGTTATAATCGCCGCATGCACATCTTGATCATCGAAGACGACCTGGACCTGGGATTCGCGCTGCAGCAGGCGCTGAAGGCGGACGGCATCAGCAGCGAGTGGCTGCGCCGCGTGGCCGACGCGCCGCTGCTGGCGGCCGACCTGCCCTACGACTGCGCGCTGCTGGACATCTCGCTGCCCGACGGCAGCGGCCTGGACTTGCTGCTGCGCTGGCGCCAGTCCGGCGTCACGCTGCCCATCGTCATGATCACCGCGCGCTCGGCGCTGCACGACCGCCTGGCCGGGCTGGACGGCGGCGCCGACGATTTCATCATCAAGCCGTTTGCGATGGCCGAGCTGGTGTCGCGGCTGCGCGCGGTGCTGCGCCGCTACGCCCAGCAGGCCAGTCCGCTGTGGACCATCGGCGAGCTGCACATCGAGCCGCGCGGCTACAAGGCCTGGCTGGCCGGCGAGCTGCTGGACCTGTCGCCACGCGAATTCCGCCTGATGCTGGAGCTGGCGCGTGAGCCGGGGGTGGTGGTGCCCAAGGGCGCGCTGGCGCAGCGCCTGGAACCGCTGGGCGACGCGCTCGATTTCGGCGTGATCGAAGTCCACGTCTCCAACCTGCGGCGCAAGATCGGCGCCCAGCGCATCCGCACCGTGCGCGGCGTCGGCTACATGCTTGCCGCTTAGGACTTGTTGCGCAAGTGCGCGTTTGCTATCGCTTGATGCAGCTTTGCCTGCAATATCTCGCGCGGCGGCAATATGGTCAGGTATTCCGCCACGTGTATGCCGCAGTTATCGAGCTCCAGCAATTCAATCTGCTCTTGCTTTTTGCTCGCGCAAAGTATGACGCCGATCGGCGTCTGCTCATGAACTTCGATTTCATATTTCGCTAGCCAGCGAAGGTAAAGCTCCATCTGCCCTTTATATTCTGGTTTGAACTCACCCAGTTTGAGTTCCATTGCAATCAAACGCCGTAGTTTGCGGTTGTAAAAAAGCAGGTCAATGTAAAAGTCGTCGCTATCGATCTGGATACGTTTTTGTCTGGCGACGAAACAGAAACCCGTACCAAGTTCCAATAGAAATTGCTCCATCTCGCGCAAGATCGAATCCTCAAGGCTCTTTTCCAAGTAGTGATCATTCAGGCCAAGAAAGTCGAGCACGTGCGGATCTTTCAACAGCAGGTCCGGCGATATTGTTTGAGTATCTCGTAGCGACGCCAGTTCCTGACGTATCGTTTCTTCGGGCTTTTTTGAAATGGCGCTGCGTTCGAAGAGCAAGGAATTTATGCGTTCCTGTAGCTGACGCGAAGACCATTTTTCAAGGTGGCATAACTCGATGTAAAAGTCTCGCTTTAACTCATCGTCGATGTAGATCAGGGCCTTGATATGGCTCCAGCTTAATTGTCTCCGCACTGTGGAGACTATTGCTTCTGGAAATATCTCAGCACAGCGGAGACAATGACGGAGTTGTCTTTCGCTCCAGCCTCGCCCATATTCAGCGGTCAGCTGGGCAGCGAGGGTCTTAACGATACGCTGTCCATATGCAGCCTTGGTATTTTGCAGTACTTCCGTTCGAATGCGATTTCCCACCTGCCAATAAAGCAGCGTCAATTCCGCATTCATTACCATCGCGGCGCGACCGCGAGCGCTATTGATTAGGCGACGTACGTCTGCAATCAATGTAACAGTCAGGTCTGGGCGGGCCGGCATGTGAATAGTCCATGATGATGTCGAGCTTGAAAAGTATCAGCCCAATCTCATACGTGGCGTTGTGGCGGCTCAAACGAATGGCCTTCGATGTTGCAAACATTTTAATTTGCGGCAAGAATACGGCTCGTCCCCATCATCCCGGAGTACCTATGACCGACGTTAGCGCCGATGGCCAGCCGCAGCTGAGCAAACACCGTATCGAAGCCCTGATCGATGGCATCTTTGCCGTCGCCATGACCCTGCTGGTGATCGAGCTGCGCCTGCCCGAGCATGCGCACCTGGACAGCGAGGCGGCGCTGCGCGGCGCGCTGTTCGGGCTGCTTCCGAATCTGATTTCGTGGCTGGTCAGCTTTTTCGTGCTGGCGATCTTCTGGATCGCCAACCACCGCCTGTACAGCTACGTGCGCCATGCCGACCAGGGCTTGTTGTGGATGACCATCCTCGGCCTGGCCAGCGCCGCGCTGCTGCCGTTCGCGTCGGCGGTCAACGGCCAGTACGCGTCGATCACCGGGCAGGCGCTGTATTCCGGCGTGATGATCTGGCTCAGCGTGTCGACGCTGCTGCTGGCGCGCTACATTTACCGCCATCCCGGCCTGTGCGCGCATGCGATGTCGCTGGGCGCCTACCGCGCCACCGTGGCGCGCAGCTGCGGCGTGATGCTGATCGCCGCGCTGGCCGTCGCCATCAGCTACGCGGCGCCGGGCAAGGCCAACTGCGTGTTCGTGCTGATGTCGCTGATGCGCCCGATGGGGACGCGCATCGAGCGCCATTACGCGCAAGCCAAGGCCAAGGCGGACGCCGCGGCCCAGGCGCAAGCCTGAAGGCCTAGACCTCGCTCCACTGCCGCAGCAGGTTGTGGTAGTGGCCGGTGAGGCCGACCAGTTCCGGGCAGTCGCCCAGGCGCGCGCGCAGGCTCTGGATGTTCTGGTCCAGTTCCAGCAGCAGGCTGCGGCGCATGTCGTCGCGCACCATGCTCTGGGTCCAGAAGAAGGAACAGACCCGCGCCCCGCGCGTGACCGGCATGACCCGGTGCACGCTGGTCGACGGATAGACGATCAAATCCCCGGCCGGCAATTTCACTTCGTGTTCGCCATAGGCGTCGGTGACGATCAGCTCGCCGCCGTCGTAGTCCTCGGGATCGCACAGGAACAGCGTCGACGACACGTCGGTGCGCAGCCATTGCCCGCTGGACGCCACGCGCCGCAGCGCGCCGTCGACGTGGTCGCCGTAGTGCTCGCCGCCGGCATAGCGGTTGAACAGCGGCGGACAGGTGCGCAGCGGCAGCGCGGCCGAGAAGAACAAGGGGCTGCGCGCCAGCGCCGCTAGCACTTCCGCGCCCAGTTCCTGCGCCAGCGCCGAGCCTTCGGCCAGCTGGCGGTTTTGCTTGACCTGCGCGCCCTGGGCGCCGACCGTGGTGCGGCCGTCGACCCAGTCGGTCTGGTCCAGGCGCTGGCGCATGGCGGCCACCTGTTCGCGGCTCAGTACGCCGGGAATGTGCAACATCATGATGATACTCCTTGCAAAAAAAAGCCCCGCCGATGAGGGCGGGGCCAGCATAACAGCTGCGCTGTCGCTTAGAACTTGAAGTTGGCGGTCAGGCTGGCCGAGCGCGGTGCGCCCGGGGTGTAGCGGTAGCCCGACTTGTTGATCGCCTGCACGTACTGCTTGTCGGCCAGGTTGTAGACGTTCAGGCGCAGATCGACGTGCTTGTTGATCGGGTACGAAGCCATGGCGTCGTACACCCAGTACGCATCGGCGTAGGCCGGGGTGCCGACCGCGCCGTCGGTGCCGCGCATCAGTTTGTCGCTGAAGCGGGCGCCACCGCCGACTTGCAGGCCCATCGGCAGCGTGTACGAGGTCCACAGCGTGAACGCCTGTTTCGGCGTGTAGCTCAGCAGGTTCTCGCCGGCGGCGGTCACTACCTTGCCGGACACGACCTTGGTCGACATGCGGGTGTAGCCCGCGCTGACCAGCCAGTTGCGCATGATTTCGCCGGTCACGCCCAGCTCGACACCCTGCACGCGCTTCTTGCCGGTCTGGAAGAAGTTGGCGGCGTTGTTCGGGTCGACTTCGATCTCGTTGCGCACGTCGGTGCGGTAGGCTGCGGCCGACAGCGACAGTTTCTGTTTCAGCAGATCCCACTTGGTGCCCATCTCGTAGGTGGTGGTGATTTGCGGATCGTAGTTCGGGTTGGACGCGCTGTTGGCGGCCGAGCTCAGCGTGAAGTTGTTGCCGCCCGGTGGAGCTTTCGAGGTCGCGGCCAGCACGTAGACGCTGCTGTCGGCGGTCGGCTTGTACAGCGCCGACAGTTTGCCGTTGAGCAGGTTGTCCGACGCCGTCAGCGAGCTGCCCAGCAGCGTGCCGACCGGGATGGTCTGCGGCGTGGCCGTGCCCTGCACCGTGACGCCGTTGTAGGTGGTGTTGTAGTGATCCACACGCACGCCGGCGTTGAAGATCCACTGGTCGCCCAGCTTGGCGGTGTCGAACACATACAGGCTCTGGGTGTTGGTGGTGCCGTCGCCGCGGGCGCCGTTGCGCACGGTGCTCACCTGCGCGGCCGTCACCGGCTGGCTGGTGTTCGGGTGGTAGATGCTGACCAGCGGCAGGCCGGTCGCGCCCGGTGCGTTGACGTTGGTGTAGTTGGTCTGCTTCTCGTTGATCAGCTCGATGCCGCCGACCACGGTGTGCTTCATGCCGGCGCCGTCGAAGTCGGCGGTGACGGTGGTCTGGTTGGTCAGGATTTCGTTCAGCTGGTCTTTGTAGTTCAGGTTGGTGCGCGCCATCTGCCAGTTGTCCGGATTGGAACCGGCCACGACGCCGCGCAGGTTGGCGCCGGTCGACATGAAGGCGGTCAGCAGGTAGTCCTGCTTGGTGCGGCCGTAGCGGGTGGTGTTCTGCAGCTTGGCGCCGCCGGCGAAGTCATGCTCGATGCGGGCGGTGAACATGTCGGCCTTGACCTTGTCGAAGTCCAGCACCGAACCGTAGAAGTTCTTCGGATCGACCGGCTTGGCGCCGGCCATGAAGTCGAAGCTCGGGCCGAACACGGCCGGCTTGCCGTCCTTGGCCGGGGTGATGACGACCGGCGCCGGCGGGGTCCAGCCCGGCAGGCCGATGGTCAGCACGCCGCCGTCGGGGATGTTGTCCTGGCTGACGTGCAGGTAGTTCAGGTAGACGCGGGTCGGACCGTTCAGGCCGAAGGCGACCGACGGCGCGATGGCCCAGCGCTTGTTGTTGACCACGTCGCGCGCCGGGTTGCCGCTGTCCTGGTCGAGCAGGTTGAGGCGGAAGGCGGTGCCGGTGTCGGCGTTGATGACCTTGTTCAGGTCGGCGGTGGCGCGCTTCTGGCTGCCGCTGCCGACGGTGACGGAACCGAGGTAGGCGTCTTCCATCAGCGGCTTCTTGCTGACCAGGTTGATCGAGCCGGTCGGCGAGCTGCGGCCGTTGTCGGTGCCGGCCGGGCCTTTGAGCACGTCGATCTGTTCGATGTTGAAGGTGTCGCGCGAGATCGAGCCCACATCGCGCACGCCGTCCACGTAGATGCTGCTGGAGGCGTCGAAGCCGCGCATGTAGACGCCGTCGCCGGTGGTGGTGCTGCCGTTTTCGCCCAGGAAGAAGGCGCCCACGCCCGGGGTGTTGCGCAGCGCTTCGCTCAGCGTGACGGCGCCCTGCTGGTCGAACAGCTCTTTCTTGATGACGGTCAGGGTCTGGGCGGTGTCGACCAGTTTCTCGGTGTACTTGGCGGAAGAGGCTTTTTCAGCCTTGAAGTCGTTGATGGCGTTGCCGGTGACTTTGACTTCCTGCAGCGTCTGGTTGCTGCCGGCCACGATGACCGGATCGACACCGGCGTCGGCGGCGTGCGCGGCGACCGGGAGCAGCATCACGGCCAATGCCGCGCTCATTTGCTGGTTGAAGCGCGATTGCGCGTGTTTGCGACTCTTAATCATTTGCATCTTTCTTCCGAGAATGTAGGCGGCTGGCTGCGCTGAGGTGAAGCATTCTTGCGTCTGGCTGCCGGATCATGGCGATTTAATGCGTTAGATTGTAACAACTAAGCTCACATATGTAAATGCGAATTATTATCAATAGCGTTTCGTTATGTGAAAAAAGACAGCGCCCCGGGCCGTGGCCGGGGGCGCTGATGGTGACAAATGTAAAGATGGAGGGGGATTACAGCTGTTCGCGTTCCAGCCAGGCGCGGGCCTGGGCCAACGTCAGCTCCAGCTCGTCGCAGACGGTCTGGTAGCGCTGCGCCAGTTCTTCGTCGCGCTGTTCGTTGATGGCGTTCTCGGCGTCCACGGTGGCCTGGATCAGGCGCTTGGCGCCCAGCACGCCGACGGCGCCGCGCAGGCTGTGGAACAGGCGGGCGGCGTCGCGCAGCCGCCCTTCCTGCAGCGCCGCGCCGGCCTCCTCCACCGGCGTCATGCCGGTGTCGACGGCGCCGCGCACCATCTTGGCCATCACGGCGCGTCCCTTGGCGTCCTTGCCCATCACCCGCATCAGCGCATCCATGTTGAAGATGCTGGCTTCGCCGGCCGGCATGGCCGCCGCGGCGGGCTTGACCAGCACCGGTTCCGGCATCGGCGCCGGCACCGGCGCGGCGGCGGCGGCCATGGCGGCCAGCAGGTCGTCCTCGGCGGCTGTTGCCGCCGGCGCGGCCGGCGCGGGGACAGGCGCAGGAGCGGGGGCAGGCAGGTGGCGCAGCAGCACCTCCAGCATTTCCTCGACTTCGATCGGCTTGGGGATGAAATCGGTGATGCCGGCCTCCTGGCTGCGGTGGCGCTCGGAACCGAGCACGCCCGCCGTCATCGCGATGATGGGCAAGTCCAGGCGCAGCTGCTCGCGCAGGATGCGGGTGGCGGTGAAGCCGTCCATCACCGGCATCTGCATGTCCATCAGCACCAGGTCGTAGCGGCTGGCGCCGGCGCGCAGGCGCTCGACCGCCTGGCGGCCGTCGCCGACCACGTCCAGCGTCGCGCCCGCGTGTTCGAGGATGCCGCGCGCCACCACCTGGTTCAGCGCATTGTCTTCCACCAGCAGGAAGTGGCGGCCGGCCAGGCTGCCGGCGATGCTGGCGTCGGCCACCGGCTGCGGCTGGCCGTCGCTCTTGGCGACCAGCGCTTGGTGCAGCGCGTCGAACAGGTTGGAACTGGTGATGGGCTTGACCAGCACCACGTCGGCCTCCGGCGCGTTGGAGATTTCCTCCACATGGTCGCGGGCGAAGGCGTTGACCATCACCACGATGGGCTGCTTGTTGCCGGCCGCCGCCTCGCGGATGCCCTTGGCCGTGGCCAGCCCGTCCATGCCGGGCATGTGCCAGTCGGCCAGCACCACGTCGTAGGTCTGGTTCGACTGCTGGCTCTGGCGGTAGCGGTGCAGCGCGGCCGCGCCGGAATCGACCTCGTCCGCATGCCAGCCCCAGGCCCGTATCAGCTTGGCGATCACTTCGCGGCTGGTGCGGTTGTCGTCGGCCACCAGCAGGCGCAGATTGCCCAGCGCCGGCTTGCGGCGCTCGTCCGGCAGCTCCGGCAACACGTCGAACGGCAGGCTGAACCAGAAGGAAGTGCCGCGCCCCTGGGTGCTGCTGACGGCGATCTGCCCGCCCATCAGCTCGATCAAACGCTTGGTGATGGCCAGGCCCAGGCCGGTGCCGCCGAAGCGCCGCGTGATGCTCTGGTCGCCCTGCGAGAAGGCCTGGAACAATTGCCCCAGCTGGGTCTCGGTCATGCCCATGCCGGTGTCGCGCACCTCGAAGCGCAGCAGCGCGTGGTCCTCGTCGCGCGCGCTGAGCTCGACGCTGACCACCACCTCGCCCTGCTCGGTGAACTTGATGGCGTTGCCGGCCAGGTTGACCAGGACTTGCTGCAGCCGCATGGAATCGCCGCGCAGGTGGCGCGGCACGGCCGGGTCGACGCTGATCGCCAGCTCCAGCTCCTTGTCGCTGGCGTTCATGGTCATCAAGGTCGCCAGCGAGTTCATGGTGTCGTCCAGCGCGAAGTCCACCGGCGACAGTTCCATGTGGCGGGCCTCGATCTTGGAGAAATCCAGCACGTCGTTGAGGATGCCCAGCAGCGACTGGCCCGACACCCGCACCATGCTCAGGTATTTGCGCTGCTGCGGCGTCAGCGGCGTATTGCCGAGCAGGTAGACCATGCCCAGCACGGCGTTCATCGGCGTGCGGATCTCATGGCTCATATTGGCCACGAACTCGCTCTTGGCGCGGTTGGCCGCCTCGGCGCGGTCGCGCTCGCGCTCCAGCTCCTCGGCGCGCGCCTCCACTTCCAGCCGCAGCCGGTGGCGCTCGGTGATGTCGGAAATCACCGCCAGCACTTTCGTGCCCTGGTCGGTGCGCACCGCGCTCAGGTTGATCTCGACCGGGAACTCGCTGCCATCCCGGCGCAAGCCGTACAGCACGGTGCCGTCGCCCATGCGCACCGGCTCGGCGCTGAGGCGCTCGGCAAAGAATTTGACGCGGTGGCCGGCGTGCTGGCCGCGCAGGCGTTCCGGCACCAGCATTTCCAGCGGCTGGCCCAGCACGGCGTCGCGTTGGTAGCCGAAATAGCGCTCGCCTTCGCGGTTGAAGGTTTCGATGCGGCCATCGACGCCGACCACGACGATGGCGTTGGGCGCGAACTCGACCAGGCTTTGCAGGCGTGCGTCGGCCGCCAGGCGTTCGTGCATCAGTTCGTTGAAGGCGGTGGTCAGCTGGCCGACCTCGTCCTGTCCCTGGGTGGGCAGCGGCGTGAAGCGGCCGGGGTTGTCGCGCAGGGCGACGATGGCGTCGCGCAGCCGTATCAGCGGCGCCAGCAGGCGCAGCGTCAGCCAGCCGATCAGCGCGGCGGCCGCCAGCGAGGCCAGGCCGCCCCACAGCAGCAGCCGGTACAGCACGCCGTTGAAGGGTTCGAACGCTTCCTCGGCCGGCAGCGAGGCGGCCAGCACCCAGTCCACCGACTTCAGCGCCTTGTAGCTGTTGAGGGTGCGCTTGCCGGCGCCGTTGACGCTGTCGACCGTGCCTTCGAAGTCCTGCTCCAGCGCCTGGGTGGTGGCGGGGTTGGCGTTGGGCTGGCGCGGCTTGAGCAGGCGGCCCAGTTCGGGATGCAGCACGTACACCGGCTGCGGGCCGCGGGTCAGCGCGAAGTAGTAGCCGGTGCGGCCGACCTTGGCGTTGCGCAGGTGGCCCAGCAGATTGTCCTTGTACAGCCGCAGCACGCCGACCAGCAGGCACACCACCTCGCCGTTGGCGTCCAGCACCGGCGCCACCATCTGCACGATGGGCTGCTTGCCGGCGCGGCCGATCAGCGGCTCGGTGATCAGCGGCTTGCGGGCGCGCATCACGGTCTTGAAGTAGGCGCGGTCGGAGGCGTCGATGCCGGCGCGGCCCGGCACTTCGGGCAGGTCGGCGATCACCATGCCCTCGGGGTTGATCACCAGCAGGTCGTCGAACAGCGCCAGCACGGCGCGGTCCTGGTAGTAGGTGCGCAGTTGGCCGGGGTTGCGGGCGATGGCGGCCGGCGTGTTGCGCGCCGACACGGCGATGATATCGAGCAGCATCAACAGCTTGTCGTCGAGCTCCTCGGCCGTGCGGTTGATCAGCGCCGTCTGCTGCGTGAACAGCACCCTGGTGAAGTCGTCCTGCATGCGATGGGTTTGCACCACCGTCACCAGCGCGATCATCAGAACCGAGGTGATGCTGGTGGCCAGCGCAACTTTTGCCTTGATGCCAAGTGACTTCATTTCATCCTTAGTAGGCGAGGCCGGGCGGGATTGGAAAAAAATATGAAAATGCCAGCAAATTCTCCTATCAAAGCCCGGCCTTGGCAACAGGATTAACGCTGGGCGGCGGCGATGATCACCTCGGCGACCTTGGCCGGCTGCGAAACCATGGGCACATGGCTGGTTTTCAGCGTGACGGTGGTGGCGTTGAGCTTCCTGGCGAAGGCTTGCTGCAGCGCCGGCGCGATCATGCGGTCGTTGGCGGCGGCGATGTAGTAGTTGGGCTTGGTTTTCCACGCGGCCACGGTGGTGGCGTCGCCGAAGGCCTTGGCGTTGATCGGGCCCTGGGTGGCGGCGATCAGCGCGGCGGTGGCCGGCGGCACGTCCTGGGCGAAGTTCTTGGCGACCGAGTCGGCAGGAAGCCACAGGTAGCCGGCGGCGTCGGCCTGCAGGGTGGCGATGCCGGGCGGCACGGCGTAGTCCTTGCCCAGGTTGGCGGTGGCCTCGCCTTCGGACGGCGCGAACGCGGCCACATAGACCAGGGCCTTGATTTTATCGCTGGTGCCGGCCTGGGTGATGACGGTGCCGCCCCACGAGTGGCCGACCAGCACCACCTTGCCGGTTTGCGCATCGACCACGCGCTGGGTGGCGGCGACGTCGTCGGCCAGCGAGCTCAATGGGTTCTGCACGGCCACCACTTTCAAGCCCTTGGCCTGCAGCAGCGGAATGACCTTGTCCCAGCTGGAACCATCGGCGAACGCGCCGTGGACCAGGACGACGGTGGTGTCGGCGGCCGGGGCGGCGGCCTGGGCGGCGAATGCGGAAGCCAGCAGTGCGGTAGCGATCAGGGTGCGTTTCATGATGTTTTCTTTCAGTTGGGTAGTTGGCGATCAAATAGTGTGCTACTTGATGTGTTGAACTATAGCTCGCAATTTAATCGCGTGCAAGATAAAAATTCTAAATATTTTGTGATAATTCATCCGCAGCGCGAATCCAAACCGCGCCGGCCGCCCTCTTAGCAGCCGAGGGACTTCCTCTGCGACGAATTGGAGTGCACTATGTTCTATGTGAAAAATGTACCAAACTGGGAGCGCGCGCTGCGCGTGGTGGCCGGCCTGATCGCCGTCTGGATAGGCATAGTCGTGCTGGGCGGCATGTGGGGCATGGCGCTGGCGGCGTCGGCGGCGGGCATCGTCGGCTCCGGCCTGTTCGGCTTTTGCCCGATGTGCGCGCTGGTCGGCCGCCGGCTGGACAAGGCGCAGGCTGCCCAACATAACGGAAATCCATGACACTGGCGGCACACCATCTCCCCGTGCTGGACGCCGCCCACCGCGGCGATCCGGCGGCGCTGGCGCAGCTGCTGCGGCTGTGCCAGCCCGACATCCGCCGCTACGCCCAGCGCAACTGCCTGATCGGCGACGTCGACGACGCCGTGCAGGAAGCCTTGCTGGTGCTGTCGCGGCGGCTGTCGTCGGTGCGCCTGCTGGCGGCGTTTTCCGGCTGGCTGTTCCAGGTCGTCAAGCGCGAGTGCCACCGCCTCGGCCGCATGGCGCTGGGCCACGATCCGTGGGACGACGAGCGCGCCGAGCAGTGGCTGGCCAGCCAAGACACGGCCGGCCTGCGGCTGGAGCTGGTCAACGCGCTGGAATCGCTGCCGGCCGATTATCTGCAGGTGGTGCTGCTGCGCGACTTCGCCGAGCTGTCGATCGCCGAAATCGCCGCCGAAGTGGGCGACAGCAGCGCGGCGGTCAAGAGCCGCTTGCATCGTGCAAGGAAAATGGCGCGCGAATACTTGATCGGATGACTGCGGCATCGACCACAGATGACGACAAATGGTCTACACTGGCTGCATGATACGAGAACTTCCAGAGCTGGTCCTGCCCAGCGCCACCATCGAGATCCTCAAGGCCAGTTGTGCGACCTGCAGCATGCACCAACTGTGTTTGCCCATGGGGCTGGACAACAACGATATGGACCGGCTCGACCAGATCATAGGCCGCCGGCGTAAAGTGGCGCGCGGCGCCACGCTGTTCCGCATCGGCGATCCCTTCCAGAGCCTGTTTGCGATACGCCTGGGCCATTTCAAGACCTACCAGGTCAACCGCGAGGGCGCCGAACAGATCACCGGCTTCCAGATGGCCGGCGAACTGCTGGGCATGGACGCCATCAGCACCGACCTGCACCATTGCACCGCCGTGGCGCTGGAAGACAGCGAGGTGTGCGAGATTCCATTCGGCAGCCTGCAACAACTGCTGGCCGATATGCCGACGCTGCTGCGCCACTTCCACCGCATGATGAGCCAGGAAATCACGCGCGAGCAAAGCGTGATGCTGTTGCTGGGGAATATGCAGGCGACCCAGCGTTTTGCCGCCTTCCTGATCAACCTGTCGTCGCGCTACGAGGCGCGCGGCTACTCGCCCAACACCTTCCAGCTGCGCATGTCGCGCGAGGAAATCGGCAACTACCTGGGGCTGACGATCGAGAGCATCAGCCGCCTGCTGTCCAAGTTCAAGAAGGAAAGCCTGCTGCGCGTGAGCAACCGCGAAATCGAATTGCTCGACGTGCCGACGCTGAAAGCCATCACCGCCGGCATGCAGACCTGCGCCTGATTAGTTGTCGGCCTGCAGCGTCACTTGGCGCTGCGCCGGCCAGGTCCACGCGCCGGCCAGCCGCCAGTCGCGCTGCTCGCCCTCCACCAGCACCACCCAGCGGCTGCGCTCCAGCATCGGCAGATTGATCTGGAACGCGCCGAACTCGTCCGGCTGCACCACCAGCTGGATATCCTTCTCCGGCAGCGTCGCATGCGACAGGTGGACGAACAGCCGCTCGCTCCGGCCCTGGTCGCTGCTATTGCGCCGCAGCTGGCCGTTCAGCGTGCCGGTGGTGGCGTCGTAGCCCAGCGACATCGACAGGCCCAGCGTCGAGGCCAGGCGGTCGCGCCGCAAGTCCTGGTTGATGGCCTTGCCCTGCTTGTAGTAGTCGCCCACCACCAGCGCGTCCTGCTGCGACCAGGCCAGGTAGCCGGTATAGCTGCCGGCCACCACCACCACGGCCGGGCCGAGCATCAGCAGCCACGGCCAGCGCTGCTTCCACCACGGCGTCGCCGGCGCTTGCGCCATCATCGATACGCTCATCTTGCTCTCCTTAGCGCGGCACGAAAAATACCGCGTGTTCCTTCACATGCAGCGACGGCTGGTCGACTGCGGTCAGTTCGATTTCGATCTTGTTCGAGCCCGGCTGGCCGGCGCCGTGCTCGGTGCGCAGGCGGATCGGATAGGCCTTGGTCTCGGTGCCTTCCACCCGCACCTCTTCCGGCGTCACCTGCGACAGCGTGGGCAGGCCGCCGACGCGGATGCGGTAGGTGTGCGCCTGCTCGGTCGTGTTCATGATCTGCAGGCGGTAGACGTTTTCGATCATGCCCTCCTCGACCTCGCGCCCCATGGCGCCGCGGTCGCGTATCACGTCCAGCTTGAGCGGCGTGCGCAGCCACAGCGCGATGCCGACCGCCGCCACGATCAGCGCCAGGATGCCGGCGTAGATCTTCACCCGCGGCCGCAGCGTGCGCTGGCGGATCTCGGTCGGCGTGTAGTGCATCAGCAGCGCCCGCTCGGTGCTGTAGCGTATCAGGCCGCGCGGCTGGCCGATCTTGTCCATCACGCCGTTGCAGGCGTCGACGCAGGCGGCGCAGCCGATGCACTCGTACTGCAAGCCCTTGCGGATATCGATGCCGGTCGGGCACACCTGCACGCACAGGCTGCAGTCGATGCACGAGCCGCCGTTGACTACATCGCGCTTGTTGAGCGGCGCGCGCGGTTCGCCGCGTTCGCCGTCGTAGGTGATGATCAGCGTGTCGCGGTCGAACATCGAGCTCTGGAAGCGGGCGTACGGGCACATGTACTTGCACACCTGCTCGCGCAGCCAGCCGGCGTTGCCGTAGGTGGCCAGGCTGTAGAACACCACCCAGAACCATTCCCACGGGCCGAAGCTCAAGGTCAGCACCTCGTTGCCCAGCAGCTTGATCGGCGTGAAGTAGCCGACGAAGGTGAAGCCGGTCCACAGCGCCACCGCGCCCCAGGCCAGGTGCTTGGCGCTTTTCTTGCCGAACTTGGCGGCCGACATCGGCTGCCGGTCCAGCGCCATGCGGGCGCTGCGCTTGCCTTCGATCTTGCGTTCTATCCACAGGAAGATTTCGGTGTACACCGTTTGCGGACAGGCGAAGCCGCACCACACCCGCCCCGCCACCGCCGTGGCGAGGAACAGCAAATAGGCGCAGATGATCAGCAGCGCCGCCAGGTAGATGAAGTCCTGCGGCCACAAGACCAGGCCGAAGATGTAGAACTTGCGCGCCGCCAGGTCGAACAGCAGGGCCTGGCGTCCGTTCCACTGCATCCACGGCGTGCAGTAGAAGGCCAGCTGCGTCAGCCACAGGCACAGCCAGCGCAGGCGGGCGTAGCGGCCCGAGGTTTCGCGCGGATAGATTTCCTCGCGCGCCGCATACATCTTGATGACTTGTGGTGCAGGATCGTTCATTTTGCTGCCGTGGCGGTGTCTGTCGCCGCCGCGACCGGTGAGGGTTCAACATGGTTGACGTCGTTCGACAAGCTCCACACATAGGCGGCCAGCACGTGCACCTTGGCGTCGCCGAGGAAGTCCGCGAACGCCGGCATGGTGGTGCTGCGGCCCTTGCGGATGGTTTCCATGATGGTCTCGGCGCTGCCGCCGAACAGCCAGATCTTGTCGGTCAGATTCGGTGCGCCGAGGGCCTGGTTGCCGGTGCCGCTCGCGCTATGGCAAGCCATGCAGGCGCCGAACTTGTCCTTGCCGAACACCGCCTTGATCGGATCGGCGGTCGAGCCGGACAGGCTCAGCACGTAATGGGCGACGTTTTCCACATCCTTGTCCGAACCCAGCGCGGCGCCCATGGCCGGCATCACGCCGGTGCGGCCGTGCAGGATGGTTTCCTTGATGGTCTCGGGGGCGCCGCCGAACAGCCAGTCCTTGTCGGTCAGGTTGGGGAAGCCCTTGTTGCCGCGCGCATCGGAGCCGTGGCACTGCGCGCAGTAGGTCAGGAACAGGCGCTCGCCGATGGCGTGGGCCTTGGGATCGGCCGCCACCTGCTTCAGGTCCTGCTTCTGGTATTGCGCGAACAGCGGGCCGTAGTCGGCCTCGGCCTGCTTGAGCTCGGCCTGGTACTGGCCCGAGGATTTCCAGCCCAGCTTGCCGGCATAGCTGCCCAGGCCGGGATACAGGACCAGGTAGCCCAGGCCGAAGACGATGGTGATGTAGAACAGCCACATCCACCAGCGCGGCATCGGCGTGTTCAGCTCGCTCAAATCCTCGTCCCACACGTGGCCGGTGGTTTCGCCGGCCTTGCCCTTGATCTTCGATTGCGAGAACAGCAGCACGCCGCAGCCGACGATGCCGAGCAGGGTCAGCACGACGATGTACATGTCCCAGAAACCGTTGGTGAAATCAGCCATGGCTGTGCTCCTTCTCGTCGTCGTCGAACGGCAGCTGGGCCGCCGCCGCGAAGTCGGCTTCCTTGTTGTGGATAAAGGCCCACCACAGGATGCCGGCAAATGTGATGAAGGAAATCACCGTCATCACGCTGCTGGCGCGATCAAACAGGGTATCGATAGCCATGCTAGTTCCTCGTCTTGATTAATGTGCCCAGGCCTTGCAGATAGGCGACCAGGGCGTCTTCTTCGGTCTTGTCTTTGAGCTCCTCCGGCGCGGCGGCGATCTCGGCGTCGGTGTAGGGATCGCCCAGGCGCTTGAGCGCCTTCATCTTCGGCACGATCGATTCCGGCACCAGCGAGGTCTTCGCCAGCCATGGGTAGTTCGGCATGTTCGACTCGGGCACCACGTCGCGCGGATTGGCCAGGTGGGTGCGGTGCCATTCATCGCTGTAGCGGCCGCCCACGCGCGCCAGGTCCGGCCCGGTGCGCTTGGAACCCCACTGGAACGGCCGGTCGTAGACGAACTCGCCGGCGACCGAGTAGTGGCCGTAGCGTTCGGTCTCGGCGCGGAACGGACGCACCATCTGCGAGTGGCAGTTGTAGCAGCCTTCGCGCACATAGATGTCGCGGCCCGCCAGGCGCAGCGGCGAGTAGGGCTTCAGGCCCGCCACCGGCTCGGTGGTGGACTTCTGGAAGAACAGCGGCACGATCTCGACGGCGCCGCCGACGCTGACCACCAGCGTCACCAGCGCGATCAGCAGCCAGGGATTTTGTTCTATCCACGAATGTGTAAACTTCGGTGAAAATTTCATACTCAGCTCCGATATCAGGCGTGGCCGGCGGTCAGCGCGGGGATGCGCGCCACGGCGGTCTCGCGGTTACGCAAGGTCATCCAGGTGTTGTAGCCCATCACGCACATGCCGCTCAGGTACAGCAGGCCGCCGGCGAAGCGCACCACGTAGTACGGGTAGGTGGCTTTGACGCCTTCGACGAAGGTGTAGGTCAGCGTGCCGTCCGGATTGACCGCGCGCCACATCAGGCCCTGCATGACGCCGGCGATCCACATCGCGGCGATGTACAGCACGATGCCGATGGTGGCGACCCAGAAGTGCAGGTCGATCAGCTTGGTGCTATACATTTTTTGCTGACCGGCCAGGCGCGGCAGCAGGTAGTAGATCGAGCCCATGGTGATGAAGCCCACCCAGCCCAGTGCGCCGCCGTGGACGTGGGCGATGCCCCAGTCGGTGTAGTGCGACAGCGCGTTGACGGTCTTGATCGACATCATCGGGCCTTCGAAGGTGGCCATGCCGTAGAACGACAGCGAGACGATCATGAACTTCAGGATGGGGTCGGTGCGCAGCTTGTGCCAGGCGCCCGACAGGGTCATGATGCCGTTGATCATGCCGCCCCAGCTTGGCGCCAGCAGGATCAGCGAGAACACCATGCCGATCGATTGCGTCCAGTCCGGCAGCGCGGTGTAGTGCAGGTGGTGCGGGCCGGCCCACATATAGGTGAAGATCAGCGCCCAGAAGTGCACGATCGACAGGCGATACGAGTACACCGGACGTTCGGCCTGTTTCGGGATGAAGTAGTAGACCATGCCCAGGTAGCCGGCGGTCAGGATGAAGCCCACCGCGTTGTGGCCGTACCACCACTGGATCATGGCGTCCTGCACGCCGGAGTAGGCGGAGTAGGATTTGAACAAGGTTGCAGGCATGCTGGCGCCGTTGACCACGTGCAGGATCGTCACGGCGATGATGTAGCCGGCGAAGAACCAGTTGGCGACGTAGACGTGCTTGACCTTACGCGTCAGCAGCGTGCCGAAGAACACCACCGCGTAGGCGATCCACACCACGGCGATCAGCAGCGTGATCGGCCATTCCAGCTCGGCGTATTCCTTGCCGCGGGTCAGGCCCATCGGCAGCGTGACGACGGCGCTGACGATCACCGCTTGCCAGCCCCAGAAGGTGAAGGCGGCCAGCTTGTCCGAAAACAGCCGCACCTGGCAGGTGCGCTGCACGACGTAATAGGACGTCGCGAAAAGTCCGCAGATACCGAACGCGAAAATCACCGCGTTGGTGTGCAGGGGCCGCAGGCGGCCGTAGGTCAACCATGGTATGTCCAGGTTCAACGCCGGCCATGCCAGCTGGGCGGCGATAATCACGCCGACCAGCATGCCGATGATGCCCCAGACCACGGTGGCGATTGCGAATTGCTTCACAATCTTGTAGTTGTAGTTCTGTGCAAGGTCCACTTGAAGTTCTCCCAAGAACGCTTTAATGATGTGTATCAAAGGTTACTTTTGTGGGAGTGAAAAAACCTTGATGTGGATCAAAATTTCCCAGATCAAACTATTCTAGTGGCGGCTTGTCATCATCCTGGAGCACGCGCAGCGCCGGGCCGACCAGGTCGTCGAACTGGCCGCTGTCGGAGGCGCGGAAGAACACCCACAGCGCGGCAAACACCAGCACCACGCTGAGCGGAATGAGCAGGTAGAGCGCTTCCATCATGTCCCCCTTCTGAGGCGCAGCGCGTTGGCCACCACCACGGCGGAACTGAGCGCCATGCCGACGCCGGACAGCCACGGGTTGAGCAGGCCGGCCGCCGCCGCCGGGATCGCCAGCGCGTTGTAGACGCTGGCCCAGCCCAGGTTCTGGCGGATCACACCCATGGTGCGCGCCGCCACGCGGGCGCTGTCGGCGACGGCGCCGAGGCGGCCGCACAGCAGCACCGCGTCCGCATGGGCTTGCGCCAGTGCGGCGCCCGCGCCCATCGCGAAGGAGACGTCGGCCGCGCTCAGCACGGCGGCGTCGTTGATGCCGTCGCCGACCATCGCCACCACGGCGCCGGTCTGTTGCAGGCGCTTGACGAAGGCCAGCTTTTCATCGGGCAGGTAGCCGCCCACGGTGGTGCTGATGCCGAGCTGGTCGCCGACCTGGCGGGCCAGGTCGGCGTTGTCGCCGCTGAGCAGCACCACGGTCTTGCCGGCCTGGCGGAAGTAGTCGACCGTGGCTTGCGCATCGGGCCGCAAGCCGTCGCGCAAATGGAAGCAGGCCAGCCACTGGCCGGCGACGCCGAGGTAGACCGGCGTGACGCCATGGCCCGCATCATGCGGCGGCGCCGATCCGCTCAGTTCGGCGACGAAGCCGGCGCTGCCCAGGCGGTACAGGCGGTTGTGCAGCACGCCTTCGATGCCGCGCCCGGCGATTTCATCGACCGCCGTCGCCTGCCAGTCGGCGCGCGCGCCGCCCTGCGCCGCAGCGGCGGCGTCGACGATGGCGCGCGCCAGCGGATGGCCGCTGCCGGCATCCAGCGCGGCCGCCACTTGCAGGCAGAAGTCGGCCTGCATCAGGCCCAGTTGCACGGTCTGCTGCAAGGCCGGGCGGCCGAAGGTCAGCGTGCCGGTTTTGTCGAACACGATGTGGGTGGCGCGGTGCAGCGTCTCCAGCGTTTGCGGGCCGGTGATCAGCACGCCCTGGCGCAGCAGGCGGTCGGTGGCGGCGGCCAGCGCGGTCGGCGTCGCCAGCGACAGCGCGCACGGGCAGGACACCACCAGCACCGCGATGGCGATCGGCCAGGCGCGGGCGGCGCTGTCGCCGTCCATCCAGTACCAGAACACGAAGGTGGCCAGCGCGAACAGCAGCAGCGCCAGCACGAACCAGCCGGCGACGTCGTCGGCCCACTGGGCGATGCGCGGCTTGTCGCGGCCGGCGCGGTCGACCAGCTTGACCAGCTTGGACAAGGTGCTGTCCTGGGCGATGCGGGTCACGCGCGCCAGCACCACCGAGCCGGCGTTGATGGCGCCGCCCGGCAGGGCGTCGCCGCTGTCCTTGGCCACCGGCGCGCTTTCGCCGCTGAGCAGCGACAGGTCGAGCTGCGTGCGGCCGTCGACGATGACGCAGTCGGCCGCCACCGCCTCGCCGGGCTTGATCATGATGACCTGGCCCACCGCCAGCGCGGCGGCCGGCACCAGGGTGGCGGCGTGGCTGACCGGGTAGTCGTCGAGCAGCGTGGCCGATGCCGGCAGCGCGTGCTGCAGGCGCTCCAGCGCGGCGCCGGCCTTGCGGCGCGCGCGCAGCTCCAGGTGGCGGCTGCACAGCAGCAGGAAGATGAACATCGTCACCGAATCGAAATACACGTCGCCGTGGCCGCGCACCGTGGCCAGCACGCTGGCGCCGAAAGCGGCGGCGATGCCCAGCGCCACCGGCACGTCCATGCCCAAGGTGCCGGCGCGCAGGCTGGCCCAGGCGCCGCGCCAGAACGGCAGCGCCGAATAGCAGATGGCCGGCGCCGTCAGCAGCAGGCTGGCCCAGCGCATCAGCGCGGCCATGCTGTCGTCCAGCGTGCCGTCGTCCGCCAGGTAGGCCGGGGCCACGTACATCATCACCTGCATCATCGACAGGCCGGCGACGAACAGCTGGCGGCCCAGGGTCTTGGCGGCCTGGCGCTGCTGTTCGCCGTGGCGCTGCGCGTCGTAGGGATAGGCGGCGTAACCGATCGCGTGCAGCGCGGCCAGGATGTCGCCGGGCTGGCAATCGGCCGAGCGCCAGCGCACGTACAGGCGTTCGGTGGCGACGTTGAGCTGCGCGCTCTGCACGCCGGGCAGCTTGGCCAGGCGCTGTTCGATCAGCCACACGCAGGCGGCGCAGCGTATGCCTTCGACCGCCAGCGTGGTTTCGCGGCTGTCTTCATCGAGGGCGAAGCGCGGGTCGGCGTTGTCGTACAGGCGCAGTTCCGGCGGCAGCATTTGCGCGCCCTCGGCGCTGGCGGCGAAGGCCGAGCGCTCGTGGTAGTACGACGCCTGGCCCAGGTCGACAATGGTCTGCGCCACCGCCGCGCAGCCGGGGCAGCACATGGCGTGGTCGACGCCGGCTATGCGCACCTGCCATTCGGGCTTGGCGGCGGCCGGCAGCGGCTGGCCGCAGTGGTAGCAAATGTGCGCTTGCGCGCCGGGCGCCGTGTGGCGGTCTATTGATGTGGTGTCAGGCATAAGGTGTCCATCCAGTCTGGCGCGATGCCGCCGGCCGCGCGCGCCAGTCCCAGCACGCCGAAGGCCAACACCAGCAGGCCGCAGGCGATGCGCACGCGGCGCTGTTGCAGCACGCGTTGCAGGCGGGCGCCGGCCAGGCCCAGCGCGGTCAGCATGGGCAGCGTGCCCAGGCCGAAGGCCAGCATGACGGCGGCGCCGTCGCCGGCCGAGCCGCTCAGCATCGCGGTCAGCAGCACGCTGTAGACCATGCCGCACGGCAGCCAGCCCCACAGCGCGCCCAGCGCGAAGGCCTGGTGCGGGCGCCGGGCCGGCATCAGGGTTTTCATCATCGGCGCGATGGCCGGCTGCGCGCGCTGCCACAGCACGCGGCCGCCCTGCTCCAGCAGCGCCAGGCCGCGCCAGGCGTTCATCAGGTACAGGCCCAGCGCCACCAGCATCAGGTTGGCCAGCCAGTAGAACAGCAGCTGCACGCCGGCCAGCGCCGACAGGCTTTGCGCGCCGCCGGCCAGGCCGCCGGCCAGCGCGCCGGCCACCATGTAGCTGGCGATGCGGCCGGCGTTGTACGACAGCACGCGCGGCAAGGCGCTGGCGCCGGCGGGGGCCGGCATGGCGACGATAGGAATCACGCTACGCATCGGCGCTGGCGCCGCCGTGCCGACCGACAGCGCGCCGACGATGCCGCCGCACATGCCGATGCAGTGCACGCTGCCGGCCAGTCCGACCACCATCACCGGCAGTAGCTGAAGCAGGTTCATGGTGCGTTCATATGGTTTTCGAGTAGCGCAGCGGCTGCGGGCCGTCGACGCGCGGCATGCTCAGGTAGCGGTCGAACACCATGCAGATATTGCGTATCAGCAGACGGCCTTTCGGCGTCACGCTGATCCATTGCGGATCGATCTGCAGCAGGCCGTCGTCCTCGAAGGCCTTGAGCTTTTCCAGCTCGGCCGCGAAGTACAGCGGGAAGCGGATCGGGTAGGCCTGTTCGATCGACGAGATCGACAACTCGAAATTGCACATCAGTTTCTGGATCACGATGCGCCGCAGCAGGTCGTCGGTATCGAGCTTGATGCCGCGCGTGACCGGCAGCTTGCCGTCGTCGAGTTTTTCGTAATAGGCTTCCAGCGTTTTCTCGTTCTGGCTGTAGGTGGCGCCGACCGCGCTGATGGCCGAGACGCCGCACGAGATCAGGTCCGCCTCGGCACGCGTCGAATAGCCCTGGAAGTTGCGCTGCAAACGGCCCTGGCGCTGCGCCACCGCCAGCTCGTCGTCCGGCTTGGCGAAATGGTCCATGCCGATGTAGACATAGCCGGCCGCGCACAGGCGGCGGATGCACAGCGCCAGCAGGTCGAGCTTGACGGCGGCGGTCGGCAGGTCGGCGTCGGCGATGCGGCGCTGCGGCTTGAACAGGTGCGGCAGGTGGGCGTAGTTGTACAGCGCGATGCGGTCGGGGTCGGCGTCTATCACCTTGTCCAGCGTCCGCTCCATGCTGGCCATGGTCTGCTTGGGCAGGCCGTAGATCAGGTCGATGCTGATCGAGCGGAAGCCGGCGGCGCGCGCGGCGTCCATCACGGCGCGGGTTTCCGCTTCCGGCTGGATGCGGTTGACGGCCTTCTGCACCTCGGGGTCGAAGTCCTGCACGCCCAGGCTGATGCGGTTGAAGCCTTGCGCGCGCAGCGAGTGCACCCGCTCGACGCTGACGGTGCGCGGATCGATCTCGATCGAGTACTCGCCCTGCGCGTCCGGCACGAAGCTGAAGTTCTCGTGCAGGTGGGTCATCAGGTCGCCCATCTGGCGGTCGCTCAGGTAGGTCGGCGTGCCGCCGCCGAAGTGCAGCTGTTCGATCTCGCCCATGCCGGCGAACAGGCGGCCCTGCATGTCGATCTCCTGCTTCAGGTAGCCGAGGTAGGTGGCGGCCTTGCTGTGGTCCTTGGTGACGATCTTGTTGCAGCCGCAGTAGTAGCAGATGGTGTCGCAGAACGGAATGTGCACGTACAGCGACAAGGGCCGCTGGCTGCGGCGCATGCGCAGGCCGGCCACCGCTTCCAGGAACTGGCCGTAGCCGAAGTCCTGCTGGAAGCGGTCCGCGGTCGGATACGAGGTGTAGCGCGGGCCGGACTGGCTCAGTTTGCCGATGATCTCGGCGTCGAATTCCACGGCGGGGAAGGCGGTATTCATGTTCATGCTGCCAGGCGTTTCAAAGGCTGTTGACGATGGGCGGCGGCACGCGCGGGACGCGGCGTGCGCGTGCCCGTGCTGGTGCTGCCGAACTTGAACAGGCTGACCGCCTGCGTCAGGCCGCCCGCTTCCAGCGCCAGGCTGGCGGTGGCGGCGGCCGCTTCCTCGACCAGCGCGGCGTTCTGCTGCGTGACCTGGTCCATGTGGGCGATGGCGGCGTTGACCTGGTCGACGCCGATGCTCTGCTCGCGCGAGGCGACCGAGATTTCCTCCATGATGGCCGTCACCTGCTGCACCGAGGCCACCACTTCCTTCATGGTGGCGCCGGCGCGGTCGACCTGCACCATGCCGGCGCTGACCTTGCCGACCGAGACGTTGATCAGGTTCTTGATGTCCTTGGCGGCGGTGGCGCTGCGCTGGGCCAGGTTGCGCACCTCGCCAGCCACCACGGCGAAGCCGCGGCCCTGTTCGCCGGCCCGCGCCGCCTCGACGGCGGCGTTCAGCGCCAGGATGTTGGTCTGGAAGGCGATGCCTTCGATCAGGCCGATGATGTCGACGATCTGGCGCGACGAGGCGTTGATCTCGTCCATGGTGGCGATGACGTCGGCGACGATCTCGCCGCCCTGCACCGCGACGGTGGAGGCGTTCTGCGCCAGCTGGTTGGCCTGGGCCGAGTTGTCGGCGTTCTGCTTGACGGTGGACGAGAACTGCTCGACGCTGGACGCGGTCTCCTCCAGGCTGGCGGCCTGCGCCTCGGTGCGGCCGGACAGGTCGGCGTTGCCGGCGGCGATCTGGCGCGTGGCCACGGCCATGGTCTCGACATTGATGCGGACGTCGCGGATGGTGGCGATCAGGTTGCTGTTCATCTGCTGCAGCGCGCGCAGCAGCTGCCCCACTTCGTCGGTGGCCTCGGTGTCGAAGGAGCCCGACAGGTCGCCGGCGGCGATGGCGCGCGCGCCTTGCAAGGCGCGGTCCAGCGGCTGCAGCACCGAGGCGCGCAGCGTGTACCACAGGAAGACGTTGATCAGCAGGCCGAAGAAGGTGGCGAAGAAGATCGGGTAGTTGTTGGCGCCGCCGCTCATCAGCGCGGCGGCGCAGACGATCACCTGCAGCACGTTGACCACGCTGGTGGCCAGCCAGATGCGCATGGCCAGCGACACATGGCTCAGGCGCGACATCAGCGAGCCGGCGCCGGCCTGGATCACCTGGCCGTTCTTGATGCGGATGCCGTGGCGGCCGCCTTCGCGGATGGCGCGGTAGGCTTGTTCGGCCTTGGCGATCTGCTGGCGCTCGGCCTTGACCCGCACCGACATGTAGCCGGTGGTCTTGCCGTTGTCGCGGATCGGCGTGATGTTGGCGCGCACCCAGTAGTGGTCGCCGTTCTTGCAGCGGTTCTTGACGATGCCGGTCCACGGCGTGCCGCCCTTGATCGAGCTCCACAGGTCGGCGAAGGCGTCGGCCGGCATGTCCGGATGGCGCACGATGTTCTGCGGCGCACCCAGCAGCTCGGCCTCGCTGTAACCGCTGATTTGCGTAAAGTAGGGATTTACGTAGACAATGTTGCCATTTAAGTCAGTCTTGGAAACGATGGCCTGGTCGTCCAGGACTTCCACTTCGCGGTTGGTGACGGGCTGGTTGTTGCGCATTTCGTGACTCCAGGGTTGGGGCGGCTTGACCGTGTATTGCTCTATCGCAATTGATGTGTCCAGTTTACGGAGTCCGACCCGCAATTTTATTGATGTAGATCAAAATTCCCCGGATTGGGGATGGCTGAGGAAAACCATGGAACTTCAACGACCGGTCGGCATCTTCGACGCCGGCATCGGCAGCTATGCCATCGTCGAGCGCGTGCGCGCGGCCTTCCCGGCGCAGGACATCGTGTATTTCGCCGACCGCGCCAGTTTCCCCTACGGCGCCAAGACGCCGCAGCAGTTGCTGGCGTCGGTGCAACGTGCTACCGCCTACTTGCAGGCGCAGGGATGCGTGGCGGTGGTGCTGGCGTCGAACGCGCCCAGCGTGGTGGTGCTGGAGCCGCTGCGCGCGGCGGCTGCGGTGCCGGTGATCGGCATCTTCCCGCCGGTGGCCGAGGCGGTGCGGCATTCGGCCAGCGGTAAGGTGGCGGTGCTGGGCGTGCGCTCGATGGTGGGCAGCGCGGCCATGCAGGCCTATGCCGACGCCCATCGCGGCAGTGGCGAGGTGGTGCTGGTGAATGCCTCGGCGCTGGTGGACCTTGTGGAAAACTTCGCCTTTGTCCACAGGCCGCAGGCAACCCAGGCCGCCGTCAGCGGCTTCATCGCCGAGCTGCGCGCCGCCCATCCGCAGCTCGATGTGATGACGATGTCGTCCACCCACCTGCCGTGGCTCAAGCCCTTCTTCGAGGCGGCGGCGCCGGACGTGCAGTTCCTCGACCCGGCCGACGACGTGCTGCGGCAGCTGGCGCAGCACACCTCGGCCGGCGGCGGCCGCACGCGCTGCGTGGCCACCGCCAGCGCCGCGCTGAGTCTGGACGACTTCAACACGGCGCTGCGCGCGCTGGGCACGCCCTTGCAGGCCGAGCTGGTTGAGCTGGCCGTGGACTAAGCGCCGGCGCTGGCGCTGAGCGGCCGCAGCGTGCCGACCGCGTAGCCCTGGGCGTAGTCCAGGCCGAGCTCGCGCACCACGGCCAGCGTCGGTTCGTCCTCGACGTATTCGGCCACGGTGCTGAGGCCCATCACGTGGCCGACCTCGTTGATGGCCTTGATCATGGCGCGGTTGATGGCGTTGGTGGCGATGTCGCGGATGAACACGCCGTCGATCTTGAGGTAGTCCACCGGCAGCGCCCGCAGGTAGGCGAACGACGACAGGCCGCTGCCGAAATCGTCCAGCGAGAAGCTGCAGCCCAGCGCCTTCAACCCGGCCATGAAGTCCTGCGCCCTGACCAGGTTGGCGATCACCGCGGTCTCGGTGATTTCAAAGCAGATCTGCGCCGGCGCGATGCCGTGCTCGGCGAACTGCTCGACGATGTAGTCGTGCAGGCCCTCGTCGCCCAGCGAGGTGCCGGACAGGTTGACCGAGTACTGCGCCGGCGGCCGGCCGGCTGCCTCGCCCGCCTGCGGGCCCAGGCTGTGCAGGTGGCGGCAGACGGCGCGTATCACCCAGCGGTCGATCGCCGTCATCATGTCGTAGCGCTCGGCGGCGGGGATGAAGGCGCCGGGCAGGATCAGGTCGCCCTTGGCCGGCTGGATGCGGATCAGCACCTCGTCGTGCGCCTCCTCGTCGTGCCGGTCGAGGCGCACGATGGGCTGGGCGTACAGCCGGAAGTACTGGTGCTCGAAGGCTTCGTTCAGGCGCGACACCCATTGCATCTCGCCCTGGCGCCGCGCCAGCCGCAGGTCCGATTCCTGGTACAGGTGCACGCGGTTGCGGCCGCGCTCCTTGGCCAGGTAGCAGGCCTGGTCGGCGGCGATCAGCAGCTCGGTCATCGATTTGCTGTGGTGGTTGATCTCGACCAGGCCGATGCTCACGCCCAGCTCGAAGGTGTGGTCGTCCCACACGAAGCGGAAGTTCTTGATCGACTGGCGCAGCTCGTCGGCGATCAGCAGCGCCTGGTCCGGCGGGCAGTGCGGCAGCAGCACGCCGAGCTCGTCGCCGCCGAGGCGGGCCAGGATGTCGCTGTCGCGCATCTGCGTTTGCAGCATCTTGGACAGCAGCTGCAGCAGCAGGTCGCCGGCGCTGTGGCCGCAGGTGTCGTTGACGATCTTGAACTGGTCCAGGTCCATGTACAGCAGCGCGTGCACGTGGCCGTCCTGCTTGGCGCTGTGCAGCGCGGCGGCGATCTGCACTTCGAATTCGCGCCGGTTGATCAGGCCGGTGAGCGTGTCGTGGGTGGCGTTCCACGACAGTTGCTTGGTGAGCTTGCGTTCGTGGCTGACGTCGCGGAACACCACCACCGCGCCCAGCAGCTCGCCATCGTCGGACCAGATCGGCGCGGCCGATTCCTCGACCGCCACATGGCGGCCGTCGCGCGTGACCAGCTGGTTTTGCGACGACATGCCGATCGCCTGCCGCAGCCGCAGGCACTGCAGCGCCACGTGCTCCGGGATGGGGGCGCCGGCGTCGTCGACCAGCTTGAGCGTGGAGGCGATGTGCAGCCCGTGCGCTTCCTCGTGGGTCCAGCCGGTCAGCTGCTCGGCGATGTAGTTCAGGTAGTCGGTTTCGCCGTGGGCGTTGGTGGTGATCACGCCCTCGCCGATCGAGCGCAGCGTGACGGCGGCCAGCTCGCGCTGGCGCGCGGTGGTCTGCTCGCTGATCTTGCGTTCGGTGATGTCCCAGACCACGCCCAGCGTGCCGAGCGGCCGGCCGTCGTCGCCGTCGCAAAACACATGGGCCTTGGCGGCCAGCCAGTGGCGGCTGTGGTCGGGCCAGACCACGCGGTACTCGACTTCGTAGCTGTCGTGGTTGTCGACCGCGGTCTGCATGGTGTCGAGCAGCTGGTCGCGGTCTTCGGTGACGACGAACTGGAGAAAGATGGCAAACGGCTGCTTGAGGTCGCCGTACGGCAGGCCCAGCAAGGTGGCGCCCGCGCCAAACCATTTGACCGTGCTGTCGATGACGCGGCCATCGTTGAGCTCGGAATCCCAGATTGTCATGCGCGCGGCGTCCAGCGCCATGCGCAAGTGTCGCTGCATGTGCTCCATATCCTGCCTCCTTCGCCATTGGAGCGTAAGGCGGGGCGGAAGTTCCCGGAATTTTGCGCGGGCGCCAGCCAGCCGCGTCTATTTTTTAAGCAGGCTCCATAGTTTTCCGCCCAGCATGACCGCCGCCAGCGCCAGCGCGCCGGCGACGACGCCGGCCACCGCGTCCAGCGCGGCCGGCGTGGCCCAGGCCAGCAGCGGGCCCAGCACCGGCACCGTGGCGACCGCTTCGACCGCGTGGTGGACCAGCTCGTGCGTGCCCGGCAGGCCGTGCATCAGGATGCCGCCGCCGACCATGAACATGGCGGCCGTGCCGACCACGGACAGCAGCTTCATCAGCTTGGGCGCGGCCGCCAGCAGCACCCGGCCCAGCGCGCGCACGGCGCTGCCGCCGCGCTGGCTCAGGTAGAGCCCGGCGTCGTCCATCTTGACGATGCCGGCCACGATGCCGTACACGCCCACCGTCATCACCAGCGCGATGCCGACCACCACCGTCACCTGTTGCAGGAAGGGCGCGCCGGCCACCGTGCCCAGGGCGATGACGATGATCTCGGCCGACAGGATGAAGTCGGTGCGGATGGCGCCCTTGATCTTGTCCTTTTCCAGCGCCACCAGGTCGACGTCGGGATCGCTGACGGCGTCGGCCAGCTCGCCCAGGTGCTGGTCGGCTTCCTCGCGGTGCAGCAGCGTGTGGGTGATTTTCTCGAAGCCTTCGAAGCACAGGTAGAGGCCGCCCGCCATCAGCAGCGGCGTGATGGCCCACGGCGCGAAGGCGCTGATCGCCAGCGCCGCCGGCACCAGGATGGCTTTGTTCTTCAGCGAGCCGAGCGCCACCGCCCACACCACCGGCAGTTCGCGCTCGGCGCGCACGCCGGCCACTTGCTGGGCGTTCAGGGCCAGGTCGTCGCCCAGCACGCCGGCGGTTTTCTTGGCCGCCATCTTGCTCATCAGGGCGACGTCGTCGAGGATGGTGGCGATGTCATCGATCAGCGCCAGCAGGCTGGTGCCGGCCATCAGTGTTGCTCCGAGGGGAAATGTGGCTGGGTCATGGGGTATCCTTGGTTGATAAGCAATATTAACCGATGACGCGCCGGGCGGCGAGCCGCCAGCACCGCTACAATGTACTTTGCCCCGCAGCACGGTGCTGCGGCTGACCGCACGGGATAACTATGAGCTTCGCCACCTGGATCACCTTTTTCATCGCCGCCTGCATCATCGCCGTCTCGCCCGGATCGGGCGCGGTGCTGTCGATGTCGCACGGACTGTCGTACGGCGTGCGCCGCACCAGCGCCACCATCTTCGGCCTGCAGACCGGCCTGATGCTGATTTTCTGCATCGCCGGCGCGGGCGTCGGCTCGCTGCTGCTGGCGTCGGAGGTGGCGTTCAACATCGTCAAGACGGTGGGCGCGCTGTACCTGATTTATCTCGGCCTGAGCCAGTGGCGCGCCAAGGTCAGCGTCGGCGCCAGCCAGGACCGGGCGGAGCTGGTGGTGCCGACCGCCCGCAAACGCTTCCTGACCGGTTTCCTGACCAATGCCACCAACCCCAAGGGCATCATCTTCATGGTGGCGGTGCTGCCGCAGTTCATTACCCAGGGCTCGCCGCTGCTGCCGCAGCTGCTGATCCTGGCCGCCACGATGTGCTGCATCGACCTGGTGGTGATGCACAGCTACGCCTTCCTGGCGTCGTCGATGCAGCGCTATTTCCGCGACGCCGGCGCCGTCAAGAAGCAGAACCGGGTGTTCGGCGGCCTGCTGATGGCGGTCGGCGCGGCGCTGTTCTTCGTCAAGCGGGGCGGCGCCAGCGCCTGAAAAGATAGCTGATTTGTAACAGGGCGTTACCCCGGTAGGCGTATCCGCCGCCACGGCGTTAAATTGGAATACAACAAGGAGACGTCGTCATGGGCCGCAAGCTTATTCATTTCATCATGTTGGCCGCGCTGGTCGGCGCCAGCGCCTATGCGCTGGCCGACCCGCCCGCCACGGTGGGCCGCATTTCGGCGGTGCACGGCCAGGTCACGCTGGTCGGCGACGACGAGCCGGTGTCCGCCTCGCTGAACTGGCCCGTCACCGGCGCCAGCCACCTGACCACGGCCAGCGGCGCCCGCACCGAATTCCGCGTCGGTTCGACGGCGGTGCGGCTCGATGGCGATTCCGACCTGGAAATCAGCGACCTGGACGACGACCTGCTGCGCTTGCGCCTGAATTACGGCAGCATCAGCATCCGCGTGCGCAGCCCCGAGCTGCTGCGCGACTTCGAACTGAACACGCCCCAGGCCCGCATCACCTTGCTGGAGCCGGGCCTGCTGCGGGTGGATGTCGAGCGCGTGGCCGACACCAGCCAGGTCAGCGTGCTGGCCGGCAGCGCGCGGGTCGATGGCGCGGGCTCGTCGCTGACGGTCGGCCCCGGCCGCCATGTCGATGTCGGCAGCGCCGATGTCAACACCAGCGTGGCCCGGCGCGACGGTTTCGATATCTGGTCCGACGAACGCGACCGCGCCGCCGAGGTGGTGGTGAGCACGCGCTTTGTTTCCAGCGGCATCACCGGCTATGAAGAACTGGACCGCAACGGCAGCTGGACCGACAACGTCGAGTACGGCGCGCTGTGGACGCCGCGCAATGTCGCTTCCGACTGGGCGCCCTATCGCGACGGCCGCTGGATCTGGCTGGCGCCGTGGGGCTGGACCTGGGTCGACAACGCGCCGTGGGGCTATGCGCCTTCGCACTATGGCCGCTGGGTGGTGGTCAATCGCCGCTGGTGCTGGGCGCCGGGGCGGCCTGCCGGGCGTCCGGTGTGGGCGCCGGCGCTGGTGGGCTGGGTCGGCGGCGACCACTTCTCGCGCGATCGCCGGCCGGGGCTGGGCTGGTTTCCGCTGTCGCCGCGCGAGCGTTATGTGCCGAGTTACCGGGTGTCGTCCGAGCATGAGCGGCGCCTGGGCTGGACCCACAACGGCAAGCCGTTCGAGCCGCGCGCGCTGCCGCCGGGCCAGTTTGACCATCGTCGCGACGGCTTGACGGTGCTGCCGCGCGACCAGTTCGAAGGCCGCCACCGCAGCGTGCAAGTGCCGCGTGGCCCGCAAGTGATACCGGCTCCCGGCCTGGCGGCGACCGCCACCACGGTGGCGCCGCCGCAGCCGGCCGTCGCGCGCGCGCTGGACACCAACCGCCGGGGCTGGCAAGACCGCGACCATGACGGCCGCCCGGACCGTTCCGACCGCCCGGGCCGGGTGCTGACCGCGCCGTCGGTGCCGCAGCCGGTGACGCCGCCGCAGCAGCCTGGCCGTCCGCAGACCACGACCTCCACGCTGGCGCCGGGCCAGTTTGGCCGTCCCGACGCGCCGCCGCAGACCATCCAGCCAGGCGATATGCGCATCGAGTTGCGTCCGCACGGCCGTCCGGGTCAGGCGCCGAACCAGCCGGTGATGCCGGCGCCGCATATCCTGCAGGCCAATCCGGTGATCACGGCGACGCCGAATATCCAGCAGGCGAACCCGCCGATCACGGCGGCGCCGGTGGCGGCTCCGACCGTGCCGACGCCGTACCCGGCCGGCCGCGACCGCGCTGACCGCGAGCGTTACGAGCGCGACAGCCGCGAGCGCGACGACGGTCGCCGGTATCGCCAGCCGGAGGATCGGCGCCAGGTCCAGCAGCCGCAACCGGCGCAGCAGCCGCAACCGGTACAGCAACCACAACCGGTACAGCAACCACAACCGGTACAGCAGCCGCGTCCGCAGCCGGTCCAGCCGCAACCGCAGCCACCCCGCGCGGTGGTCGCGCCGCAGGCCCAGCCGCAGCCGCAACAAAACCGCGAAAGCGGCCACGACAAACAGCAGGAGCGCCGCAAGGAAGAAAGCCGCGACCGCAACGACAACAACCGTAACCAGAATCGCAATTAGCAGTGTTCAGGGCCGTCGAGCCCCCAACCTTTTTGCCCCAACTATTTTCCGGACTTCCGATCAGAGAATAGTTTTAGCCAGCCTCCGGGCTGGTTTTTTTTTGAGCAGGCGCTTCAGCCCTGCTCCGCTTTCAGGCGCAGCCGCGCCCGCCATTCGCCCAGCGCCGACAGTGCGCCCTGGAACTCGCGTTCGATCAGGTCGGCCTCGGCCGCCGTCACTTTGCCGTCCAGCAGCGCGGTCGATACCGCTTCCGCCACCGCGCCCACCTGGCTCATCACCTTGCACACGGTTTGCGACAGGTCGTCGTCGCCGATGTTTTCGGGCGTCGGCACCACGAAGGCCGCCATGCCGTGCCGCACCAGCAGCGCGTGCAGCGGCAGGTGGGCATCGGCCACGCCGGCCTTGTGGCACAGATCGACCACCGCCGAGACTTCCTCGAACGAGGGGTAGTGCGAGGCGATGGTCGGCGCCAGCTTGTTGCGCAGGACGTTGACCGAGATGCCCATCGCCTGGGCCAGCGCGTCGATGCCGCCGGGGTAGCCGCGCGCCACTTTGTAGAGCGCGTCGTGTTGATTCATGTCCAGGTATTTGCGTGTCATGGTGAAGCTAGCCTTTTATTACCGATGCAGTCGCCGACGCGCGGCGCTATGCTGATTTTCATTCAACTTCTTTGCGAAACGACATCATGAAGTCTTTTTATTCTGCGCTGTTACTGAGTTTGTGCCTTGCGCTGGCAAGCAATGTCTACGCCGACGCCCGCACGTCCTCGCATTCTGGCACATCGTCGTCGTACAAAAGTGGATTTTCTTCACAAAAGAACAACGCCAGGAGCCAGCCGGCGGCGCCGCCGGCCGGCCGCCAGAGCGGTCCCGGCGCTTTCGGCAAGGCGCCCGGCTCGCCGGCCTCGGCCACGCCGCGCAATACCTCGGCCGCCTCGCGCGACCTCGACCAGAGCGCGGCCCGGGCCAATGCGATGAGGACGCTGGATGCGCGCCGCAACGCCGCCGCCGTGCCGCCGCCACCGCCGCTGAACGATACGCCGGCGCGGCGGCAGCCGGCGCCGGCCTACCAGGCGCCGGGGTATCAAGCGCCGCCGGTGTACCAGCAGGCGCCGGTCATCGTGCAGCAGCCTAGCAACGGCCTGATGCACGGCGTGCTGGGCTTCATGCTGGGACGGGCGATGAGCCAGAGCCATCAGCCGGTGTCCTACCCGACCACGACGGCGCCAGCAGCCGGGACCGCAGCCACCGGCGGCAGCCCGGCCACCAGCGGCGACGCGCAGGCCGGCATGATCAACGGCATGCCGGGACTGGGCGCTCCGGTCCCGGCCGCCCCACCGGCGCCATCCTTCCTGGCCAGCGTGGCGCGCTGCATGGTCTGGCTGGGCGTGTTGGGGGCGATGGCCTGGGCGGTGGTGTACACGGTGCGCAAGCTGCGCCGCCTGCGGGCCGGCAACGGCGCGAATGGAAATGCCGCGAATTATTCATTTGAAAGGAATTGAGATGGGCTGGTCGGATGCATACAACTACCTGCGCAATGGCGCCGCCAGGCTGGGCGGGGCCGAGGCGCCGCGCACGGACCGCGATTTGCCGCTCGGTGCGCGCATCGGCAGCGTGATGCAGTTGCAGCAGTCGCCGCTGCTGCGCGCCGCCGGCGACGGTTCGCTGATCGCCCTGCCCGGCGAGGGCGACCCGTGCATCGTGGCGGTGTCGCAAATCCGCTTGCAGCAGAGCGGCGGCCTCTACCGCTACTACCTGGACACCGGCGAGCGCGACACGAAGGAGAGGTTTTTGCAGGTGTACCAGAACGCCCAGGGCCAGGTGGCCGAGCTGATGTACTGCACCCAGCTGGCCCGGGTGATCCCGGAAACGGCGGAAGACCAGGAAGCCTACATGGGCCTGGCCGGCGCCGGCCTGGGCGACCGCAGCTACACGCTGTGGCGCGAACAGCTGGGCGATGTGGGGCTGGACGAGGCCGACCTGGCGCTGGTGTTCGGCGACCGCGACGGTGTCGACTACTGGCGCGACGCCGGCGATCCGGATGCCGAGTTCGTCAAGCCGTTCTCGGGCACCGAGACCCGGCTGGACGACAGCAGCGGCCGCACCGGCCTGCGCCAGGAAATGTACTTCATGCCGTATGTGCGGGAATTGCGCGGCGGCGGCAAGGAATATCTGCTGATCACGACTGAAATCATCAACAGCGTGAACGGCGATGCATCAAAACGCGGGATCCACGTCGACTTCGTCATTGGCATCCCGGTTGAGCAGCAACGCATCGTTATCCAATGATGCGCAACTTGAAAAGGAAGACTGACATGAGCAACTTGAATGGCTGGGGTTTGACCGCGCGCCTGATTTCCAAACATTTTGGCGCGCTGGGCGACCGTGTTTCCGAAGCGATCGCCAATTTTGATCCGGAAACGGCCACCGAGGCCGACCGCGACCGGCTGGCCGACAGCCTGCGCCAGACCGCGCAGAAACTGGCCGCCGCCCGCAGCTCTTTCCAGAAAGAAGCGGACGACGTGGTCAAGCTGCGCCAGCTGATCGCCACCGACGAGCAGGCCGCCGGCACGCTGGGCGACCGCCTGGCCGCCGGCAAGATCTCGGAGGCGACCATCACCCTGTTCTGCGACGAGCTGGAGGCGAACAAGGCGCGCATGCCGCAGGAATTGCAGGAGGAGGCCGACGCCCGCCAGTACATGGACGAATTGCAAACCATCGTCGATGCGCTGTCCAAGCAGCTGGCCGACTTCGATTCGGCGGCGAAGAAGGCGATGCAGGCGCTGGCCTCGGCCCGCGCCCAGCAAGACCTGCAAAACCTGCGCGCCGAGCGCCAGGCCCAGCTGGCCGGCCTGTCCGGCATGCGCGGCAACTCCAGCGCGCTGAACGCGCTGACCCGCCGCGCCCAGGCCATCAGCAACGAGGCGGCCGGCCTGAAGATCGTCACCGACATCGGCCAGCGTCCGTACGAGCAGGCGGCCGAGCTGGAGGCGATCCGCAAGTCGGTCAGCCAGCCGGCCATCGCCAACGAATCGGCGCTGGCGCGCTTGCAGCGCCTGTCCGGCCAGCAGCCGGCCCAGCTGGCCGCGCCGGCGGAAACGGCCACGCTGGCGCTGGGCAAAGCATAAGCCTGCGCTGAATTGGCTACAATAGAGGCCGGTGGCGTCGCGTTGACGCCGCCGGTTTTCTTTTTTGATTGGAATGAATATGCAAGCGATCCCGCCGTCAGAGTCCCTCATCGAGTACCCGAGCGACTTCCCGATCAAGGTGATGGGCCCGACTCATATCGATTTCGCCCCGACCATCGTGCTGGTGGTGCAAAAGCACGACAAGGATTTTCATGAAGGCAAGATGGAAGTGCGGCCTTCGGCCAAGGGCAACTACACCGGCCTGACCGTGATCGTGCGCGCCATCAGCCGCGAGCAGCTGGACGCGCTGTATTCCGAACTGTCGGCTCACCCGATGGTCAAAATCGTCATGTAACTCACGCTTGCTGGCGCTGGAAGGCGGCAATCTCCTCCAGCAGCCAGTCGCGGAAGGCCTGCACCTGCGGCTTGCCGGCCGCACCGGGCGGCGACACGAAGAAATACTCGTCCGGGCACGGCGTGGCGGTATCGAACAGCCGCAGCAGCTGCCCGGAGGCGATCTCCTGCATCGCCACCACATGGCGCACCAGCGCCACGCCGTTGCCGTCGGCGGCGCAACGTATCAGCATCGACAAATCCTCGAACATCAGGCCGCCGGACGGCTCGGCCATATCGACCCCGGCCGCGTGCAGCCACGGCGACCACGGCTCGACCGAGCGCAGCAGCGTGTGCTGGCGCAAGTCCTGCGGCGTGGCCGGGCGCTGTCCACCACGATAGTAGGGACTCACTACCGGATAATACACATCGCCCATCAGCCGCTGCACCACCAGCCCCGGATAGTTACCGCGTCCGAAACGGATGCCGACATCGATGCCGTCGCGCGCCAGGTCCTGCAGCTGTCCGCTCGATTGCAGCACCACCTCGATATCCGGATGGCGGTCGATAAACCGGCCCAGCCGGGGCGCCAGCCAGCGCGCCGCGAACGAGGGAATCGATGAAATCGTCAGCCGCCGGTTGACGCTGGCGGCCCGCATGGCGTCCGCCGCAGCGGCGATGTCGGCAAAGGACTTGCCTAAAAACTGGGCAAATTTCAGCGCATCGCTAGTTATTTTCACCTGTCGGCCATTGCGCACGAACAGTTCCCGGCCCAACTCCTGCTCCAAAGCCCGCACCTGATGGCTGATCGCGCCATGCGTCAGATGCAACTCTTCCGCCGCCCGGGAAAAGTTCTCGTGGCGGGCCGCCGCCTCGAAGGCGCGCAGTGCGGAAAAATTGGGCAGGCGTCGGCTGGCGCTCATCAGGTCGGCATGCTGTGGATAACTATGTGAATAAAATTAGCAAGAATCACGAAAATATAACGTTATACAGGCGCTACGGCAAGGCTTACCATGTGAATAAATCTACACCAAGGGGAGCCGCCATGCCATTCACGCTGTACGTCGATAGCCTTTTCACCAGCCCATACGCCCTGTCCGCCTTCGTGGCGCTGACCGAAAAACGCCTGCCGTTCGCCATGCAGACCGTGGATCTGGAGGCCGGCCAGCAAAAACTGGGCGCCTACCGCGACCGCGCGCTGACCGCCCGCGTGCCGGCCTTGGTGGAGGATGGCGGCCCATCGCCGTTCGTGCTGACCGAATCGACGGCGATTACCGAATACCTGGAGGAGAGCTTCCCGGCGCCGGAATACCTCGCGCTGTATCCGCAGGACCGCCGCCAGCGCGCCCAGGCGCGGCAGGTGCAGGCCTGGCTGCGCAGCGACATGGTGCAATTGCGCGTCGAGCGGGATACGGAAACAGTGTTTTTTGGTAAAGCTTGCCAGCCGCTGAGCGAGGCCGGCCAGGCCGCCGCCGACAAGCTGCTGCACGCCGCCGACCGGCTGGTGCAGGGCCCCAACCTGTTCGGCGAGTGGTCGATCGCCGACGTCGACCTCGCTGTGATGCTGAACCGGCTGATCCTCAACGGCGACGAGGTGCCGCAGAAGCTGAAGGACTACGCCGCCGGCCAATGGCAGCGGCCGTCGATCCAGCAATGGCTGGCGCGCCACCAGCCCGGTTAACCCCGCCAGCCTGGGGTCTGACCCGGAGGGTCAGACCCCGACTGCTTGGGGGTTTCGGCCCCGTTTAGCGGGCTGATTTATAATGTCGGCATGACGTTCCCTACCCCTAGCGAGCCGGCGCTGATACGCCACCTGGGCCGCGCCGACTACGACAGCACCTTCGCCGCGATGCGCGCCTTCACCGACGCGCGCACGCCGGACACCCGCGACGAACTGTGGATCGTCGAGCACCCGCCCGTCTTCACCTTGGGCCTGGGCGCCGACCGTGGCCACTTGCTGGCCGGCGCGTCCGCCATCCCGGTGGTGCAGACCGACCGCGGCGGCGAAGTCACCTATCACGGCCCCGGCCAGGTGGTGATCTACATGCTGATGGACCTGCGCCGCAACAAGCCGGGCGGCAAGCTGTACGCCCGGCAATTCGTCCATAAAATCGAGCAGGCGATCATCAACGTGTTAGGGGCGTATAATCTCGCCGGTGAGCGCGTTGAAGGGGCGCCCGGCATCTACATGGCCGGCGGGCCCAAGCAAGGCGCCAAGATCGCCGCGCTCGGCCTGAAAGTGCGCGGCAACGGTTGTACCTATCATGGGCTGTCGCTGAATGTGGCGATGGATCTGGCCCCGTTTTCCTGGATTAACCCCTGCGGCTATGCCGGACTGGAAACAGTCGACATGCGCACCGTCGGCGCGACCGCCCAGTTGTCCGACGTGCAACAGCAGCTGGCCGAGGAGTTGATCCGCGTCCTGGCGCATGTTGCCGAACCAGCAGTACACGAATAACCAAACTTTGCCCGCGAGGGCACGCAGCCAAATGACTTCTGAAACCACTACCAGCGTTGCCCCGGCTTACAACCCGAGCGAAAAGCAAAAAGGCGCCAGCAAGACCGCGCGCATCCCGATCAAGATCGTGCCGATCGAGCAAGTTGAGCGGTTGAAGAAGCCGGACTGGATACGCGTCAAGGCGGCGTCGGCTTCGACCCGCTTCTACGAGATCAAGGACATCCTGCGCGAGAACAAGCTGGTGACGGTGTGCGAAGAAGCGAGCTGCCCGAACATCGGCGAATGCTTCGGCAAGGGCACGGCCACCTTCATGATCATGGGCGACAAGTGCACCCGCCGCTGCCCGTTCTGCGACGTCGGCCACGGCCGTCCCGATCCGCTGGACAAGGAAGAGCCGTTCAACCTGTCGAAGACCATCGCCGAGCTGCGCCTGAGCTACGTGGTGATCACCTCGGTCGACCGCGACGACTTGCGTGACGGCGGCGCCGGCCACTTCGTCGAGTGCATCCAGAACACCCGCGCGCTGTCGCCTAAGACCCAGATCGAAGTGCTGGTGCCGGACTTCCGCGGCCGCCTGCAAAAGGCGCTGGACATCTTCAAGGATGGCCTGCCGGACGTGATGAACCACAACCTGGAAACCGTGCCGCGCCTGTACAAGGAAGCGCGTCCGGGTTCGGACTACATGCACTCGCTGCAGCTGCTGAAGGAATTCAAGGAGCTGTATCCGGAGGTGAAGACCAAGTCCGGCATCATGGTCGGCCTGGGCGAGACCGACGAAGAGATCCTGCAGGTGATGCGCGACATGCGCGAGCACAACATCGACATGCTGACCATCGGCCAGTACCTGGCGCCGTCGAACAGCCACCTGCCGGTGCGCCGCTACGTGCACCCGGACGTGTTCAAGATGTTCGAAGCCGAAGCCTACAAAATGGGCTTCAAGCACGCCGCCGTCGGCGCCATGGTCCGCAGCTCCTACCACGCGGACGAGCAGGCGCACAACGTGCTGGCTGCCGGTGTGAATAACTCGTAGTTAATGCGAAATTTCGGTAGTTATTGCGACAAAATCGAAAGTTAGTGCGACAAATATTGAAAATTCATTTTGAAATCAAAGGATTAGCTGCTGCATTAATTGAAAGCAAATCGATTTGCGGCCAGTGTGGTCATCAAGGTTGTTCAATTGTCGAAGATTGATCGCTGGCTGATAAAATCCGAGCGTAAACGGATTGAATATTTACAGAACTATCCGCTGGGGGGCCAGCCATTCTCATCGCTTCCAGTGAGGCCTAGACCATTCGTCGATGAAACAATAAGCTCTTGGCTAGTGCGATTAATCGTAGCCAATGGCTTGACCCCGGCGGCTTTCGCTACAGAAGTGCTGAACCTTCCTACTCTTAGAGTGTTGGGAATAATTGATAGCGTTGAGAAGCCAGGCGTCATTGGTACGTTGGAAGGCCTAACTGGTATTTCAGCAGCGGATCTTCGAGAGTGTTCCTTTTATGACGTAAGCTGGGACATCCCAGGAATTGTATCCCAGGACGGAAGTTTGCTTTTCGGAGAAATGCGCTTTCATCCCATCCAGAACCATGATCCTGGATTAAGGGTTTCTGGGGCCTTTCGTGCGTGTCGGGAGTGCTGGCGCGAGGATTCCGTACCATATATACGTAAGAGTTGGCGGCAGTCCTTTACCACTGTTTGTCCCAAGCACAAATTGGTGTTGTCGCCTTGCTGCAAGCAATGCGGAAAACGATTCAATGCTTCTTTCGCAACAATCCTATCGCGAACCAAATATTTTATGGAAAGCTTGTGCATCTGCAGAAATTGCGGCGCGGATGTGCGACACCAATCGTTGTACTCGGTCGAAGATTATGTTTCCCCGAATCCTGAATGGACCACTGAACGTCTTAGAGAAGCAATAGATCATGCAGATCTTGACAACCATGTTGTGTTGGAGGCGCTCTTCGAGCGCTGCTTCCTCCAGGGATGGTTCTCTCTCGACGACGCTACGAAGTTGTCTGAAATAATAGGTTCCAGATTTGCGGCGTGGGATATTCGCCTTCACACGAATTTATATCCAGATATAGAAACGGCGTATTTGCGTTGGCCTCCTGATTGGTATGAGAATCAAGTTTCTAAATGGATGCAGCGTGAATTTCGTAAAGTGGGAACGACCGCAAGCGAAAGCAGCCTTTTACTTGACTGCTCTTTTGATCAACCATTTAAAGCGCGGTTGTGAGATCAACTACCAGAAGAGTGCACTTCGGCAAGCCAACTCTTAACCCGGTTTCGTGCTTCTGCTGTATTGATGCCTTGCTGTGCATCGAGTAAAACAAGATGCGGCTCCAATGTTAATACGCTCGTGCTTAAGTGGAACGCCCCGTAGACAGAGTCGTCAAGAGCCAACCAGTTCTTCAAACGATGTGCGAATACATACGAGCGAATGCGGTAGGTACGAGCAGAGCCGTCCTGTAAATAGCCGAAAGGCACCTTTATGTCATCGGTTGCACCGACTACGCGTTTGGCCAGTGATACAGGAAGGTATGAAATAACTTTTTCAAGAGGAAATGTGTCAAGCCAAGATGTCGTAAGTACGATTTCTACCTGTGGGTACGGTTTAAGAAGGTTGACCAAAAGAGGGGCAAATTCAAATAATGTATTCTCGGAGTCAAGCGACACTGTGCCGTCTTCATCAACTAACGCATGGCCACGGTGAAGCGTACCATCGTAGTCTAAAAAGATAGTAGGTGTTGGCTCGTCCAGAATCAGCAGCGGCCATTTTGACTTCTCGTTCATTGGTAATATGTAATAACTTAGACGTGACCTGACACACGGATCGAGCGGCGACAACCGCCCGCATGCTGAGTGCACTCACGCATTAAAGAAGCTTATTTAGCAGTAGTCTTAGTTGCCGAAAGGCATGCGCTCCAGCTTTCAAAAATACGTATCCGAGATACAGGTAGAACGGTATTACAAAAAATCGTTCATACCAATATGCACTCGACGGATTTATTCCTATAAAGAACAAGATCGAGAGAATTATCAAATGCCCGGACCAGTGCATTTGCCCGCCACTTTCATACATACACGTCCCACAAATCGGGCAGATATGCTGAGTCTTCATGTGCCGACAAGGAATTTGGGATCGGTAGTGCCAGAGCCTTGGCGTGACGGCACTACTGCAACTTTGGCAATTTACGGTCGTACTCATGGTTAGAGAATGGCTTTCTTCGACTATAAATGACGAAATATACTCAATAAATACCTTAATGTCACTTATAGTTTGCAAAATGTACCTCATACCTTGTAGACGATAGTCAAGGTGAGTTTGATGCTTGAGGCTATGGAAAAGACTCAAGCATGCCCGACACCTAGACAGATCTTCGGCACTAACCTTAGGCGTGCGCGCCGTCTGAAGGAGGTTTCGCAGGAGGAGTTGGCGCTTCGTTCAAACCTTAGTCGGACATACGTTAGCGAGGTCGAGCGTGGAATTCGTAACGTGTCGATCGACAACATGGGTCAGTTGGCGGAAGCTATCGGTGTGCCGCTTAAGGAATTAGTAGATCCTGCAATGTTTGCAGCTCTAGGAGAGAATTTGAGCTGATACCATGGTCCATCAACATCAATCGCCGCCTTCGCGAATTGAGTCCTTTGAACTGCGGAACGTATTTGGCCTCCGGCCGAACAGCACGCTTGTCCTGGTCTCCAATAGATAGCCTAGAAGCATCTGCACCAACCACAAAGCTGGCTTAGGCTTAGGCAAAGAGAAGTCTTGTATCTGCGCCAAATGGCTGTCATAGTGGATATGCTACTTATTTGTCGGGGTGACGTCATGCGTACTGTCTCAATCATCAAGAACGGTAAGAATCAAGCAATTCGCTTTCCCGCTGACATGTCTTATGACGGTGTCGAGGAGCTGGAAATTACGCGCAGCGGTGACACCACCACCCTACGCCCTGTTCGCCCGAGTTGGTTGTCGTTGCCGGAATTGCCTAAGGCTGATGCGGACTTTCTGCAAGAGCATCAGCGCATTATTAGCGATGAAGGTAGATTTAATCTTTGACCACGTACATGTTGGATACCTGTATTGGCTTTTATCATGCTCGAATGTTTGTTTGCGGGCAGGACTGAACTTCTCAATTTCCCCTTCCTCCATTCCCTTGCGAATGCCGCACTCATTTTAATGTCAAACAGCCGCTAAGCCACCCGCGTAACTTTCGCCCTCAAAGAAAACGCTTGCTAAACGGGCAAGAACGGGCAATATTACCGACAGTCAATCCTTACCCGAGAGCGCTGTCGAATGGAAAACTTTAAGGAATCAAGCTACCCCCGAGGGTCGGAATGGCGGCGGTGGGATCTGCACATCCACACTCCAGAAAGCAAGCTGGGAACATCGTTTCCCGGCATGGAGTGGGACGAGTACGTGACAGCGCTCGAAGTGGCGGCTCTCGCAAACGGTATTGCGGTGGTAGGAATAACGGACTACATGTCTATAGACGGTTACGAGAAAGCATTGGAATCGAAGGCTCATCCCACCAAGCCGCGTCTTGAGTCCGTTGCCCTGCTCATTCCGAATATCGAATTGCGCGTCCTTCCGGCAACGAAGGATAGCAAGGCCCTTAACGTTCATATCCTCGTTGATCCCACAGCCCCCGACCATGTGGACAGGATCAAGCGGGCCATGCGGCAGCTTCGAGTCAGGTACAACGGGGAAACTTACGGCTGCTGCAGGGACGAGCTCATCGAGTTCGCGAGAAAGCAGCAGGCCGATCTGGAAGACGAGGAAGTAGCCTACAAGTTTGGCATCGAGCAATTCAAGCCGTCGTACGAGGCCATTGCGGAATGGATCGCCAGTGAGAAATGGCTCAGGGACAACTGCTTGATCGGTGTGGCCAATGGCAAAGACGGAATTAGCGGCTTGCCCGCCGACGGCTTTTCCGCAACGAGGGACGAGTTGCTGAAATTGGCCCATTTCGTATTTTCGGGAAACCCGAAGGACCGCGACTATTACGTGGGGAAAAAATCCGGCGTGTCGGTCGCCGAAATCGTGCGCCAATACGGCTCCCTCAAGCCATGTCTTCACGGTTCAGACGCGCATTCAGTCACCACGCTTTTCAAGCCCGACGAGAACAGGTACTGTTGGATTAAGGGCGACCCGACCTTCGAAGGGCTGCGTCAAGTATTGTGGGAGCCGGAGGCGCGCGTCGCGATCGGCGCCTCTAAACCTGAGCAGTCGGACAGGAGCCGCGTAATATCCGAACTCCGCATTCCTTCGAAAAACTCGTGGTTTGCCCAATCCGCCATCCAGCTTAATCCCGGGCTGGTGGCCATAATCGGAGAGAAGGGGTCCGGCAAGACCGCAGTCGCCGACCTGATCGCTTTCGCGGCAGGTGCCTACAACGCGAAGGAGTCCCAGTCTTCCTTTATCGCGAAAGGCCGATTGCACCTCAACGGCATCGAGACGTGCCTGGCATGGGAAGCGGGAGATCCGACCAATGCGACCCTAACTGGAAGTCCTTACCGCGCGCAGCGCCCCCTTGTGCGCTACCTGTCGCAGGACTTTGTCGAACAGCTCTGCAGCAACGACCATGATGGCCACGAGCTTCAGCAGGCGATAGAAGAAGTCGTCTTCGCACATTTGGATGAAGGAAGCAAAGAAGGGTTTTCCTCTTTCGCGGAATTGCGCGCGTCGAGGGAATTCGCGTCCCAATCCCAGCGGGATATGATCCGGGGAGAGCTTGCCGCGACCCATCGGGAAATCGAGCGGATCATGCAGTCGATCGCACAGATACCTGCCAAGGCCGCGCTTAAGGAACAGGCCGAGACGCGCGTCGAAGAACTTAAGAAGCAGTTGCCGGAAGTCGAGGCGCTTGCAGATCAGACTATCCTCGAAAAGCTCGAAAAGGAAAAAGCCGAGGCCTTGTCCGTCGAGAAGCTTATAGCCGAGAAGTCGCGGCAGAGACGGGCGATTGATGACATGGCGAAAGCTTACGCACTCATCAAGGAACGCACCGGGAAGCAGATCGACGAGTTGACAGAGTCCGCCAAGGGGATCCCGCAATTGGCCCTAATGCTTGAAGCCGGGCTCCATCCCGTATGGAACGACAGCATAGAGCTCAGCCTTGCGGGCGTGGCCGAAGCGCTGGAAGCGGAGATAACCGCGTTAAAGGGGCCGGCAGAAGGAGCTCTTCCGGATGGCGTGTCGCTCGCGTCGAGAGCAGCGCGAATCAAGGGGCTGCAAGACTCCCTTTCCAAGGATGAGCAGAACCGTAAGCGCCTTTTGGACCTGCAGAAGCAAGTAGCCGACCAGGATGCGGCCATCGTGCGCATAGCGAAGGAAATATCCGAGCTAGAAGGCAAAGCCAGGAAGCAGCTCCTCGCCAAGCAAGTCGAGAGGAATGGACTATACGAGAGCTATTTCGAGGCCTTGGAGGAGGATGGAAAAGGACTGAGGGAACTCTATGCGCCGATGAAAAGCCAACTAGGCTCTCTCGGCTCGAAAATGCAGTTCGAACTATCTGCCGGCTATCGCGTGGACACCAAGGGATGGCTCGAAAAGGCATCGCGCTTCTACGATGGAAGAAAGTCCACGGCCTCTATCCTCAAGGATGCCGTGGAGAAATTCGCGCTCGATTCCCTGGCTCCAGCTTGGAAAACCGGGGATAACGCAAAAATCGCGGCAGCGTTCACCCAGTTCCACGACCTGATCGCGCCCGACTCGTTCATAGCTCTGCAAGCGACGCCGAGCCTCAAGCTGCTGGACCTGTTCGATTGGATGTACTCGACCGACCATGTGGACATCAGCTACAAGATCCTTTACGGAGGCACGGAACTCGAATACCTGTCCCCGGGCACGCGCGGAATCGCGCTCCTCGTGCTGTACCTCCTAATGGACGAAGACGACCGGCGTCCGCTGATCATCGACCAGCCGGAAGGCAATCTGGACAACTCGTCCATCTACGCGCAGCTCGTACCGTACATCAGGGCAGCAAAGGAGAAGCGACAGATCATCCTTGTCACCCATAACCCGAACCTCGTCGTGGCCACCGACGCAGAACAGGTCATCGTGGCGACAGCGGAAAGGCCGACGACCCAGCATTACCCAAGGATCACCTATCGCAGCGGCTCGTTAGAACACGCGCACAGCGACGAATCGCCGGGAATACGGCAGGCCGTCTGTACGCTCTTGGAAGGTGGTAAGCGGGCCTTCAAGGAACGAGAGGGCCGGTATTCGATCAAGGCCTGAGACGAGGTTCGCGCATAATGTCCTCTCCGAATTAAGCCTTTCGAAGTGCGAATAGATTGTCTATTAAACGGGTTTTTACATGTACGACTTACACCGTCTCGGATGGAACAGCTTTCAGCAGCTTTGCCTCACTATAGCTAGGGAGATACTTGGTCAGACGGTCCAGTCGTTTCTGGATTCTAACGACGCTGGAAGGGATGGCGCTTTCGCCGGGAACTGGACGCCAGCGCCAGGACAGCATCTCAGCGGGAATTTCGTAATCCAGTGCAAGTTTTCGGGCAAGCCTGGCTACCTCCTTAGCATGTCAGACATGGCCGACGAAACCCCCAAAGTGCGCAGTCTCGCAGACAAAGGGCTGTGCGACGTCTACGTGCTGATGACGAATGCAGGCGTGTCGGGTAAGCAGGACGCGCATATTAAATCGGTGCTGATGAGCGCGGGAGTCAAGCATGTCTTGATATACGGGGCTACTTGGATAGAGGACCAGATCAAAACAAACACGAGGCTTCGGATGCTCGTGCCCCGTTTATACGGACTTGGAGACCTGAGCCAGATCCTCGATGAACGCGCCTACGCACAGGCACGTGCCGTTCTCGAGTCGCTGCGAGAAGACTTGGCCAAGGTCGTCATCACGGACTCCTATCGCAAGGCAGTCAGCGCCTTGGACGAGCACAGTTTCGTACTGCTGATCGGCGAACCGGCGGCAGGGAAGACGACCATCGCCTCGATGTTGGCAATGGCAGCCGCCGACAAGTGGAAGTCATCGGTGCTCAAGCTCGCCGATCCGGCAAAGGTCGTCGAGCACTGGAACGTGGACGAACCGTCGCAGTTTTTCTGGATCGACGACGCGTTCGGCGTGACGCAGTACGAGTCAGATCTCGCGCACGGATGGAACCACTCGCTAGCGCAGGTAAGGGCGATGTTACATAAAGGGGCTAAGATCGTCATGACCTCGCGGGACTACATCTACAAGCGTGCTCGCCAGGACCTAAAGGAAAGCGCCTTTCCTCTCCTCAGCGAAAGCCAAGTCGTGATCGACCTCCACGACCTGTCCACCTTCGAAAGGGAACAGATCCTGTACAACCATCTGAAGTTGGGAAAACAGCCGCCCTCGTTTCGTGCGAAGATCGAGGACCATCTGGAATACGTGGCGGCACATGCGCGCTTTATCCCGGAAACGGCACGCCGTATCGCTGATCCTCTATTTACTAAGGGGCTTTATCTCAGCGAGTACCACCTGGGCCAGTTCGTGGAAAAGCGCGAGCAGCACCTGCTCGAAGTGATTCAGAGCCTGGACGCGAGCAGCAAGGCCGCGCTCGGCTTGGTCTACATGAGAAAAGACAACCTCGAAAGTCCCATTACTTTGGAAGACTCGGAGCGGTTGGCGCTGGAAATGCTCGGCAGCACGTTTGGGGACTGCATCGCGGCGCTCAATGCGCTAAATGGGAGTCTAGTGACCCAACTACAGGTTGACGACGAGTACGTTTGGCGTTTCAAGCATCCGACCATAGGCGACGCCTATGCGATGACACTAGCGTTCAGCTCGGATCTGCTCGGGATTTTCTTGAGCGGTAGTTCTGTGGAAAATCTTATTTCGCAGGTTACCTGCGGCAACGTCGATCTGGAGAAAGCGGTCGTCGTCCCGAAATCTCTTTTTCCAGCGATGCGCGCGCGCCTTCTCGAGTTCACAGCCAGCGACAAGTACAAAGTGCAGTGGGTGTCCTTGTGGGGAGCTAAAAGGGCGCTATATCAGTTTCTTGCGAACCGCTGTTCTAAGGACTTCCTCGCATTCTACCTTGAGCGGGATCTAGACATTACGAAGCGGGTATCGAAGCCAGGCCTTAGCCTCAGCGTAGTTGCTGAGGTCGAGCTGGCCGTGCGGCTACACGATTTCGGCCTCTTGCCCGAGGCGAGCCGCAAGGAGTTCGTCGAGACGGTTAGTAACTACGCGATTGAAGGTGAAGACATGCACGCCTTGGGCGATGTGGGCATACGCAGCGTTTTCACCGACAGCGAATTCGATCGCCTCTTGGAGACAGTGCGTACCGACCTTCTGCCGAAGCTAGCGGACGTGCGGCTTAAGGTGCAGCGCAGTCATGATCCCGAGGTTTCTCCTGACGAGCACATGCAGGATATGCTTGAATCGCTCCGCACGCTCCGGAAGCGATTCGAGGAAGATGAAAACGCGGCCAAGGTCATTGAAAGGGAGGTCGACCTTGCCAACGAGTGGATCGCCGAGACCGAGCCACCGGAGCCGAAAGTTAGTGCCCGGACTTTTGGAACCGTGGAACCCTCTGAGAAAAAGCACGGTACGAGAAGCATCTTTGACGACATCGCCGACGATGCTACCTAACGCCGCTGCCACGCTAGTTGGCGCTCTCCATATGCTCTACAACTGCTCAAACCAAGCAAAGGCACCAACGGCCCGAAGGCTAGCATTCCGCTAGTTAGGAAACTCCTTGCAAAATTCACTGGGACGCGAGATATTCCCTGGTGGAAATAATTTCCACGCAAGCGAAACCCGAAAAATTCCCGACGTATTGCAGTTGACACATATCAACAACCCGCCGCCGAACAGGCAGGGTAGACCACGAACCATCACGAAGGACTATTAGAAATTGGATACCGCACGCAACAAGAACACCTACGAGCTAGTCGAGGCGGAAGAGCTTTGGAGCATGACCGCGGTCGATAGCGAAGCCTATATCTGCCGCGGCTGCCCCACGCAGGTATTCCCCGCGTCCTATGACAAGTCGCGCAACAAGAAGCGCCCCTATTTCACGCTGGGACCTACCAATAAGCATATCGAATGCGACATAGATGGCCAAGAAAAGGTCGTCAAACGAGGCAAGAAGGAACGTGTTGGCACGCCCGAAGGATTCCCACTCCCGTTCCCAAACAAATTGACTCTGACGGACGAGCGTCCTACCCAGGCAGACCTAAACGGCTTGCCGGCCGGAATGGCAGAAGGCTCTCCGCGCAGCCGAGGTGGAAATGACGGTGAAGGACGTAGAAGGCACCATGGGCATACCGTAAAGACCATACGTTCGATGTGCCGTACCTTCATCAATTTCCCGAAGGACCGCGAATTCCTGCCCCTTGAGATCCCGGGCGTTCCTGGCGACACATACGCGCGGGTTTTCTCGTACTTGAGCGGCAGCAAAAAGCAGGTAGTGCTCGAATCCCCGACGCGCCTGTTTTACGCCGCCATCCGATGGACCGTGGATCCGGTCATCTCGCAAGCCCACTGCGACCTCACCCTTCACGCAGGGGAATGGGATCAAGAAAAGGGCGTGCACAAGCTCCTGTCCAGGCTCCGTGTGAACTGGTCGGACTGGAGCCAATCGCGTCGGGACACGCTGATTCGGGAATTCGAAACTACGCGCGAGGAGGCGCGCGAGGACGCCAAGGAAAACAAGTTGGCCAAAGGCTGGATCTTTTTCGTCGGCACCCAAGACGCCTCTGATTCAAGCCTCTTCCATGCCGATAACCGCCGACTAATCTGCTGCCTTTCCGGGGAAATTATATGGCCGTCCAAGAAGTAGCCTTCGGCTCGGCTAGCGCCAAAAAGAAGGCGCGGTAGCCTTACCGTCCGGGAGCCGTTTCCAAGAACATGGGTGCTGCTTGGCTCATGGCTCGATTGCCTGCCGACATCCTAGCCCATATGGCGCCCTCTGCGACATGGATCATGGTGCTGGCCAGGCATCCTCCTGTCCAGCACGACGACGCAAGTCGTCAGGCTGCAAGCAAGTGAGGCGGTGGCTCTCTCCCGAACAGGAAGGAGTCGCTCTTCCAGTCACTGTCCATGGTGGTAATGCGGTGCAGCAGGACGTTGCTGGCCTTGTCAGATATATCGATCAGCTGCGCAAGCAGCTCCAGATTGGCTGCTTGCATCCTCGTCAACTCCTTTCGCTTGCGCAGTAGCACCGGCAGCGGCGTCTGCTCGACGAAGGTGAAGTACTTTCCCAAAAAGCCCACGACGACGTCGGAAAGCTGTATTTCTCCCACTTTCTTCGAATCGACGAACGAGAAGGAAACTTCCCGGTTCCCATCTACTATTCTGATGCCGCCTATCGCCGCTTGGACGGTGGGTTCTTCGTCAAAGAAGTGCGTTGAGTTTCTGAAGTTGCAGATCCGGTGCAAGTAGAAATCCTCGAATCCCTCAATTAGGTAGTCCCGCTTTTTGTTTGCCAGGAAAGCCAGCTCCTGCGTCGATTGAGCGCGCAGCAGCATTTCGTTCAGCATTTCGGTCGCGGGGAATACGTGAACGGGCCAATGACTCTGTATGAACTGCCTTACTTCCGAGATGAAATGGCCAGCAGTGCCTTTCGTTAGGTCGGGATATCCGTAACGCCTCAGCATCGCAAGGAATGGTTGAAGGCCACTAAGGACGATGCGGTGCAACTCATTCTTCATTTCACGATGGAACGGAAGGAATTCGTTGAACCTCTCGTCGGCGACGACGGACTCCACGATGTCGAGTATCGACCAGTTCAGGATGTTGAGGTTATCGTAATGGATCCCGATGTCGCGCTCTAGCAGCCAGTGAAGCGTCTGCCCGAGCTTTCTCGAATCAAGGACCCGCTCGAAGCTCCCCTTGGCAACGAGGTCAAACTTAATTTCCTCCGCCGACTTCTGAATCCAGAGCACGCGTCGCAGCTCTTCAATGTCACCGATGTTCTGCCCCGGTCTCAGTACAATGCCGCCAAGCACGAAGTTGTCGTGCTTTGTTACGTTGAGACCCCTCTCGGTCAGGAGGAGTTTCCGGATGTTGTTGGTCTCATCATAGTACAGAGTGAACTCTTGATCGTTCCCGTATTGCCTTGGGTCTTCGGGCGCCAAGTCGCTAACATCGAAATCCATCGGTGATCCTTCTCGTACATGACCGTTTAGGGCGCCGGTGCTACCTTCGTCACGAATGTAGAACTCGCCTTAGTTCTTGAATCGCTTTGCCCTATGTCACCGGGTTTCTAAGGCCCGCTCGTAGCTACGGCAATCGTCTGAATGGCCGCGTGCGCGGCCCTTATAGCTGCCTCGGCCTTGGCTGGACTCCCTCCGCTCCCCATCATTTTCGATAGCAAGGGCGACAACTCCACGCATAGGGCGTCGAGTCCGACATCGCCTGCCATCTCGACTGCGCGAGGAAGCGCGGCGGCGAAGCCGTCAGAGGACTCGACGAGCATGCGGCGATTCGCGCGCTCGATCCCGCTTAGGAGAGCTAGCTTGCATTTCCCTATTACTGCGTCACCCTCCGGAGAACCGCCCTTCGCTTCGTAGACCCAAGCGTCATGGATCAATATGTGGTCGGAGTAATCGTGAAAGTGAGGATGGACCCAGAGGAACGTAGCAGCGGAGGTTGGATAGCGGCTGTTCGGTGGCAACTGCGCGCGCAAGACCGCCTTTTGGCCTTTTCCGTTGTTGCAGTCCTTGCACGACAAAGCCAAGTTTTTCAGGACGAACGTGAAATGCGCGTACGCTCCGCCGGCTGCCTTGCTTACCACGTGCTCGATTTCAACCGGCCCCTTGTCGAACCTGAGCGGACGCCTGCAGTAGCAACAGCGATCGCGCTGAAGCCTCCTCAGTTCTGTTTTCAGGTGCTCCTTCAGCCAACCGAAAGAGGAGTGGTTCCAAGCGAAGCCCCACTTGGCGATGCCATTCCTGAGTTTCGTGGCCTGTGCTGCCGTCAGGCTCAGCGCCGTGATCTTCTCGAATTTTGGATCTATCATTATTCGGCGGTTTTTGTATCCGGGTCATCCGAGAGAACGACCGATCGCAGGGTGGCAATTACGCTGCGTGCGACGTCTTCTTCAGGAAGGAACTTGGCGAATTCCGCTAGCTCGCGTACCAATTTCACAAGCGTAGGATTTCTCCTGTCTCCTTTTGCGAAAAGCTTCAGAGCTCGGTCCATTTCCGTCACGAAGAGCTGGCTGCGCGTCGAGCGGAGGCCGAATACTTTTTCAAGGATGTCGTCCGTCGTCCATCCGAACGGGCCGGCAGCCAGTTCTTTGGCTACTACGTTGCCGAACCTGGTCCGACCGAGCCGGATCACCTCTGCTTGGTCGGGGGGCAAGGACGACGCGACTAAAGGAGAATGTGTCGCAACGATCACGTGGACGCCGTCGCACGATGAAATCGCCTTCACGAACAGGTTCAGGTATTCTCGCTGCCACTGGGGGTGCAGGCTGTTTTCCGGTTCGTCAATCAGAATGAGAGTATCGTCTTCGACCGCGAGCGATACAAACAAGAGCGAGGAAAGGATATGCCATTGCCCGGAGCTGAACTCTGACAGGGAAAGCTGTCCGCCGGACTGCGTGAGCAAATAGGATTTGTCTAAAGATATGGCTCCGCATTCCAGAGCAAAGCCGAGCGCGGCGGCAGAGACCTTGCGCGAAAAGCCTGCCGATCCGATATCATCAAGGTCCAACGTGAGCCTGATTGTCTGTTTGGAGTTTAGTAGGTCAAGGCATTGCTCGCGTAGGGCGGCGTCGCCTTCCTCAAAGCGTCCGGCCTTCGCAGGCTCGGTGGACCGGAGGTGCTTTAGCAGGGACGCAGCGCTCCAAATCCCTTTAGTCTCTCCGTCCGTTCGCTTGAATTCGAAAAGACATCCTTTGGAAAATGGCAGAAGCTCGAAGGCTGACTTGAGTTCGCTAAGCCGATCTGGCACCCTGTCCAGATGTGCGATCAGGATACGGACAATCTCCAGAAGGCTCTGTGCTCGGCTGACGAGGTTGTTCTCGCTTCGCGGACCAATGTAGCGGTATATGTCTGTTCGGCCAGGTTTCCTTACTCGGCTAGTAAGCCGCGATGGGAACCTATCCGTGGCCACGCCCGACACGGCGATTATCTTCGTAGGGAGGACGCTGCGCTCTGAATTCCGGCTGCTCCAGTAAACTATCTCACCTTGCTTGCCCTCGAAAATGCGGCCGAGCTGGCGCACGCGCGCCACGGATGAGTAGCTTAGGTCGAGGATTGCGCGCAAGGATTGGCTCTTGCGGGTACCGTTTTCCCCGACAAGGATAGAGAAAAAATTGCCTCCCGTCGGATCTCGCTTTCCAAACTGGATTTTCAGGCCTGTACCTTGCTCTGGACCGGCTGCGGTCAATGTACGGATTCTCATATCGCTCAAGTTGATTGTTCAGCGGCAAAATGCCATAGGTTCCGAATAATATCCAACGCGCAGGACAAAGGCTACAGTGACCGTCCGCGAAACCTTCTATTCAAACTCAGTCGCGCGGGCGAGTATAGTGAAGGTCGTAAGCCTATTTCCCTTCTTTTTTTCTTGGACTTGTTCGCGATCCGCTATGAACTTCCCGGGCGGAGCCGTCGCGGTTCCATGTCTTGGTGGTAACATAGCTATCTTCGATCCATGCCAAGCCTTCGGCGCGGCGCCACGTTGCCGCAGCGTTGCTACCACCTGGCCAAGCATTGCGTTCCGCAACCAGGATCCACACGCAACTCAGCTCAGCTTCGCACCGCAGGCGCTCCAACGCGGTCTCCCTCAGAAGTACTACGTCATCTTCATTTGTCGACTTGCGCATCAAGATCGCCTCTCCATTGGAGTTGAGAATCGTGTCGTCTGCATTTGGTAACACGAGTAAGTCGAGCTTACTCGCTAACCATGGTGCAGGCAGGTACGATCGCGCACCGTCTGTAAGACTGAGATCGAGATGCGACTCCCATTTATACAGACAGATCGGGGATGCCAGGCGAGTGGTTGCTGGCAATCGAGCGCCTCTGTCCGACCACTGCGCCTGCGGTACAGTTTCTCGCCAAGGAATCTCGCCAAGGTACGGACCGTCTGTCAGATTAGGGACCTCCCAATGACTGACATTAATATTCTTGCTTTCCTGGATTGTCGCAACGAACTCCGCTAAGTGCGAATTTTCGACAAACACACTGAAGATGCGGCGAAATTCCTGCTGACGCATTCCATGTTCACCCTGCTTTTTGAGATATCTGTCTGTCCTGTGCGTGTGGTCGTAGAGGACAATCCATCTGCAGCCATCTGCGTCAACGCGTACTACATTATTGTTGAATTCCGCACAAGGAGCTGCTTGCCTTGGCCACGCGCTCAGCTCCTCCTCTGTGACCTCCTGAAGTGTAATATTCTTGCCGAACATCCAGTTGTCCTGTGCATGAGTAGGCGACTGCGGGGTGGGTGAAAGTACTGTAGGATCGATATCTCGGATAAGTCCCAAGTCAGTAGGGAAAGCGTAAGGCTGTAAAGTGCGGTCCTCCTGCGATCCGGACTCCAGACAAAACTCCGATGTTAAACCGCACAGCAGTTCACTTAGAGCGAGCCATTGATACTTCTTGCCCAGCCTTTCGATGATAGGCCGCTCGCTAATGGATGCAGAATGCCCCTCCACTTTGATGGCGGCCCCACCCAACTCAATAGCGCGCATCGCGACCCAAGCCTGACACTGTTTCACGTCAACACGCTCGGTCGGTTCCGAATAGCTGTCGGCAAGCCAGGGCGACGCGTTCTCACTGAAGCATTGAAATTCCTCTGGCGAGAGCAGGTCAATAAAATGCTGCAGTAAAACCTCTGCTCTATCGGTCTCGTGTTTCGATGGAGTCGCTCGCTCAAAAATGATTCCCCCAGCTCGGGTTACCAACTGCGGCATGCGCATCGCGCGCAGATGCTCGTGGAGTTCATAAAATGCGGCGATCCTATCTGTCCGGTCGGCCAGAACGGTTAATTTAAAATGCCTGAATGCCGATTCCTTGGTCGCGATGGGTAAATTCTTTAATGCGACATTAGTGATATCGTGTAAAGAAGGCTTTATCTCGTATGCGCCGAAGTCGCCGTAGTCCAGGCACGACGAAATAATGCGTTGCGCTTCGATGCTCAGGCTGGTTCTCGCCGCCGTCACGCTCAAATTTGGTGTGTCCGTCAGATTGATATACGACTCGGCATATGGGGGATTGCAAAGGCTTAATTCTCGATCCTCGAATACGATACCGCCATGGCTCGCCATTTCGATGATCGCTCGTGCATGATCTCTTAGCAGAAGACTCTTGCGGGGTGTAGAGGTGAAAACGGATTGAATGGCTGTCTCGGAATAGAGTTGAAGTCGTTCTATCGTCGGGGAATGAGTGCATGCGCCAAAGGCCGCTGCCCATAGGCGCTCGAGTACGTAGTTATCATCGACATTATTTAGCTTGTCGACTAGATAAGGCAGTAGATTCGTTTGCGCGAGCATCAGGTGCGATAGCGCTTTCGTCGCCATATCTCGAACGGGACGATTGGTTGATGTCAAGCACCATGCCAGCGCTAAAGCTGCGAGCTCTCGCGTCCGCGCGACTACCGACTTGGCCTCCGGACTTGCGCACCACCGGCACAGTACGTTTAGTCCATGACTATCGTCTTCGCGCTCGATCTCGTTGAGAGCGAGTGTCCACCTCAGATCTCGCTCTGGCATAGGAGTTACGTCAAGGCGAGCATGCATAGCCTCGGCATTCCAGGGATGATCAGTAATGGTCGCCAACTCAATGAGGAGTGAAGCAGCCCACCCTTCTTGCGCAATCCATTGTTCGAACAGTTCGGTAGTTCGCTCACTGAATGCTGTGGTCGCTCTCAGGCGAAGGCTGTCCACAAAGATCGGCTTCATCCCTGGAGAGTCCTTCCAGCAATTGAAGCCGCCAGGCATCACATCTATCAGTTCGCGCCCGTAGCGCTCTGGTATTTGAATAGCGAGAGCCCCAATAAGACCTGGGCCAACCATTGTCCATTGTTGCCGGTCGGCCAAGAATTGTAGCGAACCATCCGCTGCGAACGCCTCGTCGATTTCCTGGCTTTCCGCGAGCAGAGCTTCTGCCATCAGTTGGTCCTGGAATCGTTGAAATGAGAACCGCACGACATCGATACTTTCGGGTAGTGGGTCATCGAATTCTGCGACGAGCTCGGGGTCTGGGTCGAAGCGAACTAGACCGCTGCGATGGATCGCCTCCAACCAGGTTTGGTTATCGGGCTGCACGAAGGATGCGAAGGTTGCGCGTGCGATCCCGTCGGCATCATCTCGTGAAAGGTAATCACGCCGGTTGACTGCCATGGCGCGCGCGATCAATGTAAGTGCTGTTCGTGTCGACGTCACCAACGCGTCTGTACCATCATACGCTGGCGCGAGATGCCGGGCGACGCTGCCGATGTAGAATGCCAGAATTCTCTTGATGCCCACAAGCCCACGTGGGAACTCTTGCTTGCCCTCGCGTTGTAGAGCGACACAAACACTGCGCAAGAAAAGTGGATTCCGAAATTCCTCTGCCAGCCACGGTGAATTCGGTCGAGCGATTCCCTTCCGGTCCATGTAGACGCGGGCAGCTGCCTGCTGCTCCTCTGGCGATTCAAAGCCGCGAACTTCAAACTGTGAAAGTTTATCTGCGACTGTTTTCGGCAGCACATATGGCAAGTACTCCGACCGGCAACTGAGCGCGCACGCGATATTCGGGTACGGCCTGAAGGTCTCTAGAAAACTGGCAATTTGGTTTCGCCATAGACTTGCACCAGCTCCTTCGTTGAGCGCATCGACCAAAAAGAGCGCCCGCTTACCCGTCATCTCTGCAGCCGAGTCCAGCGCTTGCAGAAACTTCTCCGGCGTGCCATCGACGCCGAGTTGACTGAGGATCTGCGGCCAAATGGCGCTTGCGCGTAGATGTTGGCCTAGCACCAATACGACCGGCCGTCCCTCGTCCAGCGCGCGCTGGGCCTGGCCGGCAAGAAGATGTGACTTGCCGGAACCACCGCGGCCGGACAGTAGAATTGCCCGCTCCCTTTCGGCAATCATGATGCCGCTGGACCAAATTCTTTCGAGTCCAGCAATCTGGTTGACTAATTGCGCTAGGCCTTCCCTGACAGCTCGCGCGGTGTTGGGTGGGTTGGCTCCGCGTCTCGTTTCATCCCTGATTGAGGTCGCGAGCACAGATAAGCTTCCTTGTGCAAGCTTTGCAAGTTGCACCCAACTGCTTGCTTTCCAAGGTACCCAAGGTGGGGCATCTAGCTCGGACGCGACCGCCAGAACACGTGCAACATTGGCTCGTGCAAGGTCTGCAAAATCGCCCGTCGCCTGCTCAAGGTATCGGTGCGACAAGTCCTTGATGCGAACCAGTGGATGTCGAAAACGTTCCGTCGCCTTATCACTGCGGACCACCATATCGAACACCCGCTCGATATTCACTGGTACGTGATCTTCAGCGTGATAGCGTTCGTCTAAATTGGCGACCGCGCCTTTGATTCGCTCTGCGAGCCAGTCGGGCTCGATGGCCAGCTCGCCAAACCAGCGTGCCATCATACCCGCCATCGGCGGCAGACCCAGCATGTCGCGTAGTTCCCCCGCAGTCCAGAGCTCAAAGACGACTTCGTGGCCAAGCGCGCTCCTCGCTCGCGCTTCCCAGGCACTCTTGTGTTCGTCCCACTTTTCCCAGCCAGTCTTTCCTTTCCGCGCCGTTTTGTCTGTGAGGTCGCAAGCGAGCGCTATGACGAATGCGCTGAGCTTAGGGCGCAGCTTTAGAGCGGTCTGGACAGACTGGTCAATCGCGTTCCAGTTAACATCGCTGGAACGCAGATAGTACTTTGCTTGGTAGCCGACTTCACTACCATCCTCTAACACCCAGTAGGCTTCGATGCCGCCATCTCCCCCAGCACCGTGTATGCGCCTGAAATCGACAGCCTTGGACGGTTGACGGCGACGTGCCAGCTGGCACGTTAGCTCTTCAAATGCGTCGGCTTTGCCGCGGTCGGTCGGATGAATGTCGTCGAATCGAATAGGCATGTATATTTTCTTGTCTTATTGGTCAGGGCGGAATTTTTCCGTAATGCGCATAAAATGCCGAAAAACTTGGCCGTGTTGGCCCAGCTCGCGCTATGGCAACTTGAATTTCTTGTAAAGCTTCTCTGGAACGAGATACAGGTTCGCCCTGGTCCGCGAGCAGGCGACGTAGAACTTGTTCCTCGTGGTCGGCGTGAGCGCCTTCAGGGTGCCCGTCTTATATGCCTTCATGGTCTTGTCGTTCAGGACCACGCATACATCGGTGTAATGGTCATCGCCTTTCGAGCTTCCCCAGTTCTGCGAATAGCATCCGTACTTATCATGCTCCTTGTAGAAAAGTTTGACCGTTGTTCCATCCAAATACAACTCCTCCGCGCGTAGGGCCTCCTCGACGAGGGTCACATCGTGCTCGCCCATGCCGTGCGATTCGATGTCGATGCCCACGTTCTTCCGGATGAAGTCGCAGACGGTGGGCGGACACCGATGGCTTTTCTTCAACGTGTCGTCGTCGATGTCCAGTCCCATTGCCTTGAACCGTGCGCGATATTTGTGATAGTCATCGTGAAGGGTCCGGTTCGTCGCCCCGTCGCGGCTGGTATCAAACGTGTGCTGGTAGAAGTCGCCAACGAGCAAGACGCTTAGGGAGGAGGTCGCCAGCGTGGCCAGGAAGTTGAAATCGTGTCCAGCAAAATCTTGAACCTCGTCCACGCAGAGAACGTCGTAGTATTTCTCGATCCGCTCTATCGCTTCCGGAAGAGCACCCTGCGTTTCGAGCAGCTTCGCCAGCCGGCCTTTATACACTCTTCTCTTCGGGTCCAGGTAGTACCGCTCATCAGTCCGCACAAGCCTGGATGTCCAGTCCGGCGGTGGATACCAGTTCAGCCCCTTCGTCCTCATTCGCATGGCGAGGAGTGGACGGTAACAGAACGAATGGAGGAACGTAAAGTAGGTGAAGAGGCCGATGTTCCCGGGAAGGTATCCGAACTTCTCCACTATCTTCCGCCGGAGGTTGGCGAAGTTGTTGTCAGTGAAAGTAACAATGAGGAACCGCTTGTCCAGGCTGAGTCCGTCGACGAGCAGAGTAGTCTTCCCAGACCCTGCGACTGAGAATACTATGCTCTTACCCATTCGATGGCCTCTTGAATGTATTTCGGCGCGTTCAGTTCAGTAGCCTTCTTGTCCAGTAATTCGAACGCGACGTCCGCCTTGTTGGAGATCATGTAATCCTGCACGGTGAGCGTCCTGCGCCCGGCCTTGAAGAGCTCATCGCAGACCTCTGTATTATCCTGGTAGAAGCACACTTCAAAGGTATGGCGCCGATCGTCCGGATCGGAAAAGACCTTGATATGGTCGGCCAAGTGTCCTGCATAGCCGTCGATGCAGTTCTTCTGGTACTCCCCGTCGTTGTCGCGCACGACGGCGGTCCTGATCTTCAGTATTTTCGCCAGCTCTAGATACCGCTTGAAGCTGGTACCCCCGACGGAGATGACGTGGACGTCGTCGGCCTCCGGTGTACCGCCGGGAACGACTTTCCTGTACAGCGCTTCGATGAGTATGAATTCGGCGTCGCCCTCAACGAGGATCACCTTTTTGGAAAGGATGAATTCGAGGATATTGTTGTCCGGTGCTTTCATGAAAAAGTTCGCGGTGTCTTCAGCCAGTGTACCGAGCACGAGCGGGGAGGCACCGTTGCTGTTTAGCATAATCGTGCTTCTGAGGTCCAGCCGTGTGCATATGAGGTTGTTGTGTGTCGCGATGAATATCTGCTTCGTCTTGGAGCTCTCTATGCGCTTGATCAGCTTCTTTGTGTTGACGTGGCTCAGGTGGTTCTCGGGTTCCTCCAAGAGTAGCGAGTCGATCCTGTCGATACCATCATTCTTCCGGAGCGCGAATTCGGTCTTTATCAGACACTGCTTTCCCTTACCTTTGTTGTCGATTGGGATCCCATCCTCGGTTATGACGAGGTCAGTTTCCAGGTTTGATTTCGAATTGTTTCGGACGGAGAACTTGTATTCTTCCAGCTTGTCGTTGAGCTCGTTGAGGATGAGATCACGGAAGTTCCCCTTGTGCTTGCGATACTCGTTCTGGTACTTGTATTTCTGAAGCGTGTCGGCGTTCGCGCTGTATATGGACTTCGTATACTCCCTCGTGGCGTACTCGTTATTGATTTGCGAACTGTCTATCACCAGGTGTCTGACGAATCGGCTGTATCCAGAATACGCTTGGTCGGAGAACGTGGAGAATCTGATCGCGTAGTACTCGTAGGGGAAGTTGTCACCCTCCTGCGCGAGTATGGTCAAGATCTCCCTTTCATACTCCTGTATGGGCTCGCACGTCAGCCGCAGCCCGTCGCAGTTGGTCGCCTTTGAGTTACATTTTCCGAAAAGGTCCGGGTTGTTTTGCTCATTGAGGAAAACTTCGACGTACATGACAGGGAGGTCATCGAACTTCTTTTTACCTGTAAGGAACCGCTCGACGCACCGCGTATTCAGGAGGGACTCGATCCCGAGCGTCTCTACCTTCCCCTTGCTGCCGCTCAGGACGAGATCCAACGCGAGGAGAACCGAGCTTTTACCAGCCTCGTTGTCGCCGATTAATATGTTCATCTTTTCGTTGAAGTCGATCTCGAAATGCTCAAATTTCTTGAAATTGGAGAGGCGGATTTTCTTTACGGTTTTCATTGGGAATCCGTGGTTTTAGGTTGTGCTGGGGATGTGTCGTTTGCGCTAGGAAATCGCGTTCCTGTTTAGGTGGTTGGCCGGTGAGTTCAATACTTTCGAGGCGTTGGGGGATGCGCCGGCGCGGACTTGGCGATAGAACGATGATGCGTGTGAATGCCATTCCTATTGAGTCCAGCGCATCGTCGTGTCCCGTAGGGTGGAATGGCTCTCTGCTTTTGGCGCCGGGTTGTACAGGTTTTCCCATTCTTGGGCCGCAAGATGCCACCTATCGACAAGCCTCCGAGCTTCGGGGTCACCGGCGAGAATTGCCCTTGCCGAGCCAACAGTCCGGGAGTAGCTCTTTATGAAATGCGTCATGATTTGGAGGCCGAAGCCGAGGTTGACCTCCGCTAGCATCCGCTGGGCCGCAAGATCGCGCGCCTGCGCGCCTTGCATGGCGCTGATATAGCTGGAATGGCTGTATCCGCAGCAATGGCTGTACATGTTGTCGAAATAGGTTCTGTGGAATCCGGCAGAAACGGCGATGTCGCCCCAGTTGGTTCCTGTCTTCCAGTCGCCGTCAAGAAGCCTACGCTGCTGTTTCGTCGGATATGCCACGAAGTTCGGACTCGCCTCGATTTCGGCGCGCAGACGGCCGATTTCCAGCCTGTCGCCTGCTAACTGCGTATCGAACTCCGACCCAGAAGCCAGAGTCTTGAGCTTCTGGCGGTCGAGCAATCCGCCGAGATACCACGTGTTGTGGCGGAATTTAGACTTTGGCGGATCGTTTTCGCCGTAAACGTAAAAGTAGACGAGGAACGTCTCCATCGCCGCTCTCGTGATGACCTGGACCGACGAGTGGTCGATGTAAAGAACTGCCGGTACACCGGGCGGGCGGTCCTCGCGTGGCTCGCACAGCGACTTTATTGAAATAAGGTGGCGGAAGAGTTTGCGGCATAGCCATTGAGCCTCGCCCTGCCATTCGTCGCCTGGCGCGATTTTCTCTCCAGAACGTGATTGGACCAGCTGATAGAAAAGCGTGAGCAGCTCTGAGTAAGGCTGTTCATAGTTCGGTTTTGTCACACTGCGCCTTTCAAATGAATTTTGACGCCACCAAGGTTCCTGCTGGGTGTGAAAATACTTTTTTCCGCTCGCAACACATTTTTGTTTGTGATGCAACAACTGTCTACTTTTTAACAAATGTATTTTTAAATAATAATAGTTTATAGTCGTGCTGTAACGCAATAACAATTACGATGCTGAGTATGGCGAAATGCTGAAATATTTTGATTTTCCACTGGGGTTGTGCGCTGTTCATTCTGTAATTGGAAAAAATGAGCGACGAACTGCTCTTAACGCGAGAGCGGTAACTTTCAACTTAAAGAATGGGTCGACAAGATGCGAAAGCTAACTGACGAAGAAGATGAGGCATTTTCCAGCTTGGCGGAAATGGACCCTGAAGCTGCGGAGCGGATGGCTGATGCTTGGCGTTCGATGTCCGACGAGGGAAGGAAGCGGTTCGTGCGATTGTCCGAACGGGTCGCAGCTTTGCCTAAGGAATTGGAATTGACGACCGAGCAGCTACAAGCAATGGCCGATAACGATACAGACTATCCGTTCAATTGATTAATGGTGTTATGCAAATTCCGGAGATGGCCATCAGAAAAACTCAGCGCTAGTTTATGTAGCCTGCAGTAGCTCGTGTAACTATATCTCATAATTATCACCATACCTGATCGGTCGAACGATGAATTGTCAGAGCACTTCCACCCCCGATATTTCCACGAACGTTATTGCGTCGATTCCGGGTATCGCGAACAACTTAACTATCGAACAAACAAATTTTTTGGATGCGCTTTGGAATTTCTTTAGCGAGACCGGCTCATCGTTCCCGAAGCGGAATCTACTAGGTATCTTGGGCAAGCGGTCGTTCAATGACGTCATTGCAGGAATGGCGTCAGGGCTGATTGTAGAGCAATTCGAATCGGGCGAAAAAAGATATTCGCTGACGCTGCGGGGTGCGCTGTCGTCATCGAAAGGTGTCGCCTTGGTAGAGCTTTTCATACGCCTATTGGATCTGGTCAAAGCGCTGCACGAAGAGGATAGCGAAGTACGGCAAATCGACTCTGTTCTGATAGGCAGGAGACTTTTCTTATCAAGCGACGAAGCCGCACGACTTGCCGCAATCATGCGCATCACAAGTTTGCCGGGTGTGCCCTTCTATTTTTCAGGTCAATTGGAAGATCGGAGTAGATGGTTCCTTACAATTACAGAGGACGTAGTTGACCTTTTTAATGCATCGAACAGTAGGGAATTTTTATTTGAAAAGCTTAGAATGACTGCGATGCTGATCGAACCGCATCATGCCTGGTCATCAGTATTTTCTGGGCAACCTATGGAGTTATTGTGGAAAGGGGTGGACGCATCTGGCTCGGCGCAGGATCGCCGTGACGGTGACTTTGTAGCGGTGGAGCGCTTAGACGCTTTGCGAAAAATTGAGCATGCAGAGTTTGACTGCACACGCTTGGTTTGTCTCTGCGAAGAGTTGAACGTCTGTGCTGAGGCCCGTTGTGCGCATGCCGTCATATTGCTGACTAGGGCAATACTTGACCATATCCCGCCCGTATTCGGTTTAAACACGTTTGCAGAGGTTGCCTCCAACTACGGAGGAAAGTCATTCAAAGCTTCTGCTGATCGTCTGGAGAAGCATGCGCGGAAAGTGGCTGATCGGATGCTCCATCAAATGATTCGTGATCGTGAGGTTGCCCCCGAAATGAAGGAAGTGGCGTACCCACAGGAGTTGGAGACGGTTCTATCAGAGGTGTGCAGAATACTCAAGACGAACGTTTTGGCGAGCAAGTGAACGTCGCCGGCGCGAGCAAAGCCTGCACCAGATAATCGGCTGGAACAAGGTCGCATGAGGCCATCTGGAAGAGATTCAAGGAAAATTCTTTGTCTGGACCAGACAGGGCGTTTTAATGGTAGGACAATCACATGAACATGAAAAACGATCAAATACAGACTCTGAACTACTGCGCTCATGCGATCGAGGATTTGCGTGAGACTGCGGCAATGCTTCAGCGTGCGATGCCGCAATCCGCGAACGTGCTTTATCGACTGATCGCCATGCTGCAAAGCAGCGTGAAATTCATCCTCCCAAACTGTTGCAACCTGGTCGAACCGGACGAAGTGCGCCAAGCGCATATCGATTTGATGCGTTTGCCGTTCCCTTGCGTGGCGTTCGAGGCGCCGTGGGACAAAGGCCAGGAGGGACCTGAATATATTGGCGAATTCAAGCAGTCGGTCATGACGAAGCGCATCGCTCTGTGCTGGGACGCGCGCCAGTTTGAGCCCATGCCGGGACTTAACAGCCTGCTCGACGCCTTCAAAGACGGTGGCGTCTTCGTGCTGCCTATCTATTGGGGGCCAGAACACAAGAAGTGGACGGTGGCGCTTGGTGGCGCATTTGTTCCGTATGGCAGTGAACTGGATCGTGTGGATCTAGACACCGCACTGCCGGCGACGAAGATCGCCAACGCTGCGAAGATCGCGGCAGGCCACGCGCATGCGAAATCGATGCAATTTCGTTCTGAACCGTTTCCGATCTTGCCTGAGTTTTACGAGAACGCGATTGCCACCTATGGCAGTCGCGATAAGGCGGACGCGCAAATTCTCGTTGACGCGCACGATGAGGTCATGGTGCTGATTCAAGCCTGCAGTGTGATCAACTGCGCTAACGTGACGACATCAGATATCGATGCGCCGATTGTGCTCAACAAGAAGCGCGAGGCCAGCGGCAAACAGCCGTTCTTTTCGTACAAGGTGCTGGAACTGGCAGAGGAACGCAAAGCGCATGGTGGAAACGGAGCTGGCGGCCATCATGCGAGCCCCCGCATGCACCTGCGGCGCGGCCACCTGCGTCAGCTTGAACGCAAGGTTGTATGGGTGCGACCGGCGATGATCAATGCCGAGTCGCCGCGCGGCGTGGTGTACAAGGACTACAGTGTCGTCCCGCCTCGGTCTGAATAAGCAGTAGGGCCGTGCTGTCCCTGACGGTTCAGCTTCTGCGGTATCCGGCGCAAGATCGCCTGGAACAAGTCGCGCCCCCGAACTCGCCAGTGGACTTCTAAGTCCCATACAAAAGGGAAGAGTAGCAATGAATCAGATTGGATTTGACAAGAAATTCACCCTTCTCGCCCAAGAAGCACACCTTACGAAGAACACCATCCTTTCAGGTTTTGATCTCCTCCTGAAAGCCAATTTCTTCCAGGACAAGGACGGCTATTTCTACTCGTCCTTTTTTCACATCTCCATTGGCATGGAACGCCTTCTAAAGCTGGCTGTCGTCACTCACTACATGCTGACGAACAACTATTCCACACCGACGATCAAACAGCTAAAGAATCAGTTTGGGCATGACGTGAAGACCTTGTACGGCGAATGTGTAAAGCTCATGCCGACCTACCACTCCAAGCGAATCAAGCAACCAACCCTGGAGCCAGAGGACGAGGCTTTGATTGACTTCTTCACCGAGTACGCCACGAACTCCCGCTACTTCAATCTGAACGAGGTGTGTGAGGCCAAGTTGAGTCTCAGCCCGTTGGACAAGTGGCTGGAGATCGCTCGTACCGTATATGAGCGACACACACCGCACCAAGTCAGGCAAAAGTGTGCAATGGATCTTCTCTACAGCATGGACAGGACAGGACAGCTTAACGGCTTCACCATCCACTTGGACGAGTCAGGCCACCCCATGATGGTCTTTGACTGCTTGCACCGCCAGTATGTGATCGAGAAAAGTGCCCCGCTGATCATCTGGCGATTGGTGGAGGCCCTTCGCCCAATCCACCTACTGCTGGAGGCCATGGCTCACAAGGCAAGCGAGTACGAAAATAGTCAAGCCATAGCGACCATGGTCATTCCTCATTACGAGGACTTCTTCTACTTTCTTTTGGCCGACAAGACCACCATAAAACGGCGCAAGAGGTGGCTGGAGATTTTCAATAGCTAAAATGCTTTGTGCGGGGAGCAGCAATGAAAGCACCTTTCAAACCGCGAAATACGGTCACCCTAAAAATGAAAATATCACGGATGAAACAGAAGACGACGATTACAATCTGTTTGCCTGATGAGATACTGCGCCGAACTGTTGCTTAATACGGGCTATGAGATGAATAATTCGAAACTGCGGCCTCGCGTGTTTGTCGCCAACCTCATTCAGCCGGGCGATATCGTGATGACGACGACGCCTGAACTGGTTAGTCAAGCTATTCGTATAGTCACCGGTGCGGACATATCTCATGCCATGATTTGCATCGCTAAGTCGAGTGTGATTGATTCCACTGGCGACGGCGTTCACGCGCGCAATCTTGAGCGGCTAATTCTTGAGCCAGGTTGTGCTGGTCATGTGCTTCGGCCCGTAAAGCCGTTGACGACTGACCAATTGCGCTCCGTCGTCGCTTTCGCTAGAGCTGCGGTTGGTACTCGATACTCCATGGCGAGCGCCGCCCAGAGTGTATTGGCTGGTTTATTTGCTGGCCGCAGACAGTTCTGCTCACGTTTAGTCGCTCAAGCCTATCGTAATGCCGGCGCCAGCCTAGTGCCGGATGCTGACTTTTGCCACCCCGGAGAATTGCTGAAGAGCGCTGCGCTTGTTGAGGTGCCTAATGTGCTTAGGGATCTCAGTCCAGAAGAGGAGGCTGACCGGCGTGAGGATCTTGATACTGTTCAGGCCATGCGTGACTCAACTAATGCCTTGCTTCGGGAGGCCCGCAAACTATCCTCAGGGATTGAGTCGCTCAACGATATTGATGCCTATTTGATTGAGCATTCGGAGGGAGACGCTCACCTTGTACAGGCTCTGCGATCTTCGAGATACCTGGAATTGTGGCGAGATGAATTTGAACGGAATTCTTGGCAATACCACGTCGCATTAATGGAAGGACACGATGGCTCGGAAAAGCGCAAACGGAGGTACTGCGAAGAGCTACTGGTAGACGATAAATTGTGTCAAAACCGTTTTGTCCTGAACCACGCGGGTTACGTGACCATTAATACGTTGCACCCTCGTCAGTACTTCGGCCTCAAAATAGAGCTGTATGACCTCTTGACGCAGTTTCATGCTCGTCGCATTACGGCGGCAACAGCTTGGCTCGTGCGTAGGGGACTAGTTGAGTCCGTACCGCGCGAGCTACTCCGCCCCCACACGCCTGAGTGGTTTGCTTCGCTGCGCGAATGGAACCCCAAGCAGGCTGCAATATCGGAAGCCGCCATCAAGGCAACGGGAAATACAGATGTGTGTTCTGTCTGTGCGGATGATCCTACTCTAGACTACGCCATGGTACACATGCCGGCGGCTGGACCTGGGACGCTTCGGCTTTGCATCGACTGTTTTCATATCCGTTCCGTCGAAGATCCAATGAAACCTTTTTAGCCACGCTATTCTTCGACTTTCCGCTTGAGATGGGAATCAGTGTCCTCTTTGATGAGATACTCGATGGAAATTAGCTGAAGAGAGCCGCATGGCTAAAGGAATATCGACCGCCCCCAACGGCGGCAGTCCGGAAGCGGAAATTTGCCGGTCTCTCCAATTAGACAATTGTTCTGCGCCCTTTACATACCAAGCGTGCTGAGAATCGAGACTTTACAGCAGAAGTATATTTTTAAGCCAATTTTAGTGAGATCAGGGTTCGAGTCGCTGCTCGGACTGCTCATCGATTGCAGCTACCTGGAGGAGTATTTCTCGAAGGGAGTAGCGTTCGGTATCGATGATGCACATGCAGCCGTTGATGCTTTGGCTTTCTCCATGCACAGGTTCGATATCTGGACTGACAAGATCCATTACTTGACGGGCGATAGTTCGTTGTCGTACTCGACCGGAGGTGAAGACCACGACCCCCACTATTCGGAGCTGACGTGCCAGCAGCTCTGGAATGAGTCGGAACTTGCCGCCCTCTCGATAAATGTGAATGCTCATCGTCTCCCTTTTAAGTAGATGCATATTCTTCAGGCCATATCTCCTGCATGACTTGATGATTGAGTGGGTTAGAACAAAACTCGCAGTCAGTACGTTTAGTTTTTCGTAGTCGGGCTTTGCTATGAGGTGGGCGCCACGGATCCAGGCAAAGATAATTTGCCGTCGGGTGATAGGACGCACTCTTCGAACGGCGCAGCAACTCAATCACTAGAAGTGCACCGGCCAAGTGGGAAACGAAGGCGAGTGGCGCCAGAACCTGCTTAGTCTCTGGAGTGAGTAACACTCCTGATCCACACATCTCGCGGAAGAGACTGTCGAAGGCCATGTTGACCAAGGCCCTTTCTTGTAGGCTTGGGTGCAGTTGTGCCAGTTTTAATGCGACACGTTCACTAATCAATTGTTCTCTGACTTCATCGACAGTGAGGCCCAGGGTTTCTGCGATATGGCGTTCACGGCTCTCTTCTTCGGGGGCAAAGGTGTAAATACATGATAGGCAAGCGTCGTCAGTAGGTTGAGCTTCCGAGAAAGTTACAACTTCAGAAAGGTCGGTAGTCGATGCGTCGATAATTTCCAGTGGCAATTCGCTACGAATTGATCGCCTTACTCGGCGGCTATCGGTCGTAGTAATAGCTCGACGGACTCGGGTACGCTTCGCGACGACATCGGAGAAAGTACAAACCTCTGGCACCAGCTTCAATGTCGGATGGGCATACGTCTGTGCCAGGACTTGGGCCTTAGGAGTACCGACATCTTTGGGACCGAAAAATAGGCATCGATTAAGGTTTGAATCTGCCACTACTTTAGGATCAACGACGGTCAACGTGCCTGTCGCTTTCAACTCCTGCAGCGCCCAAAGAAGTCCGTTTGCGACACCGCCGGCTCCCACCAAAACTGCCTCATCAAGATCCAGAGGATGCCGCAGTTCTTCAACGCTTATGCCAAGTGCTTTGGCGGAAATAGGGAAAGCCCGGGACAGGAATGTACGATCTGAGCCAACAACGTGCGCTACTACTTGGCCGCAGATATAGCACGCAGCGATTTTCAGTAGGAGGTCCGGAATATCTTCCGAATGATCGAGTACACAGTTGTCACCATCCCCAAGCGACAACATGGTGATGCAATCCGTGCTGTCGATGCGGACCCGAACATGGATTGGTGCCTGCGCTGCCTCGTTGTCACCGATGGAAATATGAAGTGCGGCCGGCGTGGAGTTGTTCAGATTCTGGAAAGTGCATCCCACCATTTGTTGCACGTAACTCGCCAGCTTATGGCAAGCAGCTATCGAACCATGCGAAATAACGATCCCGGCCGTTAGGCGGTCCGAAATCTCCGTTTCAGATCCGCCAGTTAAGGCCATCAATGATTCAATGTTAGCTTTATGCGAGTCGGTCATGGTGGGATGGTTCCTATTGAATGGCGATGGCCTGATCAGAAGAAATCTGGACCCACTGATCAGATGCTGACAGAGAAAAAGCGGCGACTTCTTGCATGAAGTTGTCGACGGTTGTAGTGCGCGCAAACTCAGGCAGTACAAAGGACAAAGCTCCTTGATGACGTATGACGGCCCACTGATCATCGGCACGCGAATGAAATGCTTCGTTCGGGTGTGAATGAATTTGCGCCAGGATCTTCTTGCGATTTTGTCGTAAGTACGCCATCAGGTTACGCATAGCAGCCGGAGGCAAGTGAAACATATCAGCTCTTACGTTCTGTTCAGGGCGAAATACTTCGCTGATTTGGTTGTCTTTGCCAACCCAAAACACAACCGTCTCGCAGCCTACGCGACCGCCTTCTTGCAGCAACTCGAGGGTTTGCTGCAGTTCTGCCTGGGGGATCGTGATCTTGTTCATTTGGGGTACACCTTACGCCAAGCAGTTGAAATTTGGTCCAGCAAACCGACCAGACTATTCCCATCAGAGGACATGTGAGTATTCCAGTGCTCGCTCAGATGGCTAGGATGCGTGTGATATTCGCGGATTCCCCGCATGCAAATGAACGCAGGCGCCTGAGTTACAGGATGTGTGTTCGCGTTAAAAATCGTAAAACCTGGCATGTTCGGATACGGGTTTCCCGCGCTGTCCAACAGCTCTGCAGCTGGAGGTTGATCTGGCCAGCCATCGCACTTGAACTTGACGCGCAACGGCTGGGTTCCAACGAACGTTACATCGATGCATGGGTAGTCGAGTTGGTTGAGCACCCATGCCCGATTTTCTAAAAACCGATCCGTCAGATGTTTGACATCGTCCTCGAAATGACGCTTAGAGAGCAGTTCGTGCGCCACCGCCGCCCTCGCGCTTGTGCCATTCGATCTCGACGATACCGTGCAAGCCCTGGTGCTTGAAGGTTTGACCTGGATCGATTTCTTTGTTGTCGACGAATGCTACCCAGTCGCTGGTATTCGTCAGCTGCAGCGTTATCGCGGCGGCACGCAGAATCTCACTCACCAACGCGGATTCGAAGGCGCGACGGTAGTCGTCGTCGTTCGGAAACACGCCGCTTGGGGTGATAACTGCTACCGCGATTGGCTTGTCTTCGGGTTTCTTTTGTTGCTCTTCTTGCTGTGGTTGCATTTCGGGTTCCTCGTCGGGTTGTGCTCACTTGAGCTTGATTTGTAATGTACACCCACATTTTTCAGGTGTCAACATGGCAAACGTCAATTGCACAAACATGTGAGTGTGGTTGACATTTACCCACTTCTGTTTTAATCTGGGTGATTAAGGGGAGGTAAGATGGAGACAAGTTTGTTCTACAAGAAAGTTGGCTCAGCGATTCGAGGTGCTAGAGATGCGGCGGGCTTGACTCAAAGTGAACTTGCAAGCACAGTTGGTGTGTCGAGAACGTCGCTTACGAATATCGAGTTAGGTCGCCAACGTCTTTTAGTCGATCAACTTGTTGAAATTGCTATGGCGCTCCAAGTATCCGTCCCAGATTTACTACCTATGGATTCTCAAACGCATGAGGAGCCAGGTCCACATGAGTATGAGTCTCTTCCTGCGGTCTCAGATTTTTTGAGATCTGTTCGAAGCAATAGAGACATAGCATGAATACTTCTACTCGCCCCCGATACTCCCTTATCGTTCGAGAGGCTTCAGAACTTCTTGCGAAACTCGACATCACCAAACCTCCGATTGCTGTCGATCGAATTGCTGAGCATATCGGAGCAAAAATTGTTTATAACGATTTTCGGCAAGAGATCTCTGGTTTGTTAATGCGCAAAGGAGATCAGCTAATTATTGGTGTGGCCAGTGAGCAGTCTCAAGTAAGGCAAAGATTTACAATCGCTCACGAACTTGGGCATGCGCTTCTGCATAACATTCAGAATGTTCACGTTGATAAGGCCTTCAATGTCATGTTCAGATCGAGTGCATCGTCTGATGGGCAGGATGTCTTGGAAATTGAGGCAAATGCTTTTGCTGCTGAGCTTCTTATGCCCGAGGAGATGCTTAGTTCTGATCTGACAAATGTCCCTCTGGATATGGAAAACGGCGAGCAGCTTAGCCATTTTGCGAATAGATATGAGGTCAGCGTTCAAGCATTAACATATCGATTGTTAAATTTGATCTCTCGCAATCGGCTTCATTTGTAATGTGAATCCTTGTGACGATTTTCTTCAAATCATTGATTAGTTTTATCTGGCCTAGTGGAAGGCAAGACAGAACTTTGCATGTGTATTTGAAGCGCCATGATGGAATAGGGGATCCTCCCCCAGGCTTCTGGAAGGAATGCCATCCTTCTACAATCGCGCGGTTTAAGGCCACAATGACCTGTCCCAGTGGGCATGGAATGACTTTAAAAAAGCATTCGATTTCAGCAGACGGACGCGTGTCGCCTAGCGTGGTTTGCCGTTCGCCACGCTGCAGATTTCATAGCTACGTAGTGCTGAAGGGCTGGAGACAGGGAAGCGTTAAATAGTGCTCGTTTGTTTGCTGAAACTGCTCTTGCTAAGTTTGCCTCTTCTGTCTATCCGCGTGAATTATCCATCCCTGCCGAAGACTTAGTCTTTAATTTGTGCGATTAGTCCGGCCTACCTAATTTTTCAGTGATAAAAATATCTGAAATTTCCAATTCATGTTTCCTAAGATTCTCGCCAGAATCAAAGTGAGACAGCCTATCGGTCCCTCCAGTTTGACAAGGGTTTTACAATTTTTACATACCAAGCAGGAGGAGAGTCCAAACCTTTCAGCAACAGGTTGTACCGGATTGATCCAGCTTTCCAGGCATTAGTTAGTCTATAGTCGATATCGGCTAGCAACCAGGCGGCAAGTTGGATAAGATGCCGGCGCTCTTCCCACGGTCGTGCTTCTACAGATAGACCCTTCGGGTCAAGAATGATATCTTTAACACGCAATTGATCAGCAACATATTCACGTAGATAGTCATGTTGGTACCGAGCTGTCATTAACCCAGTTAAGTGTCTTAAGACCGCTAGCTCTTCGATCTCGACACGGGTCCATTGCACCGTGCCTGCCTCTAACTTTTGCTCAATTCTTGCTAAGAGCTGGCTAGCATCCTTTGCATAGCCGTAGATAGGTGACGTAATAGCAAGTGCAAGGTTGACCCCACAAGCGAAGCATTGTGAAAGCGGCGCACTTTCAGGTAGTGCTCCATTTCCCATATCCAAGCGATGCACTGCAATGGCATGTCCACACGCAGGGCATCGGTCAAGAAGGTGGCACCCATGCAATTGGCAGGTTGTATTAACCGCAATGCGCCATCGCTTGCGAAAATAGGGAACAGTGTCTTCCTTAAGGCATTGAGGACAAAACTGTAGACCAAACCCGTTGCGTTTTCGGTGGTACATTTGTTGTGTAAGTACCCATGGCAAATTTCCGGCTGTCCTAAATTTTGGATAAAACAAGCCTTCGTAGACTCGTAGTGTGCTATCTAAGGCTGTAGACATTGATACGCCGGTCCCAGTAGATAACCCCTCAATCAGCCAAGCTGGGGCAAGTCGATCAATATCGCGGTTCCAGACCTGATGTTCGTTCCCGAAGACTAAGTGACAAAACGACTGCGCTTTCAGTCCATGGAGGTGCGCCAGACGAACAAGCCATGATGATAAAAGCTCATCGGGTAGTGGTCTATCTCTCACAGGCCACAGTTTGGATGGCAGGTTCGACATAGTTCCTAGAATCGTTGATATTCTCGACGTTTGGAAGGAGGGATCCAATCAAATGATTTCGCGCGATCATTGGTAATGCGTTCTGCCTTGCTTCGAATTGCATCGACAGCCAATTCTTTCACTAAATCGCACATATCACCGATAGTCCCTTCACTGCGATTGTGCAGCGTAAGCACCATGCCTGGATCCTTTAAATTCGACGGATACTTCAACGGCATTCGATTTTCAAGGGTTGCCAGCAACGAGGCAAAGTTCTTGTCAGCTCGCCAGAGTGGTAGAGTGATTGGGGTGAATCGACTCGACATCTGCGGATCAGTGTTAAATGCATTAAGCGCTTCTTCAATCCCTGCTGCCACCATCACAACTCCCGTCTCGTTACCCAAACTTTTCAGTGCGTTACGAAATTCGCTTTGTCGAACCTTACCGCCGGAAATTAAATGCTGTATCTCATCGACGACTAGCATTTTGACGCCCATATTACGGAACAACGTTTTGATTTGAGAGTACTTCTCTCGATCAGTTGCATTGTGTCGATACGGTGCTTTTAGCCTATCGAGAATCCTTGTGTAAAAGTCGTTGATATCAGGCTTTGGCGGCATCTCTACCAGCACGACAGGATGGAGCGATACCTCTTTGGCCGGATCCTCATCAGGCGGGTGAAGAGCCTCAAATCGCTGAAGGATGGACGTTTTTCCATTAAAGGATGGAGCGACGAGGAGCAGGTTCGGCATTCTTGTAACTCGTGGATAGGAGAGCAAATCTTCCATATGCTTGATGACTCTTTTTGCATCTGGATAGGCAAGCCAAGTGCCTTCACGAATTGCATAAATTCGCTCTTCATCTGTGTGATGCAACAATGCAGAAGCGGTACTACTAAGGTGTGAAAAATTTGGAGCTACCGTCATTCATCCTCCAACAGAAAGACCGAGTCTGGGTCATAGCCAGGAATATCGGGCGTAGTTATTGAAGGTTCGACGGAGCTGATCTTCGGTAGATCTTCTTTCCGGTCTACTTTAGCTTTGGCGTTTTGAATACGGCGCTGCTGTTCTCGGCGAGCTACCTTGGTCTTTTCTGCCGCTTCTTCTTCGATTTTTCGCTGTTCGTTAATGATAGAAAATATGGCACGTTCGTCGTCGAGTGAGATGCGACGTTCGCTGGCCCTTCGATGGGCGTCCCTCAACTCCCAGATACTGACAGAAGGAAGACCTGTATTCCGGTACGGTATAGCGAAATACCGTTTTGCGTGCTCATCAAAAAAATATAGGATGCTGATATCGCGTGGATCTCGATGAAATCGGAAATTGCGTTTGTGCTTCTTGAAGTCTGGATGTGGCGTATTGATCCATGGGCGCAGAACGTCATGATAGTAATGAACGTGATCGAGAAGTACGCCATAGTTCTGGACGCTCCTCTCGAAGAACGGCATGAAATTGATTCTCAGCGTCTCCTCATCGAGACGCCGCGCCGGCAGGCCCCGACCTGGTTTTTCTTTTGTCCCTAGAAGCCCCTCACGCCATTTGGATAGTGGTGATGTAGCAATGCCGTTATGTGGCGCTTTGTGATATTTCGCAAAAAATAAAACTAACCAACGTTCCAGCTCGCTGAAGGTCATGCAAGCATTGCCCTCAGCATCGTATTCACCCTTTTCAGAAGGACCAGAAAATGTGGCACCTTTCAAGGTTTTTAGTCCTTGAGAAACAGTACCCATCAGTCGTTCAATGTGGGCGCCGTAGCGTGGTTTTTTGACGGGGCGTAGGTGAAGGTCGATGTCATACTCTTTGCATGCTAAGCGCAACATGTTTCCTCTGAATTCACGCGCATTGTCCATGTGAAGGATGCCCATGGTTCCCCAGGCAGGCCAGTCAACAGTGGTGATGCCGAGGCGACTTAGCCATCGTTCCTTAGGCAGAATTGCGTGCGAGACGCACATACCCGCAGACATGGCTGAAGGCGCATCTAAAGACAGATGCATTCCGAGACAAACACGGCTAAAGACATCGATCGCCAAAGTTATCCATACACGTCGTATTGATTTCCGATAAACGTCATCCACGATGATCACGGGTAGCTCGGTGTGATCCATTTGGACTACGGAGAGAGGCCACTCAGAATCAGGTACGCTGCCTTTGATAGGGTCGTAGCGTTGATAAGCTGCGGCCTCGCCTTTGCGTCGAAGAAGGCGCTCACGCCCGTCTGTCCATTCCAGTCTTTTTCTGATAGTACTGGCGCCAGGAAGCTTAAGATTTGCGTTGGAGCAGCGACGACGGATATCTGTAATTGTTTCAGCAATCGATTGGCATTGGTCCGTGTTGTGAAAATTCTTGATCGCGTCTTCGATGATTGCTTCAACATCAGAAGAAATTCTGCCCTTGCCTTTTCCTCCGCGTTCAAACGTGTTTGAAATGAGAGAGGAAAGCTGACCAGAAGAGCGGTACGCTGCTACCCATCGATAGATAGTAGCTCTGCTGACACCGGCCTCGGCAGCTATTTCGTTGGCTAAAGCACCTGAATGCCGATAGTGATTATTGACTAGCGGACTAATGAGACGGAGTTTCTCTTCAGCGAGCTCCCACGTTTCTGTCGGTATTGATACCAACTCGCGTCTTACAGGGGCGCGCTCGGGGCTGTCGCCGACGATCGTAGGCGGGCTTATGTCGCCAATTTTAATAAGCGCTTTGGTGTTGGTTCCGACCTCCTTGGCTAGCACCAAGTTGAGGTCGGCCACCGAGAGGATGACGTATTCCTTTCCATCATGTGAGATGGTTGCCCCTTCTCGTATATGTAGGAATTGTGGCTCTTGCATTTTCATTTCAGGGTCTCACGCTTGGGATAAGATGGAGTCATGGCTTATTGGCGTGTTTAGATCGGTAGTGAAGAAGCCACTTATGACCGCATGCCAAATAATTGGTAGCCAATACATGCGTTCATCATCAGTTGCCGCAAGGGTTTGCAGAAGTTGGTTAGCAGTAGCCTTGCCTTCCGTTGAGCAAATAACTTCTTCCAGAAGCGTTAGATCGTCGGTGGAGGGCTCAACACTTCTGTACTCCCTTAGGAATTTGAGATTTGTAAGCCGCGGAGTGCGGATGTCAATTTCAGTTACTTTTCTGAATTCCCAATCGAGCTCCTGAACAAAGGCTTCAGCTGCGGAAAATTTCGGTTTATATTTTTCCTCGTACTTTGTGAGGTACTCGGAATGTTTGACCTCGGCAAGTAGCGGTCTACGAGCGAAGTTGGTAGCGGGATCCGGTTTGAAGTGAATCAGGATGTCGGGGGTATAGCCTCTCGGAGTCCCTGGAACTGGGATTTTCACCGGTTGGACTTCGTAGTGAAGTACACTATTGTCAAAGTCGAGCAGTAGCATGTACTCCTTCTCCAGCAAGGACTCAAAAGCATTGGGTTCACGGTTCTTGCGGCCGGCGAAGCTACCGGTGACAACTAAGTAGTTCTTTGGTATTTTTCTAACTGGCACGATAGATTTTTCTTGGAGTTGATAAACCCAAAAATGGTCGCACTAATTTACGAAACTTGTCGCACGAACTAGCGGAGAAACAGGCAAAAATCCGACCTTTTGTCGCATGTACTTATGAACGTTCACAGCCGGCTAAAAATTCCGCAGTATCAAAAGAAGCAAGCCCTCGCGAGACGGCTTGCTTTTTTTTCGTTGAGCGATATCAGAGGATCGTCATATCGCTACCTTGTCATCATCTTTGCGCAAGCTAGACTGGAATTGTTTGCCCGGAGAAGAACATGGCGATATTCGATATTGATGAAGCGAAAATCAGGCTATCGACACTGATCGAAGATGCCTCCAATGGCCAGGAAGTCATCATCGCCACAGGTGGTAAACCTCTTGTCCGACTGGTGGCGATCCACGCTCATATGGCATTGCGAAAGCCCGGTTCCATGAAGGGAAAGATCTGGATCGCCGATGATTTTGATGGGCCACTCCCTGAAGACATACAGGCCGCATTCGAAGGCAAATAGTGCAGCTCCTACTAGATACCCATGTCTTGCTCTGGTGGCTGCAAGACAGTCGAAAGCTGCCTCGGCATTCGCGCGCCCGTATCGCGACAGCGCAGACTGTGTATGTGAGCAGCATCTCTATCTGGGAAACCGCGATCAAGGTCCAGGCTGGAAAACTAGACCTGGATATAAAGGGCCGAGTATGCCGCTTACCAGTGCTGCCCGGCCGGCAAGAGCATTTTCAGGGCCTTCGATCTGACGCCCTTCGATGACGTCAAAGTCGTCATCCTCGGCCAGGATCCCTATCACACGCCCAGCGCGGCGATGGGCTTTTGCTTCTCGGTCCCGGAAGGAAACCGCCCGCAACCGAGCCTGCAAAACATCTTCCAGGAACTGCACAACGACCTCGGCCTGGACCGCCGCCAGACCGATTTGACGGACTGGGCGCAGCAGGGCGTATTCCTGCTGAACAGCGTGCTCACCGTGCGCGCCCGCGAGCCCGGATCGCACGCCCACAAAGGCTGGGAGACCTTCACCGACAGCGCCATCCGCCATCTGTCCGAGCAACGCGAACGGCTGGCGTTCATCCTGTGGGGCAGCTACGCGATTTCAAAGAAAGCCTTTATCGACGGGCGAAAACACCTGGTCATCACCTCGCCGCATCCATCGCCGTTCTCAGCGCACAAGGGCTTCTTCGGCAGCAAGCCATTTTCGCGCGCGAACGACTACCTCATCGCCAACGGGAAAACGCCGATCCAGTGGGCCTGATCAGGCGCCGATCAGCTGGAGGTCGAACGCGCGCTCGACCAGCCATACCACCGCCAACAGCGCAATCGCCACCGAGCCGCCCGTCAGCAGCCGGCGGTAGAACCACGTGCCGCGCAACGCGAACGCCAGCGGCAGGAAGGCGGCGACAATGCACAACTGGCCGATCTCCACGCCCAGGTTGAAGCCGAATAAACTCGCCAGCAGCGCCCCCTGCGGCAAGCCCAGGTCGATCAACACGCTGGCGAAGCCGAAGCCGTGGATCAGCCCAAATACGAACGCCGCCAACGGCCGCCGCCCACGGAACAGCGGATAGACATTGTTCAACGCCGCCAGCACCACCGAGGCCGCGATCGCCGATTCCACCCAGCGCGACGGCAGCGCAATCAAGGACAGGCTGGCCAGCGTCAACGTCAGCGAATGCGCCAGCGTGAACGCCGTCACCACTTTCAGCACATCGATGAAGGACTCGCGCAGGCTGGCCGACGGCGTGCCGCGCGCGCCCAGCATCACCGCCGGCAGCAGCAGCGACAGCAGGAACAGGATATGGTCGTAGCCGATCCAGATGTGCCACACGCCGTCCTTCACGTAAGCGCCGAACTGCTGCAAGCGATCCGGCGACGATAGCGACAAACTCTGGCGCGCATGCGCGGGATCGAATATCGCCGTCGACGTCGCGCCGTCATGCACCAGGCGCAGCAAGCCTTTGTGCTGCGGATCGAGATCGGCGAACAGCCGGTAGTTGACGGTCAGCGCCGCCAGCGGGTTTGGGCACGTGACGTGGAAACGCAGCACGCTGTAGGCGCCGTCGGTGTGGTCGTCGATCAGTTGTTCGTCGGTGTCGATCAGGCAGGCGCCCTTGTCGGTGGCGATGCTCAGGCGCTCCAGCGCGTAGGCGGCAATCGCCGCATGCCGCGTGCGGATCTCGTCCCAGGTCAGCTTGCCGTCGCCATCCTGATCGAGGCCGATGGCGAAGTCCAGGTCGCGCAGCGCGATGTCCCACTGGCCGGCGATGCGTTCGCCCTGCACCTCCAGCGACAGGTAGCTGTCGCTCGGCTTGTGCGCCGAAGCAGGCAGCACAGCGCCGCACAGCAGCGCGAAGAATAAGAGCAGGCGTCCCATCATGTCCCCGTTTGCATTTGACGGACCAGGCGCGTTGCGGCCACGTCCTCGACGTGATGCAGCGCGATCCAGTCCAGCACCGGCTTGGCGGCGCCCGCATCGCGTGCCTGCGCCGCCGCTTCCAGGTAGATGCGGATGTCGGCCGGTTCTTTTTGCACCGCCCAGTTCTTGCGGGCCAGCGCCAGTGCGCCGGCCGGATCGTGGCGCAGCAGTAGTTCAAAGCGCGCCTGCTCGCGCTGGTGCACGGTGTCGCCGCGCCGGGCGGCGGCGTCGAAGCGGGCCGCCAGTTCCTTCACGTCTTCGGCCAGCGCCTTGCGGGCGTTGCCCTGCTGTTGCAAGGCCAATGCGCGGCGCAGCAGCAGCGCGTCGATGCGGGTCTGGTCCTTCAACAATGCGAGGACTTCGCCGGCGCGCCGCTGCTCCAGCAGGAAATCGGCATAGGCACCCAGCAGATAACTGTCGCGCGGGCTCAAGGCCAGGCCGCGTTTGTAGCGCGCCTCGGCGATGTCGGCCGCGCCGCGTCGCTGCGCCATTTCCGCCAGCAGCGTCAAGGCCCATACTTGCAGTCCGTCCGGCGCGTTGCTGCTGCGCTCCAGCGTCAGGTCCAGCAGTTGTTCGCTTTTCAGCGAGCGTCCCGTCACCGTGCCGACGTTGGCGATGCAGGTGATGGTGATCAGTTCTATCGACATCGACGACAGCCGCGCGCAGCTGGCGGAGGCGCCGGCGTAGTCGCCCTGTACGGTTTGCACGGTGGCCTGCGTCAGCCATGCCTGCGCGTTGGCCGGATCGGCCCCCAGTACGGCCTTCAGGTCCGCCATCGCCGGATCGAACTGGTGGGTGCTTTGCAGCAGCGTGGCGCGCAGCAGGCGCACCGGCGCCGGCGGCGATGTCAGCCACCACCACGGCGCCAGCGCCGCTTGTGCATAGCCGAGGTAGCGTGGATCGGTTTCGCTGCGCGCCAGCGTGATGTAGCGCGTGGCCAGCGTGGTGGCCAGCGCCATGTCGTTGGGATGGGCGTTCAATTCGCTGCGCATGCGGCGCAGCTCCTGCTGCACAGGATCGCCGCGGCGTGGCAGTGTCTCGATCACTTGCGCGCCACTGGCGGGAACGTACGGCGCCGCCTGGATGGCGGTGGCCGCAGCAAGCAGCAGCAAGGTGAAAATCGGCTTCTTCATATCGACCTCAAACGGAAAAACGGGCGGACGCACTCGCATCCGCCCTTGTGCTGCAAGGCTTACTTGTACGCGACCGGTTCCGTATCCTCCGGCGCGGTGGCGACGACGGTGTCCGTCCCCGCTGGTTCGGCGGAGCTTTCGCTGCCGTCGCCGATGAACGCCATGACGGCCGTGTAGAAAGCATCGAGCATCACCACCGGTGGTGGCGGCGGCGGTGTCACTGGCGTGTGGTCTTCATAGCTGGTGCTGCCTCCGCATGCGCTGAGCACCAGCAGCGCAATCAGGCCGAGGTACTTCATGGCTTGCTCCGTGCCGCCGAGGTCACGCCCGAGGTTTGCGGCGAACCGGCGATCGGCGTCTTCAGGTACGGGAAGGCGGCGGTGAAGTAGCTGTCGTCCAGATAGGCGCCGTCGGTGAAGTGCAGGCCGCCGGCCGGTGCGTCGGCCGGGGCGCAGCCCAGGTTGATCGTGCACAGTTTGCCCATCACCACGCGCAGCGCGATGTCGACCACGTCGTCGCCGGGACGGCGGCCGTTCGGGAAGCCGGCATTGTCGCCGCCGATCACGCCCAGGCGGTTCTGCGCGCCCATCGCGACGGCTGGCGTCGCGGTGTTCAGGCGCAGCATCTCGGAAGCGACCACGGTGGCCGGCTGGTTCAAGCCTTTGACGCCGGTCAGGAAGGCCGCCACCAGGTCGTTGCGCGGGAAGTTGGTGGGCGCTTTGGCGCCTGCGCTGCCGTACAGGATTTCAATCAGCGCCGGCAGCGTTGGATTGGTGACGTAGGTCGCGAACTGCGCGTCGCCGGAAGGCTTGCTGCTGTTGAAGGTGTCCTTGTCCTTCAGGCCGATGACGACTTCGTTCACCAGCGGCATGCCGAGGCGCGACACCTGCGTCCAGGCGCCGCCTTCTTTCGACGCGGTGCTGGTGTTCGGCGTCGGGTTCAGCAGGCGGGCCTGGCGCACGCTGGCGGTGGTCCAGCCACCGATGACGGGATCGCTGCTGCCGGCGGCGGTCAGGCAGGAGGCGGCGACTTCGATTTCGATGGATGTCACGTTCTTGTCGGCCAGGTCGTCCTTGGCGGCCTTCTCGGCGTTGGCGCTGAATTCGGTCGCCGGCGCCTTGATGTTGACCAGGTCGAAAGTCTCGCCGAGGTTGACCACGAACGGATCCTTGCGCTGGCCGACGAACATCCGCGCCGGCGTGCTGCAGCCGGGGATGTTGACGCTGTAGACATGCGCCGCCGCATAGGCCGCGTAATTCGGAATCGACTTGTTGCCGATGTTATCGAGCGGCTTGTCGAAGGTGCTGGTGCCATCGGCCGCGTTGGTGACGGCGGCCTTGGTGCCGCTGCGGCGGTCGCCGCGCACCACGCTGACGGAGTAGGTCTCGCGCACGTTGGCGCCGGGCGCGTTCGGGCCGGCGATGGCGCCGCCGTTGATCACCAGCGGTATCGATACCTGCTTGCCGCCGACGGTCAGCTTGGTGTCCTTGTTGGTGTTATTGAAGCGGAACTGGAAGGTCAGGTCTTCCTTGGCGTCGCCGTTGTTGTCGATGTGGATCTCGTACAGCGCGTTCGGGTCCATGGCGAAGTAGTTCGGGCCGCCGTAGGCATCCTGCAGCGGGATGTAGTTGGCGATCAGCGTGACGAAGTTGGCGCGGCCGCTTTCGTAGCTGCGGAACATATAGAAGTCGGTGCCGTCGACTTTGGGACTCTGCGTGACGAACGGTGCTTCGCGGTGGCTGGACGCCATGGCCGCCGGTGCGAATGCGCTGGCGATGGCGCCGATGACGGCCGCGCGCATTGCGTGTTTGACGATGGTTTGCATCTTGTATTCTCCCCTTCTAGGTTGATCTGGCAGGTACTGCACCGTGATATACGCGGCGCGATTCAAATCGGATTCAGGTTCGTCAATATTTATGTTTTAAAAATTCGTTTTAAAAATTCCGGCTCAGCGTCAGCCGCAGCGTGCGAGGTTCGACCGGATGGAAGTGCACGCCATTGACGCCTTCCGCCGGCTCGCCCGGCAGGCGCGAGGCGTAGTAGTAATCGATGTCGCTGGCGCGGCGGTCGAACAGGTTGAAGCCGTCCAGCGTCAGCCGGGTCTTGCGGTCCAGCTGCCAGGCGATGCGGCCGTAGGCCAGCGTGGTCGGGGCCGAGCGCACGCTGTTGTCCTCTATGAGCGGACGCGGGCCGAAGTAGCGCAGCTCGAAGCCGCCGGACCAGCGGCCGATGTCCTTGATCGTCACGCCGAACGAGGCCACCTTGTCCAGCGCCTCCGGCACGTGGTTGCCGGCCGGGTCGCCGCGGCGATAGCGCGCGTGCGATGCCGATAGATCCAGATCGAACAGCAGCCAGGGAGCGGCGATATAGTGGTTGCTCCACTCGACGCCACGGCGGCGGCTGGGGCGAGTCGCCTCGGTGTCGCCGCTGTCGCCGGCGAACACCAGTTCGGAATCGATATCCAGCGTCCACAGCGACAGGGAACTTTGCAGGCCGGGCAGCCATGCGCCGCGCACGCCCAGCTCCGCGCCGCGCGTGCCCACCAGCGGCGTGGCCGGGTCGGCGGCCTTGAGCACGCCCCGCGCATCGTTGCTGTGGAAGCCGGCGCCGTAGTTGACGAAGTACTCGGTGCTGCGCCACGGGCCGAAGATCAGCGACAGCTTGGGCGAGGTCTTGTGCGCCTGTGTGCCCGCGCCGTTGACGTTGAAGCGGTAGGCGTCGTGGCGCAGGCCGGCGATGCTGCGCAAGGTTGGCGACCAGTAGCTGGTGTTCTCCCAATACAGGCCGGCGCTGGCTTCGTTGACGCGGTCTTCGCTGACGGTGGCGATGCGCTGGCGCGCAACCGTGTGGTACAGGCCGAGCGGCGCGATGCGGTCGTAGCGCGTCTGCACGCCGAACTTGTTGCGCATGTCGACGCCGGCGAACCGGCTGACCCGCGTCCGGCTCGCGTTGAAGCCGGCCATCGTGCGGCGTTCGCTTTGCTGGAACTGGTCGCCGTTGACCGGGTCGTTGAGCAGGTAGGTGAAGTCGCTGTACAGGTCCAGGCTGGAGCGCACCAGATAGGCCGACGCTTCGGCGAGGCTGCCCTCGCCGCGGCTGTGCATGGCCCACGCCAGGCTGGTGCGCGAGGTGTCGCCGCCGTCGCTGGGGTTGGCGCTGCCGTAGCGGTCGAAGCTGCCGTCGTCCACCGCGCGCTGCGGCAGCTGGTCGGTGGCGTTCCAGCGGTTGCGGTAGGCCATGGCGGTGACGCTGTAGCCGTCCTGCGCGTCGCCGCGCGTGTAGCGCAGCGTGCCGCTGTATTTGCGCACCCGCTCCGGCGTCTGCCACGGGCCGTTGTTGCGGCTCAGCTCCAGGCCGTACAGCAGCGTGCCGCCGGCCGCCGCTAACGAGTCGGCCAGCACGCCGCGCTGGTAGCCGTAGCTGCCCAAGGTCAGGTTGGCGCTGCCCTGCGCCAGGCGGTCGGCCAGCCGGATGTGCGCCGCGCCGGCCGAGGAGAAATCGCCCTCGTCGGCGTAGTAGCTGCCCTTCTTGTAGTCGATGCGCTGCACCAGTTCCGGGATCAGGAAGTTCAGGTCCGAGTAGCCCTGGCCATGCGCGTTGCTGCGCAGGTTGACCGGCATGGCGTCGACATAGGTGGCGAAGTCGGTGCCGTGGTCGAGGTTGAAGCCGCGCAGGAAGTACTGGTTGGCCTTGCCGTCGCCGCTGTGCTGGGTGACGATCATGCCGGGCACGAACTCCAGCAGCTCGCCGGTGCGCAGCGCCGGCCGGCTGGCGATCAGCGCCGATGTGACCGTGCCCTGGCTGGCGGCGTCCGAGGTGCCGAGCGCGTTGTCGTAATGTGCCAACACGATCACGCGGGCGGCGGGCGCGTCGTTGGCGCCTGGTTCGGCCTCGGCCGCACCAGCGCAGCCCGCGATGGCGGCGGCGATCAGCCCGGCGATGCTGCGTTCGATCATGGTGTTGCCCTCGCAATGCGTTATCGATGGGGCATGTACGCAAGAAAGAACCGATCGGATTCAAAATATATTTGTGTTCGCGCGCGTGCGGTATATGGTATTTTTCTCACGCTTGCCCATTTCCTCCACTTCCCCAAGGCCCGCAGTGTCCGACGCGAATACTCTCGATCCCCAGCAGTTGCGCACCTGGCTGCACGGCGCGGCCAAACGCGATGCTGTCGCATTTCGTTCACTTTATGATGCGACCTCAGCGAAACTGTTTGGCTTCGCGCTGCGTATATTGATCAAGCGCGAACTGGCCGAAGAGGTGCTGCAAGAGAGTTTCGTCGCGATCTGGAACAACGCCGGCAGCTATCAGAGCCATTTGGCCGCACCGATGACCTGGATGACCACCATCGTCCGCAACAAGGCCTTCGACCTGCTGCGCCGTAGCGACGCCACCACCGAAATCGACGGGGAACAGTTTGACAGCGAGGTTATCAATGCACTGCACGATCCCGGAGCCACGCCCATCGAGGCACTCGAAATGAGCCGCGACGCCAAGGCGCTGGCCTATTGCATGTCCGCGCTGGAAGGGCTGCACCGGCAGGTGCTCGGCCTGGCCTTCTTCCATGACCTGTCGCACAGCGAAGTGGCGCAGCAGATGGCGCTGCCGATCGGCACCGTCAAGACCTGGATACGCCGCAGCCTGGAGAAGTTGAAGACTTGCCTGGCGAAGGGAGAGCGCCCTTGAACCTCCGCGACAACGCCCCGCTGCGCGAAAAGCTGGCAGCCGAATACGTGCTGGGCACGTTGAAGGGCGGCGCGCGCCGCCGCTTCGAAGGCTATCTGCACAATGACGCGGCGCTGCGCCGCATCGTCGTCGAATGGCAGGACAGGCTGACGCCGCTGGCCGAGTTCTCGACCGCGCAGGCGCCGCGCAAGCAGGTGTGGCGCGGCATCGAGCGCCGCCTGAACCTGCCGAGCGCCCATGCCGCCTGGCAGTTCTGGCGCAACGAGTCGGTGACGTTCTGGCGTTCGCTGGGCGTGGCGTCGAGCGCCGTCGCGGCGGTGCTGGTGGTGGTGGTGGCCACGCGTACGCTGGAGGCGCCGCAGCTCGACTACATCGCCACGCTGGCCGACGACAAGGCCCAGACCGCGCTGGTGCTGACCGGCGACAGCCGCCATCAGGCGATGACGGTGCGCGTGGTGGGCGCGGCGGCGGTGCCGGGCGATAAATCGCTGGAGCTGTGGGCGGTGCCGAAGTCGGGCAATCCGCGTTCGCTGGGCCTGGTGGGCGACCATGGCGAGGTCAGGCTGGCGATGACCAGCAAGGCCATCGGCGACGACGTGGCGCTGCTGGCGGTCACGCTGGAACCGAAGGGCGGCTCGCCGGATCCGAAAGGGCCGACCGGACCGATACTGTACAAAGGCAACTGGGTCCGTGTGATGTAGGGTGAAAGTTGCTATCATCGCTGGCGTCGGGCGCAAGCCCTCCCTCTCGCGAAAGACCGCCATGGACGCCAGCAAATTCAATCCGGAATATTTTAACCAGTTCGGCAAAGGCACTTTGCCCGACCACCTGGGCATCGTCATCACCGGCGTGGCCGAGGGCGAGATCGTGGCCGAGTTCGCGGTGACGCCGCGCCACCTGGCGCCGAACGGCTTCCTGCACGCCGGCAGCGTGGTGACGCTGGCCGATACCGCCTGCGGCTACGCCTGTTTCTCGCACCTGCCGGAAGGCGCGAACAGCTTTACCACGATCGAGTTGAAGTCCAACCACCTGGGCACGGCGCGCGATGGCGTCGTGGTGGCGACCGCGAAAGTGGTGCACCTGGGCCGCACCACGCAGGTGTGGGACGCCATCGTCACCAACAAGGCGACTGGTAAAACGATAGCGTTGTTCCGTTGCACACAGATGGTTTTGTATCCGAAATAACTGCTAAATTGTAGCCGGGCATGGACCCCGCTCATAAGGATACGACATGATGAAATTCTCCAGAGTGACCGCACTCGGTCTGCTGTTGGCCTCCTCGCTGGCCGCGGCGCAAACCCCCTACACCGACGATTCCACCTACCGCGGGCTGGGCGGCAAGGACGGCATCAAGAAGATCGTCGATACCTTTGTCCCCATGCTGCTGGCCGATCCGCGCATCAAGGACAGCTTCGCCGACTTCGACATGGTGCAGCTCAACGTGCGGCTGCAGGAGCAGTTCTGCGAGTTCGCCGGCGGCCCGTGCAAGTACACCGGCAAATACCGCGACAAGACGATGGACGGCGTCGGCACCGTGCGCGACATGGCCACCGTGCACCAGGATTTGAAGATCACCAACGCCATGTTCAACGCGCTGACGGAAGACTTGCAGATCGCGATGGAGCAGAACAATGTGCCCAGCAGCGTATCGAACAAGCTGATCGCGAAGCTGGCGCCGATGCAGCGCGCCATCGTGACCAAATAATCCCGCCAGGAGCAGAACAATGAAAAACATCATCCCAGCTTTGATCGCCGCGCTGGCTTGCGGCGGCGCGGCGGCGCAGGCCAGGCCGGACATGGGCAAGTTCCTCGCCACCGGCGGCGTCAGCCAGGTGGAGGGCGCGGGCGGCGGCGGCATCACGCCGTGGGCGCTGATCAGCGGCTACGGCACGCGCGACAGCTGGGGCGCGAACGCGCACTACACCTACGTCGACACCCAGGACTACAAGCTCAACAGCTACGGCGTGGCGGTGGGCATCGCCGACCGGCTGGAGATTTCGCTGGCCAAGCAGGAATTCAAGGGCAGCCTGGCGCCGTTGAACCTGCTGAACATCAAGCAGGACATCCTGGGCCTGAAGCTGAAGGTGGCGGGCGACGCCGTCTACGAGCAGGATAGCTGGATGCCGCAGGTGGCGATCGGCGTGCTGTACAAGCGCAACAAGGGCATCGCCGGGCTGGGCGCGCTGGGTGTGACCAATGTGACGCAGCTGGGCGCCAAGGACGACCATGGCTACGACTACTACGTGGCGGCCACCAAGATATTGTTCGAGCAGAGCCTGCTGCTGAACGGCACGCTGCGGGCGACCCGCGCCAACCAGATGGGGATATTGGGATTCGGCGGCGACAAGGGCGACAGCCAGCGGCTGATGCCGGAGGTGTCGGCGGCCTACCTGGTCAACCGCAAGCTGGCGGTGGGCGCCGAGTACCGGCGCAAGCCGCACAACCTGGGTGTGGACAACGAGAAGGCGTATTACGATGCCTTCGTGGCCTGGTTCCCGAGCAAGAACTTTTCAGTGACGGCCGCGTACGCGGAGCTGGGCGACATCACCATCTTCAATCCGAAGAAGCAGCACGGCTTGTACCTGTCGCTGCAGGCCGGCTTCTAGCCGTGCAGCGATGCTTCCAGCAGCTTGTGCAGGGCGGCGAAATCGGGTTCGCCCAGGTAGCGCTTGAGGATCTTGCCGTCCTTGCCGATGACGAAGGTGGTCGGCGTCATCGCCACGTTGCCGTAGGCTTTGGCGGCTGAGCCGTCGACGTCCAGCGCCACCTTGAACGGCAGCTGGCGGGTTTCAGCATAGTTCAGCACGTAGTTGGGCGGGTCGTAGTTCATCGCCACGGCGACGAACTCCAGGCCCTGCCCCTTGAACTTGTTGTAGGTGTCGACCATCTTCGGCATCTCGGCCACGCAGGTGGTGCACGAGGTGGCCCAGAAATTGACCATCACCACCTTGCCGCGCAGGCTGGCCGGCGAAATCTTTTCGCCCTTGATGCTGACGAAGGTGACGTCCGGCGCGCTCTGGCGCTGGTTCAGCATCAGGTAGCCGCCCAGGCCGATGGCGCCGATCAACACGGCGGCCACGACCGGCTTGACCCAGCCGGGGGAGGATTTGGTCTCTTGCATGATAAGCCCAGACATCGAAGAAGGTGAGGCCATTATAGACCTCCCCGCAATTACGAGTTGCCGGCCGGCTTGCTAGGCTGGTAGCTCTTCCACTCTTCTTCGGTGATGTACTCGAACACCTTGACCACCTTGTTCACGCCGCTGACGCCGCGCGCCACGTCGGCGCCGATCTGGCCTTCGCGCTGGGTCACGCGGCCCTGCAGGTAGACCACGCCGCGCTCCGTCACCACCTGGTAGGAGTTGGCCGAGATATCCTTCATGTCGACCAGGCTGGCCTTGACCTTGGTGGTGATCAGCGCATCGTTGGAACGCGAGGTGTAGCTCGACGGTCCGGCGATTTCCAGCTCGTTGATGACCGAGAGCACGCCCTCGATGCCGCGCAGTTCGCGCTCGGCGGCGGCCTTCATGGCCTCGTCGCGCACTTCGCCGGTCAGCAGGGCGCGGCGGTTGAAACTGTTGATATTGGTGTGACCCGCATTGCCGATGACGTTGTTGAGCTTGATGCCGCCCTTGACTTCGATCGCCCGGTCTTCCGTCTGCGCACCCAGGGTGCGGCGGTCGGTAGCGGCCAGCGTTCCGGAAATGGCGCCGCCCGCGACCAGCGCTACGCAGCCCGACAGCGACGCCAGCATGGCGCCGCACAGCACGCTCATGGCCAGCGGCCGTTGTACTTTTTTCCAGATAGCGCCGGGATTACTCATTCACATCTCCTCCGAATAGCGCGACGTCGATGCCGTCGCAAATGCAGTGTATCGTCACCAGATGGACTTCCTGGATGCGGGCAGTACGGTCGGCCGGCACGCAGATGTGCACGTCGGCGTCGGTCAACATTTTGCCGATGGCGCCGCCGCCCTTGCCGGTCATGGCCACCACGCGCATTTCGCGCTCCAGCGCCGCTTCGATCGCCGCCATCACGTTGGCCGAGTTGCCCGAGGTGGAGAACGCCAGCAGGATGTCGCCGGCCTGGCCGAACGCTTGCACCTGCTTGGAGAAGATCTCGCGGTAGCTGTAGTCGTTGGCCACCGCCGTCAGGATCGACGTATCGGTGGTCAGCGCCATGGCCGGCAGCGGGAAGCGCTCGCGCTCGAAGCGCCCGACCAGCTCGGCCGCGAAGTGCTGGGCGTCGGCGGCCGAACCGCCATTGCCGCACACCAGGATCTTGTTTCCGTTGGACAACGCCGAGAACATCAGCTCGATCGCTTGCGCGATGTGCGGAGCGAGGACGGTGGCGGACTGGATTTTGAGTTCGGCACTTTCGTGGAAGTGCGAGAGTATGCGTTGATTATTCATAGTGTGCTGATTATAGTGCAGCCGCTCAACGAGCCGGACAAGCGCTGTTAAAAATGCTTACATTTCGAGTGTGTTTTGCATCCATGACAACTTTTCGCCGTCGATGGCGACCAGGTCGAAGCGGCATGGCGGCAGGCTGGGATAGCGTAGCAGGTAAAACTGGGCGGCGTGGATCAGGCGCCGCTGCTTGGCCGGGGTGACGCTGGCGGCGGCCCCGCCGTAGCGGCCGCCCGCCCGGCGCCGCACTTCGACAAACACCAGGTGGGCGCCATGTTGCATGATCAGGTCGATCTCGCCCGCCTTGCAGAGGAAGTTGCGTTCGACCAGCACCAGGCCGTGCTGCAGCAAATGGGCCAGCGCGCGGTCTTCGCCGAGCCGGCCCAGGCGCTGTTGCTCGGTCCGCGGCATGGCGGCCTCACGGCGGCGTGACCGGCTTCGGCACGCCGTTCTTCACCACCGCCGACTGTTCGACGCGCTCGAAACTGGACGCGCCCTGGCCGAAATCGATGGTCAGCCGGCCGGTGACGCCGTCCAGGTGGAAGCGGCCGACCGGATGGCGGGCGATCTCGCGCGCCACGCGGTAGGCGTCGATGCCCAGCGCGTACAGGCGCTCGAGGTCGGCGCTGCCCGGCTGCGGCGGATGCGGGTAGACCATCACCGCCGGGTGGTCGCGCTGGATTTGCCACGGCAGGTCCAGCAGGCGCACGCCGTCGAGCTCCTGGGTCGGACTGTTGTTGCCGCTGCCCGCGTTCAGCGCCGAAGTGCCGTACACCGGCAGCGCGCGCAGCGGCCCGGCCGGCGCCGGCGCCGGTGGCGGCGGCAGCGCGTCGGCGGTGCTGAAGATGGGGTTGGCCGGCTCGCTGTTGACATTGTCGCCCAAGGCGGCGCGCAGCTGGCGGGTCTGGTCCGCGCCCATGGCGGAGAACAGCAGGCCCGGCAGGTCGTCGCGCAGGCGGGCGCGCAGTTGCACCAGTTCCGGATCGCTGAGGTAGCCGTCGGGCGCGCTCAGCTCGACCTGCTTGACCGGCAGGCCTTGGCGCTGCCACTGGGCGGCGAAGGCGGCCGCCACGCGGCGCTGCCATGGCGTGCTGGTGCTCAGCACCATGGCCGTGCTGCCCGGATGGTCGGCGGCTGCCCACTGGGCGGCCTGGCGCGCTTCTTCCTCGATGGACAGGCCCATCGCCAGCATGGACGGCGGCAGCGGCGCGGCGCCGGGCTGGCCGTGGCCTTCGGGATAGTTGAGCGTGATGGTCGGCTTTTGCGTCAGCGGACTTGCGGCGATGGCCGCCACGGCGGAACGCGCCAGCGGGCCGATGATCAGGTCGTCCTCTTGCTGGGCGCGGGCGTAGCTGGCCAGCACGTCCTGCGGCACGTCGCCGGTTTCGATCACGGTGACGGTGATGTTGTCGCGGTCGCGCTCCCAGGCCGCCAGAAAGCCGGCCCGCACCGATGACGCGGCCTGGCCCAGGGACTCGGAGCGCAGCGGCAGCAGCAGCGCCATGCGGATGGGCGCGTTGGACGGTTGCGCGGCCTCGTCGACTGCGCGGGGCGGGGTCTGCGCAGCGGCGGCAGGCGCGGCGGCGGCCATGCCCGGCAGCGTGACGGCGAAGGTTTCCGCCGGCGGCGGCGTCGGTTCAGGAGGCGGTTTGGGCAGCGGCGCGGGCCGGGCCGGCGGTGGCAGCGGCGGCGCCGCACTTGTATTTGATGAGCCGGGCGCGCACAATCCTCCGGGCGCGTTGCAGAAAGGCGTGCTGCACGCACTGACCAGTGCCGCGACCGCACACAGCAGCGACAACCTCACACTATTCATCCTACCCCCAATGACCGCACAAGAATCCAGCTCCATCGCCACCCTGCCCGTGATGGGCGAAATGACGCACCAGACCTATCCTAGCGCAACCTTGTACGTCGTGGCGACCCCGATCGGCAATGTGACGGATATTAGCCTGCGGGCGCTGCACGTCTTGAGCCTGGTCAATGCCGTGGCCTGCGAGGACACCCGCAACACCGCCCAGCTGATGACCCGTTTCGGCCTGCACAAGCCGCTGATCGCCGCCCACCAGCACAACGAGCGCGAAGTGGCGGACACGCTGATCGCCCGCCTGCAGGCCGGCGAGCGCATCGCGCTGGTGTCGGACGCGGGCACGCCGGCCGTGTCCGATCCGGGCGCGCGCATCGTCGACGCGGTGCGCGCGGCCGGTCTGCGCGTGCTGCCGCTGCCGGGCGCGTCGGCGGCGGTGACGGCCTTGTCGGCCAGCGGGCTGGTGAACGATCAGTTTTACTTCGTCGGCTTCCTGCCGGCCAAGGCCAAGCAGCGCGAGAACTTCCTCGGCACGCTGCGCGCGGTGACGGCCACCATGGTGTTCTACGAAGCGCCGCACCGCATCCTCGATTGCGCCACGGCGCTGGCGGCGGTGTTCGAGCCTGAGCGCCAGGTGGTGTTCGCGCGCGAGCTGACCAAGATGTTCGAGGAAATCCACCGCTGCCCGCTGTCCGAGGCGGAAGCGTGGATACGCGCCGATGCGCATCGCGAGAAGGGTGAGTTCGTGGTGCTGCTGGCCGGCGCACCGGCCGCCGAGGACGAGCAGGACGTGGAGGCGGAGCGCATCCTCAAGATTCTGCTGACCGAGTGCTCGGTCAAGCAGGCCGCCAACCTGGCGGCGCAGATCACCGGCCGCAAGAAGAATGCGCTCTACGACCGCGCCCTGCAGCTCAAGGGCGAGGAATAATCAGAATTTGCAGCCGCTGTCCTTCTTGTCCAGCAGCCAGAACAGCGGAGTCAGCAGGTTGCCGCCCTCCTTCAGGCAGCTTGGCCGGGCGGCGCCCTTGATGTCGCGCGCCAGCTTGCTATCCCGCTGCTCCGGATAGAGCGGATGGTCTTCCAGCTGCGCCACCGGCAGGCCGGCGCGGGCCGGGTCCTTGGCGTTGGCTTCCTTGCGGGCCGTTTTCAGCGCCGCGTTCATATCGAATTGCTTCGGTTGCAGCTCCGGGTGCAGCGGATCGGGCGCAGTGCTGGCCGGCGGCAGCGTGATCGCCTGGGCGGCGGCGGGCGCCGGGGTAGGCTCGGCCGCTGCCGCGATGACGGCTCTCGGCGGGCTGGCGCGTTCGGCCGCCTGGGGGCGTTCTTTCTTGCGCGGCTGGACAGGCTCCGGTTTTGGCGGCGGCGGTTCCACTTTGGCGACGATGGGCTTGGGCGGCGCTGGCGGCTGCAGCCAGACCGTCATGGCCTTGGCCGGGCGCGGCTCGTCCGGCGCGCTGGGCGCTGCCAGCCGCCAGCCGAAAATCAAGGCCGCATGCAGCACCAGCGAGACGGCAATGCCCGCGGCTATCCCCGGCCGGCGCATCGGCGCAGGCGGGACTTGGGTGAGGATCGCGCTCATGGTTGTTTAGATAAGGTCTGCACACCGCCATAATCTCACATTGAAAAAAAAGCGCCATGGTACATACTGATTTCATGGTGACACTTGACGGATACTGGAGCAGCTTGTATTATCTTGCTTCTTCGGAGTGTGGCGCAGCCCGGTAGCGCACCTGGTTTGGGACCAGGGGGTCCAAGGTTCGAATCCTTGTACTCCGACCAGATTCAAGAAAAAAGACTCAAGAGCTCAGGCTCTTGGGTCTTTTTTTTATCCTGAACGCATTTTTTTGAAAATATATATAAGCGCTTATATAAATAGTGCTACCATCGCTGCATGAAACAAGGACTCGGAACCCAACTACGACACCTGATCGAACTGCTGGACGGCGCGGTTCAACAGGCCTATACGGATGCAGGGCTGGATTACCGGCCCCGCTACACGCCGGTGATGCGCGCGCTGGCGCAGCAGCACAGCGCCACCATCGGCCAGCTGGCCGAGCTGGCCGGCATCACGCAGCCGGCGGTGACGCAGACGGTGGCGCTGATGAAAAAGGAAGGCCTGCTGCTGGTCGAGGCCAGCGGCGCGGACGGCCGCCAGCGCGTGGTGCGCCTGAGCAGCCACGGCGAGCTGCTGCTGCCCCGCCTGCAGGAATGCTGGCAAGCCACCAAGCGCGCGGCCGACAGCCTGGATGCGGACCTGGACTTCCCCTTGTCCCAGTGCCTGGCGCAAGCCATCGCCGTGCTGGAGCAGCGCTCCTTCGGCGACCGCATCCGCGCAGCAAACAACAAAACAACACCAACCCTTTGAGGAGAGAGACGATGGAAAACACCTTGAGCATGGCAAACGACAAACCCTCCCTGGCATCGCGCCTGATGGCCCATCCGCTGATCCGCATCGTGCTCGGCCTGGTGCTGACCTTTGCCGCCGTGCCGCTGACGATGATCGTCGCCTCGCAACTGGTGGCCAAGCCCTACCGCATCGTCTGGCCGCAGCTGCTGGCTGCGGTGCTGGTGTGGTTCGGCTACCGCTACTACCTGCGCCGCGTCGAAAAGCGGCAGCCGACCGAGCTGGCGACGGCCGGCATGGCGCGCGAACTGGGCGCCGGCCTGCTGCTCGGCGGCGCACTGGTGGCGCTGACCTTTGCGCTGCTGGGCGCGCTGGGCGTCTACCGCTTCGGCGGCGTCAATCCCTTCAGCGTCATGATGCTGGTGCCGCTGGCCGAGCTGGCGCTGGTCGGCCTGGCCGAGGAGGCGATGTTCCGCGGCGTGATCTTCGGCGTCACCGAACGTTCGCTGGGCAGCAAGGCCGCCCTCGTGATCTCGTCGCTGGTGTTCGGCCTGGGCCACTTGCCGAATGAAGGCGTGTCCTTCCTCGCTGTCGGCGTGATCACCGCATACGGCGTGCTGCAGGCCGCGCTCTACATGAAGACGCGCCGCCTGTGGGTCTGCATCGGCTCGCACGTGGCCTGGAACTACTGCGTCAGCACCGTGTTCTCGGCGACCGTCTCCGGCCATGCGGCCACGGACGGCCTGCTGCGCGGCGAGCTGGTGGGCAATACGCTGCTGACCGGCGGCGTCTTCGGCGTGGAAGGTTCGCTGATCCCGCTGCTGCTGATTACCGCCGCCGCCCTGTACTGCCTGCGCAACGCCTTCCGCCGCGCATGACGATGCGCGGCGTGCCGCTGGCCGGCTGGCTGCTGTTGCAAGGGCTGCTGATGAATCCCGCCTGCGCCGGGGATGCTCCGGCGGCGGTGGTCGTCAGCACCAGCAAGGATCCGGACTGGAAAACCTACCGCGCCTTCAATGCGGGACTGGACGTCTTCGACCAGCAGCACGGCATGGCGCCCACCGCGTCGCTGCGCTTCGTGCTGCTGCCCAAGGCGGCCGGTGCTTCGCTCAAGGACATCAAGCTGCGCGTGGCCGGCGACGACATCAGCATTCCGCTCGCGGTTGCGGAAGACGGCACCTTCGCCGTGCCGCGCAGCGAGGCGGCCCTCAAGGAGGATGCCGAGTTGATGCTCAACCGCAAACCGGGCACCTTCCGCTGGCGTCCCGACGTGCACACGCCCGGCGTGCCGCCGAATGCCCGCCGCCTGGGCGACCTGCGGCTGGAGTGCGCGGTGCGCTGGGCGGTCGAGCAATACGAGCTGCCCTATCTGTTCCGCAAGATGCTCAACGCGGCGGGCCAGCCCTGCGTGACGGCGCGGATCAAGGTCGACAACATCGCTCCGCGTCCCATCGCGGCGATGTACCTCAGCCTGAACGGCCGCCGCACCCAGTTGCCGTCCAGCCTGCTGGAAGATGGCGGCAAAGTCTACCTGGCGCCGGTCCACGACCAGGAGTGGCCGGACGACGCGCTGCTCGAATTCGAGTTCATCCAGCCGCCCGGCCAGGCAACGAGCTATACGAATTGATCATAGTTCCAGTTGAATACGCAATTGGTTGCTCATCCACATCTTGCGTACCATGGTTGTTAGCGCGGTGTAAAACGCGTAATAAAAGCAACTATGGAGATACCATGCAACAGACTACGTTCAACTGGCCCACGGCCAGCGTGTGCGCCATGACTTCGCAACTGGCCACGTCCCCACAGCAATCGGCCATGTCCGGCCTGGAGCGCAGCAGCTCCTGTTAGTTCGCCCCAGCGGCGATCGCCTGTTCCCGCAACATAAGAGCTTAGCGCCGTCACGGGAAGGCAGGCGTACGTCCGTCCAAAATCAAAAATACGGAGACACAATGAAAACGAATCAACCTGCTTTGCGTAGAACGGCCATGGCCGCCGTGATTGCCGAAATGCTGATGATGAGCGGCGCCTATGCGCAAACGTCCAGCGAGGCCAAGCCCGTCGATACCGGGGCGACCGTCATCGTCAGCGGCATCCGCGCCTCGCTGTCCTCGTCGCTGACCACCAAGCGCATACAGGACGGCGTGGTGGACGCGGTGTCGGCCGAAGACGCCGGCAAGTTCCCGGACACGAATATCGCCGAATCGCTGCAGCGCGTCACCGGCGTGCAAATCCAGCGCAACAACGGCGAAGGGCGCTACATCTCAGTGCGCGGCCTGGGGCCGGAGTTCAACAATGTGCTGGTCAACGGCCGCACCATGACCAGCGACACCGGCGGCCGCGAATTCTCCTTCGACCTGCTGTCCTCCGACCTGATCTCGAAGGCGCTGGTCTATAAAACATCGCAAGCCTTCCTGCCGGAGGGCGGCATCGGCTCGACGGTGGATATCCAGACCGCGCGGCCGCTGTCGGGAAAACTGGGCCACAGCTCGGTGGTCAATGTCTCGGACTCCTACGATACCAACTCCAAGAAGAACACGCCCAACATCAGCGGCATGTACTCGTTCGCCAATGAAGACCGGACCCTGGGCGTGACCGGATCGCTGTCCTACACCGACCGCGCTTCCAAGCAGAACAAGGCCGTCAACGACGCCTGGAACTATCGTGACGTGTCCATGATCAACGGCGACCTCAACTCCAAAGGGTTGACGATGGCCGACGTGACCACCAAAAAGCTCTACATGCCGCAGAGCTATGGCTTCCAGCAGGAGAACGAAAGCCGCAAGCGCCTGGTCGGCAATCTGACGGTGCAATACAACCCGTCGCCGACGTGGAAACTGACGGCGGACGCCCTGTACTCGCGCCTCGATCAAAAGAACGACGTGATCGCGTTCTCCGATTGGAACAATCCCCAACAGCTCGGCGTCAAGTATGACTCCAACAACCAAGTCACCAGCTTCCTGCGGCCGGGTTCGATCTTTTACGCCAACAACCCGGCGCTGGCCGGCAGCGGCAAGCTGCTGGGCGAAGCCAATTCGAACGACATGATCGTCAAGGGCGGCGATCGCCTGTCCACCACGCAGGCGTTCGGCCTGAACTCGAAATGGGCCGTGGCGCCGGAGCTGAAACTGGAAGGCGATATCTCCAGCTCCCGCACCACTTCCAAGTCGCCGAATATGTGGATCGTGGCCGGCATGGTGCCGAAAAATGGCGACACGCTGACCTTCGGCGCCACGCCCGGCCTGGTGTTCGGCGACGGCATCGCCGATCCGACCGCGGTGCGCGCGCACGCCGTATCGTATGGCGACATCCGCAATCTCGACGATCTGCAGGAAGGACGTTTCAGCCTGGCCTGGAATCACGAGATGGGCTATTTCAAGGGCATCGATAGCGGCATGGCCTACTCGCAGCGCAACGTCGAGCGGACCCAGTGGAATAACGACGCCTGGAATGCCTTCAGCGGCTACCACGTTGCCCTGCCATCGTCGTTGTTCACCGTGACGCCGATGGATAACTTCATGGGCAATGGCGCACAGATTCCAAGCGCCTATCTCCGCTTCAATCCGTATGAGTACATGAACTACCTGAACCAGCCTTCCCTGCTGGCGCAGTCCAACGACCCCGCCCTGTACCTGGACAAGACCAAGTACCCGAACGGTCCGATGGCGATCGACTACACCAAGCCGGACATGTGGGGCGTGAAGGAAAAAGTATCGAGCTTCTTCCTGGACTCCAAGTGGGAAGGCGCGGGCTGGTCGGCCAATGCGGGCCTGCGCGTGGTGCATGTGAACTCGGCGTCGACCGGCATCAGCCGCGTGCTGCTGTCGGCGACGAAAAGCCCCAACGATACGACCTACATCCTGAACTGGGGTCCGACCGCCGTCAACACCGTCACCAACAGCTACAACAGCTTCCTGCCATCGGCCAACCTGAAGTTCGACCTGACGTCCGACATGCTGCTGCGTTTGGCCGCATCGAAGACCGAGACCCGCCCTACCTTGAACCAGATGGGCGTGAGCAATTCCTACGGCGGCCGTTATGGCGACGTGCAGACCGGCGGCGGCAATCCCTACCTGAAGCCTATGCAGTCGAAGAACTACGACCTGTCGTATGAATGGTATCTGTCGAAGACCAACTACGTCAGTCTCGCCGTCTTCCGCAAGGACGTCTCCAACTTCCTGGAGACCAAGATGGTGGATATGAAAATCCCGCAGTACACTGAAGTGGTGCACGACACCCGCGTGCGCAACGGCCAGCAAGGCAAGATCAAGGGCGTGGAACTGGCCGGCCAGTACGCCTTCGACAACGGCATCTCCTGGTTGAAGGGCTTCGGCGTCGCCGCCAACTACACCTACGTGGACGCCAGTGCGACCCGCGACACCGACACCGGAGCGCCAGCTTGCGGCTATCCTGGTTTGTCGCCGCAGTCGTACAACGGCTCGGTGTTCTATGAAAACGACAAGTTCATGGCGCGGGTGAGCTATAACTGGCGTAACCACTTCTCCGTCGATTGCGGCGGCGGCAGCACCTTGCCGCGCACCCGCGCAGCCTACGGCCAGAGCGACGCCAGCCTGCGCTACAACATCACGCCGAAGATGGCGCTGTACGCGGACTTTATCAACTTGAACAACGCCCGGATGCGCGAATATGCCAACAATGAAACGCAGTTCCTTACCCTCGAAGATGTCGGCCGCCGCGCCAACGTCGGCCTGCGGGTGGCGTTCTAAATGATGCGTACAAACCTGCCCCGTCGCCGCCTGCTGCAAGGCGCCGCCGCCGCCCTGCTGCCGCTGCACGCCGTCGCCCAGGGCGGCGTATCGCCGCGCTTCGCGGTCGGCGCCAGCGATTTTCTGTTGGACGGCAAACCGCTGCAGATACGCTGCGGCGAGATGCACTTCGCCCGCGTTCCGCGCGAGTACTGGCCGCATCGCCTGAAGGCCATCAAGGCCATGGGCCTGAACACGGTGTGCGCCTACCTGTTCTGGAACTACCACGAATGGCGCGAAGGGAAGTTCGACTGGAGCGGCCAGCGCGACGCCGTCGAGTTCTGCCGCCTGGCGCAGCAGGAAGGGCTGTGGGTGATCCTGCGCCCCGGGCCGTACGCCTGCGCCGAGTGGGAGATGGGCGGCCTGCCATGGTGGCTGCTCAACAAGCATCCTGGCGACGCCTTCCTGCGCACGCGCGATCCGGCCTTTGTCGATCCGGCGCGGCGCTACCTGCGCGAAGTGGGCCGCGTGCTCGCGCCGATGCAGGTCACGCAGGGCGGCCCTATCCTGATGGTGCAGGTGGAGAACGAGTACGGCTTCTTCGGCGAAGACCTGGAGTACATGCGGACGATGCGCCAGGCCTTGCTCGACGCGCGTTTCGACGTGCCGCTATTCCAGTGCAACCCGACCAACGCGGTGGCGAAGACCCACTTGCCCGGCATGCTGACGGTGGCGAACTTCGGCAGCGATCCGGCCGGCGGCTTCAAGGCCCTGGCGGCTGTCCAGCAGGCGCCGTTGATGTGCGGCGAATACTACTCGGGCTGGTTCGACACCTGGGGCAATCCGCACCGCCGTGGCGACAATACGAGCGCGGTTGTCGACATCCAGGCCATGCTCAAGGCGAACGGTTCGTTCAGCCTTTACATGGCCCACGGCGGCACCACCTTCGGCCTGTGGGGCGGCTGCGACCGTCCCTTCCGGCCGGACACCACCAGCTACGACTACGACGCGCCGATCAGCGAGGCGGGCTGGGTGGGCGCCAAGTTCGACGCCTACCGCGAAGGCATGCGGCCATTCCTGGCGGCGGGCGAAGTGCTGCCCGAACCGCCGGCGCGCAATCCCGTCATGCGTATCGACGCGTTTGCGCTGAGCGAGTCGGCGCCGGTGCTGGCCAATCTGCCGCCACGCACGATCAAGGCGCGGACACCGGCGCCGATCGAACAGTACGACATCAGCCGCGGCCTGGTGGCCTACCGCGTGCAGCTGCCGGCCGGGCCGGCGGGCTTGCTGGCGGCCGCCAAGGTGCGCGACCTGGCCTGGGTCTACATCGACGGCAAGCAGGTGGGCACGATGGATACGCGCCATCGGCGCTTTTCGGTCGCGCTGCCGGCGCGCAGCAAGGCGGTGACGGTGGAGATCCTGTTGTACACCATCGCCCGCGTGAATTTCGGCGTGGAGGTGCACGACCGCAAGGGCCTGCACGGTCCGGTGACGTTCACGGCCAAGGGCGGCGCGGCGCAGGCGCTGGAAAACTGGGAGATACGCGCCATCGACTTCGATGCCGACGGCACGTTGCCGCCGCTGGCCTTCAAGCGCGGACGCGCCAAGGGCCCGGCCTTCTGGCGCGGCGGCTTCGAGGCCGGCAAGCAGGCCGACACCTTCCTCGACATGTCCAGCTGGGGACAGGGCATCGTATGGATCAACGGCCGCTGCCTTGGCCGCTACTGGAGCATCGGGCCGACGCAGACCATGTACCTGCCCGGCCCGTGGATCAACAAGGGCCGTAACGAAATCGTGGTGCTGGACCTGACCGGCCCGCGCAGCGCCCGCATCGCCGGGCTGACCGAGCCGATACTCGACCAGCTCAATCCCGAGCTGGATCTGGCGCGTCCCGCCAGCACGGTCAAGCCGGCGCTGGATGGCGTCGCACCGGCGCACGCGGGCGAATTCGCCCCCGGGGGCGCGACCCAGGATGTGCTGTTCGCCGCGCCGGTGAAGGGCCGCCAGTTCTGCCTGGAGTCGCTGAACGCCTTCGATGGCAAGCAATACGCGGCGGTGGCGGAGATTTCTTTGCTGGGCAAGGACGGCAAGACGATCAACCAGCAGTCGTGGACGATCGCCTACGCCAGCAGCGAGGAGTTGAAGAAGGAGGATGGTTCGGCGCTTAACGCCATCAATGGTCAGGCGTCGGATCACTGGCATACCGCGTTTTCGGGCGCGGCGGCCGGACATCCGCATCAGCTGATCATCGATCTGGGACAGCAGGTGGAAGTGGCGGGCGTGCGCTACACGCCGCGCCAGGGGGCCGACACCGTCACCGGGCGTATCAGGCAGTACCGCATGTACGTCGCGGACAAACTGGTCCGCGAATAAGGTCAGCCCGCGCGCTTGGCGGCGATGGCGTTGCCGGCGCGGCTGGCGCCTTTGCGGCCCAGGAACTGCGAGATGAACTGGCCGGCGTCGACCACGATATCGAGGTCGACGCCGGTTTCAATTCCCAGCCCCTGCATCATGTACAGCACGTCCTCGGTGGCCACGTTGCCGGTGGCGCCCTTGGCGTATGGGCAGCCGCCCAGGCCTGACACCGACGAGTGGTAAATCGCGATGCCCAGCTCCAGGCTGGCGTAGATGTTGGCCAGCGCCTGTCCATAGGTATCGTGGAAGTGGCCGGACAAGCCGTCCAGGCGGAAGGCGCGGATCGCCGTCTCCATCACCGCCTGCGTCTTGCGCGGCGTGGCCACGCCGATGGTGTCGGCGATGTCGATCTCGTCGCAACCCAGGTCGCGCATGCGGCCCACCACGTCGGCCACCGCCTCCAGCGGCACTTCGCCCTGGTACGGGCAGCCGAACGAGCAGCTGATGCTGCCGCGCAGGCGCAGGCCGTTGTCCTTGGCCGCTTTCGCCACGCCTTCGAAGCGCGCGATCGACTCGGCGATCGAGCAGTTGATGTTCTTTTGCGAGAACGCTTCCGACGCCGAGCCGAAGATCACCACCTCATCGGCTTGCGCGGCCAGCGCCGCTTCGAAGCCCTGCATGTTCGGCGTCAGCGCGGAGTAGATCACGCCCGGCTTGCGCGCGATCGCGGCCATCACCTCTTTGCTGGTGGCCATCTGCGGCACCCATTTCGGCGACACGAAGGACGCCGCTTCGATGTTCTGGAAACCGGCGCTGGTCAGGCGGTTCACCAGCTCGATCTTCACTTCGGCCGGTACGCTTTCTTTTTCATTCTGCAGGCCGTCGCGCGGGCCGACTTCGACGATCTTTACCTGTTTCGGCAAACTGTTCATATCAATATCCTCGGTTGCGGTCCACCACGCCGGCGACGGTTTCGCCCTGCGCGGTCTTGCGGATTTTTTCGGCGATCTGCTGCACGCTCTCGCGGCGCAGGGTCAGCGCCGAGATGTGCGGGGTGATCGTGATGCGCGGCTCCTGCCAGAACGGATGCTGCGCCGGCAAGGGCTCGTTGCGGAACACGTCCAGCGTGGCAGCGGCGATGTGGCCGGACTTGATCAAGGCCAGCAGGTCCGGCTCCGCCACATGCGCGCCGCGCGCCACGTTGATCAAGTACGAGCCTTGCGGCAGCTTGCTCATATTGGTGCGGTTGACCAGGTTGTTGGTATCCGGCGTCAGCGGCAGCATGCAGACCAGCACGCGGCTACCGCGCAGGAAGGTATCCAGGCCGTCGGCGCCGTGGAAGCACTGCACGCCAGCCATGGTCTTCTCGGTGCGGCTCCAGCCACGCAGCGGGAAGCCGAACGGCGCCAGCGCCTCCAGCACGCGCGTGCCCAGCACGCCCATGCCCAATACACCGACCGCGAAGTCTTCCTTCGGGTGCTGCGGCAGCGGCAGCCATTGCCCTGCGCGCGCCTGCGCTTCGTACTCGTCCAGGCGGCGGAAGTAGCGCAGCACCGAATGCGTCACGTATTCCGCCATTTGCAGCGCCATGCCGGCATCCTCCAGGCGAATGATGGGGATGTGCGACGGCAGCGCGTCGCTGAACTTGAGCAGCGAATCGACGCCGGCGCCGGTGACGAAGATCGCCTTTACCTGCGCCAGTTCCGGCAGCATGGCCTCCGGCGGCGACCACACGACGGCGTAGTCGCAAGCCTTGTTTTTTTCTCCCGCATGCCAGATTTCGACTTCGGCCTCCGGCAGGTACTTGGCAAAGTCCTTTATCCACGGCTCGGTCTTGCCGTCCGCCCGATGTAGAAGAATACGCATGATGTCCTCCTTACGCCGTCTTGAATGCCAGCAGCGGCGCACCGTCGGCGACCTGGTCGCCCACGCTGTACAGGATGTCGTCGATCACACCGTCGTGCGGCGCGGCGATGGTGTGCTCCATCTTCATCGCTTCCATGATGACCAGCGCGTCGCCCTTCTTCACTTCCTGGCCTTTGGCGGCCAGCACGGCCACCACCTTGCCCGGCATCGGCGCGGTCAGGCGTCCGCCTTCGGCTTCGGTCTCGCCGGCGTGGGCCATCGGATCGTTGTAGGCCAGCGGGTAGTGCGCGCCGTTGGTGAATACATGCAGCACGTCGCCGTCGCGGCGCACGGCGCCATGCACTGCCTGCTCGCCCAGTTTGATGCTGAAGTCATTACCGTCCTGCGACATCAGGCTCAATACCTGCGGCTGCGCGGCGCCGACGCTGAACAGCCAGTCGGCTGCGCGGTAGCTGATGTTGACCTTGTACGGCTGCTCCGCCGCGAACTCGTCGCCGAAGGACAGCGCGCGCAGATACGGATGGTTCATGCGCCAGCCCAGCGCCTGGCCCCACGGGTCGGCGGCGTTGGCGCCGGATTGTGCGGCCGAGCGGTCCTTCTCGGATTCGATCAGCGACACGGCGGCCAGCGCCAGCGCCGCATCCGGCGCCGCGTGGGCGGCCGGGAACAGCGCGTCGTGATTGCGTTCGATCAGGCCCGTGTCCAGGTCGGCCGTGGAGAAGGCCTGGCCTTCGACCAGGCGTTTCAGGAAGGCGATGTTGGTCGCCAGGCCGACGATCTGGTACTGCGACAGCGCCTGCGCCATGCGGGCCAAGGCCTGCTTGCGGTCCGCGCCCCAGACGATCAGCTTCGCGATCATCGGATCGTAGAACGGCGAGATGGCGTCGCCGGCGCGCACGCCGGAATCGATGCGCACGCCCGCCGGCAGGTTGATGGCGCCACCCAGTTCGAAGGAGACAGCGCCCGGCGTCTCCATGTGGCGCAGCGTGCCGATCGAAGGCAGGAAGCCTTTCTCCGGATTCTCCGCGTAGATGCGCGCTTCGATGGAGTGGCCGTTGATGGCCAGCTCGTGCTGCTGCTTGGGCAGCGGCTCGCCTGCGGCCACGCGCAGCTGCCATTCCACCAGGTCGGTCCCGGTGATCATTTCGGTGACGGGGTGTTCGACTTGCAGGCGGGTGTTCATCTCCATGAAGTAGAACGAGCCGTCCTGGTTGGCGATGAACTCCACCGTGCCGGCGCCCACGTAGCCGACGGCCTTGGCGGCGGCGACCGCCGCTTCGCCCATGGCTGCGCGGCGTTCGGGCGGCATGTTGGGCGCAGGCGCTTCTTCCAGCACCTTCTGGTGGCGGCGCTGCACCGAGCAATCGCGCTCGAACAGGTAGATGCAGTTGCCGAGGGTATCGGCAAACACCTGGATTTCAATGTGGCGCGGACGCTGGAGGTATTTCTCCGCCAGCACCTTGTCGTCGCCGAAGGAACTGATCGCCTCGCGCTTGCACGATGCCAGCGCGTCCTTGAACTGCGCCGAGTTCTCGATCACGCGCATGCCCTTGCCGCCGCCGCCGGCCGAAGCCTTCAGCAGTACCGGGTAGCCGATTTTGTCGGCTTGCGCGTGCAGGAAGTCGGCGTCCTGCTGTTCGCCGTGGTAGCCGGGCACCAGCGGTACGTTGGCCTTTTCCATCAGCTGCTTGGCGGCGGACTTGGAGCCCATCGCGCGCATCGCCGATGCAGGAGGGCCAATGAACACCAGGCCCGCTTCGGCGCAGGCGTCGGCGAATTCGGCGTTCTCGGACAGGAAGCCGTAGCCGGGGTGGATGGCTTGCGCGCCGGTGGCCTTGGCGACGGCGATGATTTTCTCGCCGCGCAGATAGCTTTCCTTGGCTGCGGCGGGGCCGATCAGCACCGCTTCATCGCACACCGCGACGTGCTTGGCATTGGCGTCCGCCTCCGAGTACACGGCGACGGTCTTGATGCCCATGCGGCGCGCGGTAGCGGCCACACGGCAGGCGATTTCACCACGGTTGGCGATCAGTATTTTTGTAAACATGGTCTCTCTCTTTGCAGCTTGTGGCTGGAAGTTTTTTTATCGTGTGGTGGAGCCTTGGGCTGGATCAGCAGCCGCACTTCTCCTTCGGCGCCGAGTCCAGCACGGCGCCACGGGTTTTCAGGCCCAGTTTGTTCAGCAGCGTGCGGTCGTCTTCCGCTTCCGGGTTATCGGTGGTCAGCAGCTTGTCGCCGTAGAAGATCGAATTGGCGCCGGCCAGGAAGCACATGGCTTGCACCGCTTCGCCCATCTGGCGGCGGCCTGCCGACAGACGCACGCGCGCCTTCGGCATCGTGATGCGGGCCACGGCGATGGTGCGCACGAATTCGAACGGGTCCAGCGGGTCCATGCCGTACAGCGGCGTGCCTTCCACCTGCACCAGGTGGTTGACCGGCACCGACTCAGGATACGGATTCAGGTTGGCCAGCTGCGCGATCAAACCGGCGCGTTGCAGGCGCGATTCGCCCATGCCGACGATGCCGCCGCAGCAGACCTTCAGGCCCGCTTCGCGGATGCGGCCCAGCGTGTCCAGGCGGTCCTGGTATTCGCGGGTGGAGATCACGTTGTCGTAGAACTCAGGTGCGGTGTCCAGGTTGTGGTTGTAGTAATCGAGGCCGGCGGCCTTCAGGCGCTCGGCCTGTTTTTCTTCCAGCATACCCAGCGTGGCGCAGGTCTCCAGGCCCAGCGCCTTCACTTCGCGCACCATCTCTTCGACCTTGTCCATGTCGCGGTCTTTCGGGCTGCGCCATGCCGCGCCCATGCAGAAGCGCGTCGCGCCGTTGTCCTTGGCCTGCCTGGCCGCGTCCAGCACGGTGTCGATGTCGAGGATCTTCTTGGCTTCGACGCCGGTGTCGTAGCGCGCCGCTTGCGGGCAGTAGCCGCAGTCTTCCTCGCAACCGCCGGTCTTGATCGACAGCAGCGTGGCCAGTTCGACGTCGCCGTCCGGGAAGTTGGCGCGATGCGTTTCCTGTGCGCGGAACATCAGGTCATTGAACGGCAGATCGAACAAGGCCATCACGTCGTCCAGCGGCCACGTCGCGGCGGGCGGCAAGGTGATGGCGGCCGTTGGACGGTGCAGCGCTACGGTTTTCGGTTCTTGCAGGGTGTTCAGGGACATCGTGATTCCTTCTTCGTTCAAAGTTTGTTCTGAGCTGGCCAGTTGGGCAGCTGCGTAAAGTCGATATATTCGGCGGCGGCGCGTGCGCCGGGTTCGGCCAGGCGTGGCACGCGGCCCAGCAGCGGTGCGCTGATGCGCTGTTCCAGCGCGGCGACGTTTTCGTCGGCGAAGGCCATGTCGGCCTGCGTTTCGTTGGCGACCCAGCCGGCCAGGCGCAGGCCGCGCGCCTCGATCGCTTCCACCGTCAGCAGCGCGTGGCTGATGCAGCCCAGCCGCAGGCCGACCACCAGCACCACCGGCAGGTCGAGCTGCTCGGCCAGGTCGGCGGTGTCGAAGTCGTCGTTCAGCGGCACGCGGAAACCGCCCACGCCTTCCACCACCGTGGCGTCGGAGGCGGCGTTGATCTCGATGTAGGCCGCCAGAATCGGCACCGGCGAAATGGTGACGCCTTCCAGCGCGGCGGCGATGTGCGGCGCGGCCGGTTCCCTCAGCAGGAACGGCGTTGTGATCGATTGCAGCAGGTGGACATTGCCGGCGGCGGCCAGCTGGTCGCAGTCGTCGTTGTGCCATTCGCCGTCGCGCAGTTCGGCGCCGGCGGCCACCGGCTTCATGCCGCAGGCGCGTACGCCGGCCTGCACCAGCGCGTACAGCATCGCAGATGAAATCAGCGTCTTGCCGATTTCGGTGTCGGTGCCGGTGACGAAGCAGCTGAAACGCGGCGGGATGCCGCTGGCGGCGGGCGCGGGCTGCGCCTGCGTCTGCGGTGCGGCCACGGTGATGACGGGATCGTCGAGACTCATATCAAGTCCTTTCCAATGCATTGATCGCAGCTATCAGCTTTGCGACTTCCATGCTGCTATGCCCTGCCGACAGCGTCACGCGCAGGCGCGAGGTGCCCGGCGCCACGGTCGGCGGACGGATGGTGCCGACCCACAGGCCCTGTTCGTACAAGGCCGCGCCGGCGCGCATGGTTTCGGCATTATCGCCTATCAGGATGGGCTGGATCGCAGTCATCGAGGGCAGGCGCTGCCAGCGCTTCAGCTGTAGTCCAACCCGGCCATCGTCCAATTGTGCCACCAAAGCCTGCAGCTGTGCGCGTCGCGCGCGGCCTTCTTCGCCTTCCAGCAGTTCAAGGCTGGTCAGCAGCGCGTGCGCCAGCGCCGGCGGCGTGGCGGTGGTGAAGATGTAGGGGCGGGCTTTCTGGATCAGCGTTTCGATCACCGTCTCGTGCGCGGCGACGAAAGCGCCGCTGACGCCGGCCGCCTTGCCCAGCGTGCCCATATAGACCAGGTTGGGCGAACGCAGATTGAAGTGCTCCAGCGCGCCGTGGCCGTTGTCGCCCAGCGTGCCGAAGCCGTGGGCGTCGTCCACCACCAGCCAGGCGCCGTGTTGTTCGCACAAGGCCAGCAGCTGCGGCAGCGGCGCCAGGTCGCCGTCCATGCTGAAGACGCTGTCCGTCACTACCAGCTTGGTAGCGGCCTTGGACGCGGCCAGCATCCGCGACAGCGCTTCCAGGTCGGCATGCGGGTAGACCTGGACGTTGGCGCGCGACAGGCGGGCGCCGTCGATCAGCGAGGCGTGGTTCAGCGATTCGGAGAAGATGTCGGCGTCGCGGTCGCCGGCGGTCAGGCCGGTGACGATGGCGAGGTTGGCCATGTAGCCGGTGCAGAAGGTGAGCGCGCGCGGCGACACAAGGTGCGCGCCGACGAATTCCACCAGCCGCTCTTCCAGCATGGCGTGGGCGCGGCCATGGCCGCTGATCAGGTGCGAGGCGCCGCTGCCGACGCCGTACATCGCCGCGCCTTCCTGCAGGGCGAGCTTGATGCTGCGGTGGTTGGCCAGGCCAAGGTAGTCGTTGGTGCAGAAGGCCAGCAGTTCGCGGCCGTCCACCGATACGCGGGGGCCGCAGGGCGTGTCGACGGTGCGGCGGGTGCGGATCAGGTCCTGTTCTTCCAGCGTTTGCAGCTGTTGGCTGAGGCGATTGAGCATGTCCATGGTCAGCCCGCCATCACTTTGTCGAACACGGCCAGCGTGTTGGCGGCGAGGCCGTCGATTTCCTCGTCGTTGAGGATATACGGCGGCATCATGTAGACGGTGGAACCGATGGGGCGCATCAGCAGCTCGTGCTCCACCGCCGTGGCGAAGAAGCGGCGCGAGAAGTCCGGCGTGGCGTCGATGGCGTCGAAGGCCCAGATCATGCCGCGCTGGCGGAAGTTGCGCACCTGCTGGTGCTGCGCCAGCGGTTGCAGCGCGGCGGTCAGGCGAGCGGCCTTCACGCGGTTGGTCGCCAGCACGTCGTCTTCCTCGAAGATTTGCAGCGTCGCCAGCGCGGCGCGGCAGGCCAGCGGGTTGCCGGTGTACGAGTGCGAGTGCAGGAAGCCGCGTGTGACGTCGCTGCTGTAGAAGGCTTCATAGATCTCGTTGCGCGTCATCACCAGCGACAGCGGCAGGTAGCCGCCGCTGATGCCCTTGGACAGGCACAGGAAGTCCGGCCACACGCCGGCCTGCTCGCAGGCGAAGAAGGTGCCGGTGCGGCCGCAGCCGACGGCGATTTCGTCGAGGATCAGGTGCACCGAGTGGCGGTCGCACAGCTCGCGCACCAGCTTCAGGTACAGCGGATCGTGCATCGCCATGCCGGTGGCGCATTGCACCAGCGGCTCGATGATGATGGCGGCGATCTTGTCGGCGCGTTCGCTGAACAGGCGCTCGACGTCGGCCGCTGCTTTGCGGGCCATGTCTTCGGCGGTTTCACCGGGGCCGGCATTGCGGGCGTCCGGCGACATCACCGTTTGCGAGGCGCGCAGCAGCGGGCCGTAGGCGTCCTTGAACAGGGCGACGTCGGTGACGGCCAATGCGCCTATGGTCTCGCCGTGGTAGCTGCCCTTGAGGCAGACGAATTCCTGCTTGCCGCTCTTGCCGTTGTTGCGCCAGGAGTGGAAGCTCATTTTCAGCGCGATTTCCACCGCCGATGCGCCGTCGCTGGCGTAGAAGCTGTGGCCGAGCACATGGCCGGTCAGCGCCGACAGCTTCTCGGACAATTCGATCACCGGTTCGTGCGTGAAGCCGGCGAGCATGGCGTGCTCCAGCGTGTCCAGCTGGTCCTTCAGCGCGGCGTTGATGCGCGGGTTGGCGTGGCCGAACAGGTTCACCCACCAGGAGCTGATCGCGTCCAGGTAGCGGCGGCCTTCATGGTCGTACAGCCACGCGCCCTTGCCGCTCTTGACCGGAATCAGGGGCACGGTTTCGTGGTGCTGCATCTGGGTGCACGGATGCCATACGCTGCGCAGGCTGCGTGCGACCCAGTCGCTTTGTTTATTCAATTCCAAAGAAGCTCCAAACTATTTTTTTGTTCTCCCCGCTGCGCGGGGAGAACGGTATTAACTCAGCCATGACGGCTTGCGCTTCTCCAGGAACGAGGCCACGCCTTCGCGGCCCTGTTCCGAGGCGCGGATATGGGCGATGCGCTCGGCGGTGTCGGCCAGCAGCGCATCGTTGACGGTTTGCCCGACCACGTCGCGCACCAGCGTCTTGGCTTGCCGCACGGCGTTCGGGCTGTTGTTGACCAGCGCCTTGACGATCTCCGCCACCTTGGCATCTAGCGCGTCGGCGGCCACCACTTCGTGCGCGAAGCCGATGCGCAGCGCTTCCTGCGCGCCGAATCGCTCGGCGGTGAGGAAGTAGCGGCGCGACGCGTTCTCGCCCATGGCCTTGATCACGTAAGGCGAAATGGTCGCGGGGATCAATCCCAGCTTCACTTCGCTCAGGCAGAAATTGGCCTGGTCGGCCGCGACGATGATGTCGCATGCGGCCACCAGGCCCATGCCGCCGGCGTAGCAATCGCCCTGCACCTTGGCCACCACGGGCTTGGGACACAGGTAGATCGTGCGCAGCATCTCCGCCAGTTGCAGAGCGTCGGCATGGTTTTCGGCGTGCGTGTAGCCCGCCATTTTTTTCATCCAGTTCAAGTCGGCGCCGGCGCAGAAGGCCGGGCCGTTCGCGGCCAGCACGATGGCGCGCAAGTCTTCTTCGGTACCCAGCTCGCCGAAGGCGCGCGTGATTTCGGCGATGGTCTCTTCGTTGAAGGCGTTGCGCACGTCCGGGCGGTTCAGCGTGACGGTGGCGACCTTGCCTTCGCGGCTGATGGTCAGCGTGGTAAAGCTGATCTCTAAGCTCATCTCTAGTCCTTGATGGTGTATTTGATTTCGGTCGGCATGCCCACGCCTTGCAGGAAGCGCATGGTCTCGGGCAGCCAGATGTGGACGCCGTCCGGGCTGGAGCTCATGCCGTGCGCATCGCGCTTGAACGGCCCGTAGGCCACCAGCTGCGCCTTGCCGCCGGCGCCGGTGTAGGCCGCGTACATGGCGGCAGCGAGAGTGGGGCCGAAGTGTTTGTCGTTGGCGCCGTAGAACCAGATGCTCGGCGTGGTGCCGACCGCGCCGTAGGCCTTGAAGGCGTCCACCAGCGCGGCCTGCCAGTTGCAGTGCGAGCGGCTGTTGACCCCTCCGGCGAAGTTGATCACGCCCTGCACGCCGCTGATGTTGTGGCTACCCGCTGCGATGGCCGTCAGGCCGCCATGCGACTGTCCTGCGATGATGACGTGCTGCTGGTCGGCCCACGGCTGCTTCATCACGTAGGTCATCGCGAAGTACAGCGATGAGGCTTGGTCCTCGCCGTTATGCCGGGCCTCGCAGTGGGAGTTGACGTAGGTCCCGCCCGAACCGGCAAAGCCCTGCCGCATCGGGATCACGACCGCGTAGCCGCGCTTGACGAATTCGCGGCTGATGACCGGATAGCGTGCGCGTTCCTGCTGGTGGGCGTCCCCGCCGTTTTTACCGTGGTTCATGAACAGCACCGGGAACGGGCCTTCGCCCGGCGGCTTGTAGATGGTGGTTTGCAGCGTGATGTCGGCGCCGCCTATTTTGGCGGGGATCGCGATCACCCGCTCGCCCATGCGCGCGTCGACCACCGGCAAGGGACCGGCGTGCGCCGCAGCGCATGCCGCTGCGAGCAGCGGCGCGGCCAGTCCTTGTCGGTATCGGGTCTGCATGGTCATCTTCTGCTTACATCCTGAAGACGCCGAACTTGGTGTCGGGGATTTCGGCATTGAGCGCGGCGGACAGGCCCAGGCCCAGCACCATGCGGGTGTCGGCCGGGTCGATCACGCCGTCGTCCCACAGGCGCGCGGTGGCGTAGTACGGGTGGCCCTGGTGTTCGTATTGATCCTTGATCGGCTGCTTGAACGCGGCTTCTTCTTCCGCCGTCCACGAGCCGCCCTTGCCTTCGATGCCGTCGCGCTTGACGGTGGCCAGCACCGATGCCGCCTGGTCGCCGCCCATGACGGAGATGCGGGCGTTAGGCCACATCCACATGAAGCGCGGCGAGAAGGCGCGGCCGCACATGCCGTAGTTGCCTGCGCCGAAGCTGCCGCCGATGATGACGGTGAACTTGGGCACGGCGGCGGTGGCGACAGCCGTCACCATCTTGGCGCCGTTGCGGGCGATGCCTTCGTTTTCGTACTTGCGGCCGACCATGAAGCCGGTGATATTTTGCAGGAACACCAGCGGGATCTTGCGTTGCGCGCACAGCTCGATGAAGTGCGCGCCCTTCAGCGCGGACTCGGAGAACAGGATGCCGTTGTTGGCGATGATGCCGACCTTCATGCCGAAGATGTGGGCAAAGCCGCAGATCAGCGTGGTGCCGTAGCGCGCCTTGAACTCATCGAACTCGCTGCCGTCGACGATGCGCGCGATGACCTCTCTCACATCGAACGGCTTGCGGGTGTCGACCGGGATCACGCCGTACAGTTCTTCGGTGGCGTACTTCGGTTCCACCGCTTCGCGCAACGCGCCCTGCTGGGGCTTGGTGCGGTTCAGATTGGAGACGATGGTGCGCGCCAGCGACAGCGCGTGCAGGTCGTTCTGCGCCAGGTGGTCGGCCACGCCGGACAGGCGGGTGTGGACATCGCCGCCGCCCAGGTCTTCGGCCGTCACCACTTCGCCGGTGGCGGCTTTGACCAGCGGCGGGCCGCCGAGGAAGATGGTGCCCTGTTCCTTGACGATGATCGATTCGTCGCTCATCGCCGGCACGTACGCGCCGCCGGCGGTGCAGGAGCCCATCACCACGGCGATCTGCGGGATGCCCTTGGCCGACAGGTTGGCCTGGTTGTAGAAGATGCGGCCGAAGTGGTCGCGGTCCGGGAAGACGTCGTCCTGGTTCGGCAGGTTGGCGCCGCCCGAGTCCACGAGGTAGATGCACGGCAGGTTGTTCTGGTCGGCGATTTCCTGTGCGCGCAGGTGCTTCTTGACCGTGATCGGGTAGTAGGTGCCGCCCTTGACGGTGGCGTCGTTACAGACGATCACGCATTCCTGGCCGGCCACGCGGCCGATGCCGGTGATGATGCCGGCGGCCGGCGCGGCGTCGACGCCGTTGGCGTCCTGGTACATGCCGTAGGCTGCCATCTGCGACAGTTCGAGGAAGGGCGTGCCGGGATCGAGCAGCATCTGCACGCGGTCGCGCGGCAGCAGTTTGCCGCGGGCGACGTGCTTGGCCGATGCCGCCTCGCCGCCGCCGAGGGCGATCTTGGCGACCTTGTCGCGCAAGTCATCGACGACGGCCTGCATGGCGGCTGCGTTGGCTTTGAAATCCTCGCTGCGGGGATTGAGTTTGCTTTCGATCTGCGGCATTGCTTTTCCTTTTGCGCGTGGTCTCGGACGCGTCGTAGTGATTTATTCTGGAAAACTACCGTCAACGTAAAACCAGCGCAGCCCGCCTTCGGCCGGTTCGCGCACAAAATTACTGATCTCGTGCAGACGCTGCGCCCGGCCATTGGTCTTGAACCGGGCGACAAACTCCACCGTATCCCTGGTCAGGTCGGCCTCCTCTGCTTTACGTTGACGTAAACGTAAAGCAGATTTTACCTCAAGTCCCAGCCACTGCAATTTTTCTTCCTTGCTCATAATCGGCTCGGCCGGACGGGTGCTGGCGTGCCAGGTGGCCATCAGGTAGGGCTCGTTGCGCTGCACATAGGCGGTATAGCGCGAACGCATCAGCGTTTCGGCTGTTGGCGGGATGGCGGCGCCGTCGATATACGGGCCGCAGCAGCTTGCCAGGGAAGGGCCGCCGCAGGGGCAGGCCGCGGTTGCGGTGGACTTCTTGGACATGTGCGGATGGTCGGGCTGATGTAACAATCCAGCATTATCCGCCAAATAGCCGCATTCCGCCGGGCTTGCCGTTATGCTATGGGTATAAATATTGTGACTTTCGGCGTCCTGATGCGTACATGTTTCGTGTAACACTATTACACTAGAGGCGTGAGGAGATTTGAATGAGCCAGACCAGTTTTGAATTCAAGGCGGATGCCAACGACAGTACGCCGCTGTACATGCAAATTGCCCGTAAATTGAGCGACGATGTGCACAACGGCCGCTACCAGGTGGACCAGGCGCTGCCGTCGGAGCGGACCCTGTCGGAGCTGTTGAACGTCTCGCGGGTGACTGCGCGCAAGGCGATCGACCAGCTGGTGGACCAGGGATTGGTGGTGCGCCGTCGCGGATCGGGCAACTATATTGCGCCGCGCATCGAGCAGCCGCTGTCCAACCTGACCAGTTTTTCCGAGCAGTTGCAGCAGCGCGGCCACATCCCCGGCTCGCGCTGGCTCAAGCGCGCGGTGGTGACGCCGACGCCGGAAGAACAGCTGAGCCTGGGCCTGTCGCCGTATTCCAAGGTGGCGCGGCTGGAGCGTTTGCGCCTGGCCGACGACGTGGTGATGGCGTATGAGGTGTCGGTGCTGCCGCAGACCGTGCTCAACGACCCGAACGCGGTCGGTGCCTCGCTGTACCAGTATCTGGAAAGCATAGGCCAGGCGCCGGCGCGCGCCTTGCAGCACATCCGCGCGATGAATGCGTCGGCCGAGCTGGCCAAGCAGCTGGGGGTGCCCGAAGGCCAGGCGGTGCTGTACATTACCCGTATTGCTTATCTGGAATCGGGCGAGGCGATGGAGCTGACCCATTCGTATTGCCACAGCGATCACTATGATTTCGTCGCGGAGATGCGTCGCGCAACGTAACAAAACTACCCATGCTAAAAACCGAAACGCCGAGTACGCAGCACGCGCAGCTGGATCAATATTCGGTTGAGGCATTGGTGGCGGCGCTGGTCGACGACCAGGCGCAAGCCGTGCAGGCGGTGCAAGCCGCCGAATCAAGCATCGTCGCGGCCGTGCGGGCGATGGCGCCGCGCATCGCCGCCGGCGGACGGCTGATCTATGTCGGCGCCGGTACATCCGGCCGGCTGGGCATACTCGACAGCGTGGAGTTGTTCCCCACCTTCTCCTGGCCGCATGAGCGCGCCATTGCGCTGCTGGCCGGCGGCCTCGGCGCCATGTTCGAGGCGGTGGAGGGGGCGGAGGACGACCGTTCCAAGGGGGCTTCCGACCTGCGGCTGCTCTATCCGGTCTACAACGATGTGGTGCTGCTGGTGGCGGCGTCGGGCACCACGCCCTATGTGCTGGGCGCGTTGCAGGCGGCGCGCACGGTGGGCGCCTTGACGGTCGGCATCGCCAACAACAGCGGCACGCCGCTGACGGCCGGGGCCGATATCGGCATCACCATCGACACCGGGGCCGAAGTGATCTCGGGCAGCACGCGGCTCAAGGCCGGCACGGCGCAGAAGATCGTGCTGAACACCTTGTCGAGCGCGCTGATGGTGAGGTTGAACAAAGTCTACGGCAACCTGATGGTGGACCTGCATGCCACCAACGCCAAGCTGGTCGAGCGGGCGGTGCGGCTGACCATGCACGCCACCGGGGTCGACGCCGTCATCGCGCGCGGCGTGCTGGAGCGCTGCCATTTCCAGGTCAAGGTCGCCATCGTCGCGCTGGTCAAAAACACCTCCATCGAAGCAGCCCAACACCTGCTCGACGAATCCGACGGCAACGTCCGCGCGGCACTTAAATAACTCCGGGGTCAAGTCTGACATTTGGACACGAGCTCAACCATTGTATGGTTGAGCTCGTGTCCAAATGTCAGACTTGACCCCGGATTGGAAGGATGTATGAAGCAACAAAGTAGCGCCTGGTTCTGGGTGCCCAGTATTTCATTCAGCCAGGCTGTGCCTTACGTCGCGGTGATGATGTTGTCGTCCGTGATGTACAAGAAGCTCGGCGTGTCCAATACCGACCTGGCGTTCTACACCGCCTGGTTGTACCTGCCCTGGGTGATCAAGCCGCTTTGGTCGCCTATCGTGGAGCTGTTCGGCACCAAGCGGCGCTGGATCGTGCTGCTGCAACTGCTGACCGGCGCGGCGCTGGCCAGCGTGGCGCTGACCCTGCACCTGCCGGAGTTCTTCCGCATGAGCCTGGCCGCGCTGTGGCTGATGGCCTTCAGCTCGGCCACCCACGATATCGCCTCCGACGGCTATTACATGCTGGGCCTGCCCACCCAGCACCAGCAGGCCGCCTTCGTCGGCGTGCGCAGCGCTTTCTACAAGCTGGCGATGATTTCGGGACAAGGCGGCCTGGTCTACCTCGCCGGCCGCCTGACCGCCAGCAGCGGCGATCCCGCCTGGGCCTGGTCCGTGGTGTTCGCCGCGATGGCGGCGCTGATGCTGGCGCTGGGCGCCTACCACCAGCTGATCCTGCCCCGCCCCGATACCGACCGCAGCCATGCCGGCGGCGGTGCGCTATGGAAGGATTTCATCCACACCTTCCGCAGCTTCTTCCAGAAACCTGGCATCAAGGCCACTATCGGCTTCCTGCTGCTGTACCGCCTGGGCGAGGCGCAGCTGCTGAAGATGGCCGTGCCCTTCCTGCTCGATCCGCGCGCCCAGGGCGGCCTGGGCTTGAGCACGGAAACCGTCGGCGTGGTCTACGGCACCGTCGGCGTGTGCGCGCTGGTGCTGGGCGGGCTGGCAGGCGGCGTGGTGATCGCCCGCTTCGGCCTCAAGCGCAGCCTGCTGCCGATGGTGTTCATCATGCACGTGCCGGACCTGGTGTTCGTCTACCTGGCCGCCGCGCAGCCGGCCAGCACCGTGCTGATCTCGGCCTGCCTGGCGGTGGAACAGTTCGGCTACGGCTTCGGCTTCTCGGCTTTCATGCTGTACATGGTGCTGGTGGCCGATGGCGAGCACAAGACCGCGCATTACGCGATCTGCACCGGTTTCATGGCCCTCGGCATGATGGTGCCTGGCATGGTCAGCGGCTGGATACAGCAGCAGCTGGGCTATCAGCATTTCTTCATCTGGGCCTGTGTCGCTACGCTGCCGGCGTTCTTCATGACGGCGCTGGTGCGGATCGATCCGCAATTCGGCAGGAAATAAACGCCCAGCGCATTACAATACGGTGCTCAACAGATTCGGGGAATGGTTTTGGTTTTTAATGCAAAGAAGCGGCTGACCTTGTCCGCCGGCGTGGCCGGCGCCCTGGCCGTGCTGCTGGACGGTTGTTCCAGCACACCGACAGCGCCCGCTCCGGAGGCCGGCGCCGCGCCGCGCCCACCGGCCCCTGGCGCCACCGTACCCATGGCGCCGCCTGCGCCGTTCGATATGCACCTGCCGCCGCCGGCGCCGCGCGAGTTCCGCGCCGCGTGGGTGTCGACCGTGGCGAATATCGATTGGCCCAGCCGTAACAACCTGACCATGGCCAAGCAGCAGGCCGAAGCCCTCGCCATCCTCGACCGCGCACAGGCGCTGAACCTGAACGCCATCGTGCTGCAAGTGCGGCCGAGCGCGGATGCGATCTATCCGTCCGAGCTGGAGCCGTGGTCCGAATTCCTGACCGGCCAGCAGGGCCGCGCCCCGGCCACGGCCTGGGATCCGCTGCAATTCTGGATCGAGCAGGCGCACGCGCGCGGGCTGCAGCTGCACGCGTGGTTCAACCCCTACCGCGCCCGCCACGCCACGGCCAAGTCGCCGCTGGCGCGCAGCCACATCGGCAGCACCCATCCGGAAGTGGTCAAGCCCTACGGCCGCTACCTGTGGATGGACCCGGGCGAAGCCGCCGCCTCGCAGCACACGCTGGACGTGGTGCTGGACGTGGTGCGCCGCTACGATATCGACGGCGTCCACATCGACGACTATTTCTATCCCTACCCGATCGACGCTTCGGCCAGTACGGCGGGCCCGGAAGGCGTGGCGCTGGACGCCGGCGTCGGCCAGAGGCAGGAACTGGAGTTCCCGGACCAGGCGTCGTGGCAGCACTATCTGTTGGGCGGCGGCACGCTGGACCGCGCCGGCTGGCGCCGCCAGAACGTCAACTCGCTGATCGAGGCGCTCTATCTCGGCATCCACAAGGAAAAGAGCTGGGTGCGCTTCGGCATCAGCCCGTTCGGCATCGGCCGTCCGGACCGCCGCCCGCCCGGCATCGTCGGTTTCAGCCAGTACGACAAGCTGTACGCGGACGCCGAGCTGTGGCTGGCCAACGGCTGGCTGGACTACCTGGCGCCGCAGCTGTACTGGCCGGTGGCGCAGGCGCCGCAAGCGTTCGACGTGCTGCTCGACTACTGGCTGGCGCAGAACACGCGTGCGCGCCATGTGTGGCCTGGCCTGTACACCAGCCGCATCGACAACAGCGCCAAGGCGTTTGCGCCGGAAGAGATCGTCAAGCAGATCGGCGTCACGCGCACCCGTGCCGGCGTGCAGGGACATCTGCACTTCAGCATCGCGGCGCTGATGGAAAATCGCAAGGGCATCGCCGACCAGCTGAAGGCGCAGGCCTACCAGACGGCGGCGCTGGCCCCTGCCAGTCCGTGGCTGGGATCGGAGCTGCCGCCGGCGCCGGCCGCGTCCGCGCGGCGCGAAAGCAATGGCGTGGGACTGCGGCTGTCCGCCGGCGCCGGCAAGCCGGTCGCGCATTACGCGATCTGGTCGCGCTACGGTTCGGAGTGGCGTTTCGCGCTGGCCCCGGCTTCGCGTCCCGTGCTGCTGCTGCCCGACGACGCGGCCGGCGGCTCGGCGCAGGCGGTGGTGGTCAGCGCGGTCGACCGCCTGGGCAATGAAAGCGAACGCGTCAGCGTCATGCGCTGACCATTAAGGAGCGATGATGGACGAGCTGGGACTGGGCATCGACGCCGGCGGCACGCAAACCCGCTGGGCCCTGGCCGACCGCGCCGGGACCATCGTCGCCGAGGGCGCCGTGGCCGGCCTGTCGGCCACGCAGATGGCCCATGCCGCCGGCCGCGACGCGGTGCGCGGCATCTTCTCGCTGCTGGCCGCGCAGGTGCTGGCGGCGGGCCGGCCGCAGGGCGTATGCGCGGGCCTGACCGGCTTCGACGGCCTGGCCACGCTGCCGGCGCAATGGCTGGCCCAACTGCTGCACATCGCGCCGCATGCCGTCACGCTGCGCAATGACGTGGAGATCGCCTACCTCGACAGTTTCGCGCCCGGCGAAGGCTATCTGGTCTACGCCGGCACCGGCTCGATCGCCGCCTGGATCGATGCGGACGGCGCCTTCCACCGCGCAGGCGGACGCGGCGTGACGCTGGACGATGGAGGCGGCGGTTTCTGGATCGCCCGCGAGGCGCTGCGCCACATCTGGCGGCGCGAGGACGAACAACCCGGCGCCTGGCGGCAATCGGCGCTGGCGCGCGCGGTGTTCGAACAGATAGGCGGCAGCGACTGGGCCTTGTCGCGCCAGTTCGTCTACGGCCAGGACCGGGGCGCCATCGGCCGCCTGGCGTTGGCCGTGGCCGCCAGCGCCGGGGCCGATCCGGTGGCACATGCCATCCTTGAGCAGGCCGGGCAGGAACTGGCGCGCATCGCGCTGGCGCTGGTGGGCCGCTATGGTCCGCGCCACATCGTGCTGAGCGGACGGGCCGCCGGCCTGCATCCGTCGATCGCCCAGGCGATGCGCGCTGCGCTGCCGGCGGAACTGTCGCTGCGACAAAAAGAAGCACAGGCGCACCACGCTGCGGCTCGCATTGCTCTACACTCACGGAATTGAAACGTTGCCGAGACCGCTAATGATGAAGCTACTGCCGCTTGCCGCCCTGTCCACCGCCGCCGCCCTGCTGGCCGGTTGTGCCACCGCTCCGCCCGCCGGGCCGCGTATCGATACCACGCTGAGCGCGCGCAGCCAGAGCGACCGCATCAAGTACATCATCCTGCACTACACGGTCAGCGACCTGCCGCGCTCGATCAAGATACTGACCCAGCAGGAAGTCAGCGCCCACTATCTGCTGACCGACACGGAGCAGCCCTTCTTCTACACGCTGGTGGACGAATCGCGCCAGGCCAACCACGCCGGGCTGAGCAGCTGGAAAATTTATAACCAGCTCAATTCGGCGTCGATCGGCATCGAGATCGTCAATCCCGGTTTTGTCGAGACGCCGCAGGGCCGCGTGTACGCGCCGTTCCCGCCGGCCCAGATCGACCAGCTGATTTTGCTGCTCAAGCAGATTGTCGCCCGCCACGACATCAAGCCGGAAAACATCCTCGGCCACAACGATATCGCGCCGCAGCGCAAGCAGGATCCCGGCCCGATGTTCCCGTGGAAGCGGCTGGCCGACGCCGGCCTGGTCGCGTGGCCGGAAGCGAGCCGCGTGGCGGCGCGCTTGCCGCTGTTCCAGGAACAGTTGCCGGACGTGGCCTGGTTCCAGCGCAAGCTGGCCCAGCATGGCTACGCGGTGCCGCAGACGGGCGAGCTGGACCAGGCTACCCGCAATGTGATGGTGGTGTTCCAGTCCAAGTATCGCCAGTCGCTGTATGACGGCGTGCCGGATGCGGAATCGGCGGCCATCCTCGATGTGCTGACCAGCCCGGTGCCGGTGATGGCGATCCCGCCGACCGTGATGCCGCAGCCGCAACCGGCGCCCGGCACGCTGCCGACCGAATAGCCCCGGGGAGCGTCGCATGGCTGTCACCATCACCTGTGAAGACATTGCCGGCCATGGCGATTTCCGGCGCCTCGACAGCATAGACGGCATCGCCGTCGACCTGCGCTATGCCACGCCGGACAACTTCGTCGGCCGTGATTTGTACTCGCCGCTCGATTGCGGCTGGCTGCACATCCATGCGGCGGCGGCGCTGGAGCGGGTGGTGGCGTGGCTGGCCGAACGGCGGCCAGATTGCCAGGTGCTGGTGCTGGATGCGCTGCGTCCGCAACGCGTGCAGGAGCAGCTGTGGCTGGCGCTGCAAGGCACCGAGCTGCTGGGCTACATCGCCGATCCGGTGCGCGGTTCGATCCACTCCTTCGGCATGGCGCTGGACTTGACCTTGCTCGATGCGCACGGCCGCGAGCTGGACATGGGCACCGGTTTCGATGACTTGTCGGAACGCTCGCATCCGGCGCTGGAGGCCGAGCTGCTGGCGCGCGGCGAGCTGACCACGCAGCAGATCGCCAACCGCAGCCTGCTGCGCGACGCGATGTTCCAGGCCGGCTGGGTCGGCATCAACAGCGAGTGGTGGCACTTCGATTGCGGCGACCGCTTGCTGGTGCGCCGCGATTACATCCGAGTACTCTAGCGATCCACCATCGCCATGCGCTCCTTGCTGTAGCGCAGGCCGGACACCTGCTTCAGCGCGTTATCCAGCACCGCCATCTCGGTTTCATCCAGCGTGATTTCCGCGGCAGCCACGTTCTGCTCCAGGAAAGTGCGGCGGCGCGTGCCGGGGATGGTGACGATATCGTCGCCCTTGTGCATGGCCCAGGCCAGCGCGATCTGCCCCGGCGTCACCAGGCGGTGATCGGCCAGCTCGCGCACGATGGCGGCCGCTTCCATGTTGCGGTCGAAGTTCTGCCCTTGCAGGCGCGGATCCAGATGGCGGAAATCGCTGGGCGGATACTCTTCCGCGCGCTTGGCGGTACCGGCCAGGAAACCCCGTCCCAGCGGGCTGAACGCCACCAGGCCGATGCCCAGTTCGCGCAGCGCCGGCAGCACGTCGGCCTCCAGGTTGCGCTCCCACAGCGAATACTCGCTTTGCAGCACGCTGATCGGATGCACCGCATGGGCGCGGCGGATATTGGCCACGCCCGCCTCGGACAGGCCGAGGTAGCGCACCTTGCCCTCGCGCACCAGGTCGGCCATCACGCCCACCACGTCCTCGACCGGCACCAGCGGATCGATGCGGTGCTGGTACAGCAGGTCGAGGTAGTCGGTGTTCAAACGGCGCAGCGAGCCTTCGACCTTTGTGCGGATATGGGCCGGGTCGCTGGTCACGCCGACGGTCTTGCCGTCGCGGATATCGAAGCCGAACTTGGTAGCGAGGATGACCTCGCTGCGGCGGCCGGTGAAGGCGCGGCCCAGCAGGGCTTCGTTGTCATAGGGACCGTATTGCTCGGCCGTGTCGAAGAAGTCGATGCCCAGCTCCAGCGCGCGGTGCAGCGTGGCGACCGCTTCGGTCTGGTCGGCCGGCCCGTAGGTATTGCTCATGCCCATGCAGCCCAAGCCCTGCGCCGATACCGTCAGACCCTGGCTGCCCAAAATGCGTTGTTTCATGATGACTCCCTGCGTGATGTGGTGCTTTGAGTATCGGTCCTGCACAAAAAATACACAATCCGCTTAAAATGCAAAGCATTGTTGATGTAGCTGCAACGGCGGAGCGATGCGATGGAAATGTTGAAGGAGATGGCCATCTTTGCACAGGTGGTCGACAGCGGCGGTTTTTCTGCGGCGGCGCGGCAGCTGGAGCTGACCACGTCGGCGGTCAGCCGCCACGTGTCGCGGCTGGAGGCGCACATGGGGGGACGGCTGCTGCACCGGACCACGCGGTCGCTGTCGCTGACCGAGCTGGGCCAGCAGGTGCACGCGGCCTGCGTGCGCATGGTCAGCACGGCGCGCGAGGTGCATGCGCTGGCCGGCAGCTACAGCGCGCGGCCGAACGGCACGATACGCGTCAGCGCGCCCATCGTGCTGGGCCAGGTGTGGCTGGCGCCCAGGCTGCCCGGCTTCCTGGCGCGCTATCCGGAGGTGAATGTCGAGTTGCAGCTGATGGACCGCAAGATCGACCTGATCGAGGAAGGCATGGACCTGGCGGTCCGCATCGCCACCGAGCTGGCGCCGGGCCTGGCGGCGCGCACGCTGGGGCCGGTGACTTATGTGCTGGTGGCCACGCAGCAGTACCTGGATGCGCATGGCGAGCCGCAATCGCCGCAGGAATTGCCGGCGCATCAGTGCAGCTATCTGGGCTACGCCCGTTTCGGCGACGCCTGGAGCTTGCGGCGCGGCAGCGAGACGGCCAGCGTCCGCGTGCCATCGCGGCTGACGATCAACAACAGCGCGGCGCTGATGGCGGTGGTGGAGGCGGGCGGCGGCATCGGCCTGGTGCCGGATTTCACGGCGCGTCCGGCGCTGGCGCAAGGGCGGGTGCGGCAGGTGCTGCCGGAGTGGGTATTCGACGAGCCGTATGCCGGCACCGTGCACGCGGTCTACATGCCCGGTCCCCACCTGGCGCTGAAGGTGCGGGCGTTTATCGACTATCTGGTGGAGCAGGGACTGCCAGGATGATGCATAAATGACACGCAATTGTTAATTTATCGAGATTGCATACTTACCAATGTTAAATGTGACAATCCGATAGATTCTTAGTTGACACTTTACTTACACTCACGGTTGATGCAGCAGTGCCACGTAAATTTTAGCGAGGCTTAAAAAAACCGTGAATAAAAACCATCCACACAGATTTACCTGTATCGCCTGGGCTTCCGGCCCCTACAAGGCGATGTTCAAAAATTTGCAGGCTGATTGCGAACGGTTCGGCTACCCCAGCCACCTGTACGAAATCGACCAGGATTATTCCAGTCTGCTGCAAGCGTGGTGCAATCATCCGCGCATCATCCGACAGGGGGTGGAGGACTTCGGTACCGTGCTCTACATGGATGTCGAGTGCCGCATCGTGGCGCCGATACCGGAGTCATGGCAGGCGCCGCTGGTGTCGATCCGCTGGCCGGAACAGAAATTCTGGATACGCTACAACTCCGGCACCGTCATGGCCGACGAAAGCTGCATCCCCTGGCTGGACGCCTGGATACGCATCATCGACGAATGGAAGCTGGGCGACCTGGCGCGCGAAGACCACGTGCACTGGCCGGGCGATCTGTGCGATGAACTCGGCATGGCCGCGGCCTTGAGCGCCTTCGGCGTGCGCGTGCAGACGCCGCGCCTGGAGTACGTCGACCGCGATACCGATGCGGAACTGGCGCGCGGCCTGTGGAGCAACCGCCACACCATCATCCAGCATCCGACCCAGCACCACTGGCCCAAGGAGGCCGACCCGGTCGAGTGCAAAAAGCTCTTCGTGCAGAACTACCCGGGCAATCCGCTCGACGCCACCGGCATTTTTTCCGGCGACGGCGACGTCCAGACGCATCTGGGCTGGGTGTTCCATCCCGAGCAGCGTACCTATGCGCCGACGGAATTCTGGCCCGAACATGCGCGGCCATGGATCGAGGAAACTGTGCAGTTGACCTCGGCTCAGCGATGAGCATGCGTTGGTTTGCCTGGTGCGTGCACGCGTTCACCGCCAGTGGCGTCGTGCTGGGCCTGCTGGCCCTGCTCGCGGTGGAACAAGGCGATTGGCAGGTGGTGTTCGGCTGGCTGCTGCTGGCGCTGGTGATCGATGCCGTCGATGGCCCGATCGCCCGCCTGATACGCATCAAGACCGTGCTGCCCCGCTTCGACGGCAGCACGCTCGATCTGCTGGTGGACTACCTGACCTTCGTCATCGTGCCGGCGCTGGTGCTGTGCCACTCGACGATCCTGCCGGAATCGCTGCGCATTGCCGGCGCGGCCGCCATCCTGGTGACGGCGCTGCATCACTACTGCAACCTCGACATCAAGACCGAGGACGGCTACTTCGTCGGCTTTCCTGCGTTCTGGAATATCGCGGTGTTCTATCTGTATCGCTTTCCAGTGTCGCCGACGGCGGCTGCGGCCATCGTCGCCGTGCTGTGTGTGCTGACCTGCGTGCCGATCAAAGTGGTGCACCCTTTGCGCGTCAAAAAGTTCCGGGTGTTTTCCTTTGCCTTCCTCGCGCTGTGGCTGGTGGTGGGCGGCTTCGCCCTGTTGCGGCCTGACCTGAACGGCAATTGGCTGCTGGTGCCCAATCTGGTGCCGCTGGCGTATTTCACCCTGATCAGCATCCGCCGCACCGTGGCCGGGGTGGATGTCGAGCATGCGGACCATGTCGCAGCCGACCCCCAAAATGCCTGAGCTGTTCGTCGTCACGCAACGCCGTGACCCGCACATACAAAGGCGCAGGGACATGTTGCGCGCCCATCCGCAGATACGCGGCCTGTTCGGGCCCAACCCGTGGTCGTTGGGATTGACGGCCGCGCTGGTGGCTTTGCAGCTGGGCCTGGCGTCGCTGGCGCAGCAGGCCGCGTGGTGGCAGATGCTGCTGCTGGCGTGGCTGGCCGGCGCCTATGTCGCCGCCTGCCTGTTCGCGATGATTCACGACGCCAGCCATTTGCTGATCCTGCGCGGGCGCGCGGCCAATCATCTGGCCGCCTGTTGCGCCAATCTGCCGCTGGTCATGTGGAGCGCCGTACCGTTTTTCCGCTATCACCTCTGGCACCATCGCGGCCTGGGCGATTATGAGCGCGACGTCGGCGTGCCGACGGAGGCCGAGGCTGTGTGGGTCGGCAACAGCGCGTGGCGCAAGGCCGCGTGGCTGGCTTTCTTTTCCATCGTCCAGGCGTTGAGGACGCGTAAGTTCCCGGAGACCAAAGCCTATTGGAGCGGCTGGATGGTGTTCAATGCCGCGCTCCAGCTCGCGGTGGATATGCTGATCGTGCAGCTGCTCGGCTGGCAGGCCTTGCTGTACCTGGGGTTGTCGATTTTTTTTGCGCTGGGCTTCCATCCGCTGGGCACGCGTGTGGTGCAAGAGCATTTCGTCGTCGCCGACGGCCAGGAGACGAATAATTTCACCGGCTGGGCCAATGTCTTCGAGTGCAATTTCGGCTACCACATCGAGCATCATGACTTTCCCAATATCCCCTGGAACCGGCTGCCCCGCCTGCGCCGCATCGCGCCCGAGTTCTATGCCGGCCAGGCCGGATTTTCTTCCCGCCTGCAATTGATGGTGCGGTTCATCTTCGATCCGCGCTGGACGGTGTTTCGCAATACCGTCCGCTTGCGGGCGCCGTCTGACGGCGGCATCACATGAGCCGCATGCTGCGTCTGGCGGTCATCGGCGCCGGCATGATGGCGGGGCGCCGCTCGCGGGCGTTTGCCGCCACCGGGCGGGCGCAGATCGTGGGCATCGCCGCGCGCCGGCTGTCCAGTGCGCAGGCCATGGGCGCGGCGCTGGACTGCACGCATTGCTACGACGATTACCGCCGCCTGCTCGACTGCGAGCCGGATGCCGTGCTGATCGAAGTGCCGCATCAAGGCCAGGATGAACTGGTGTTATGGGCTATCGGACAGGGGCTGCCCACGCTGATCGGCGGCCCGCTGGCCGCTTCCGTGCAGGGCGGCGAGGCGATACTGCGCTCGGCACGGCAGGCCGGGGTGCCGGTCGAGTGCGGTTTCGAGGCGCGCTACAAGGCGGTGTGGGAAACCGCGAAGGCATTGCTGCATGCCGGACGCATCGGCCGGCCGATTGCCGTGCAATCGATGGCCTTGTGGGATGGCGATCCGGACAGCTGGTACTACAACCAGGCGGCCAGCGGGGGCATGCCTTTGACCCACATGAGCTATACCTTCATCAATCCCTTGCGGTGGATGTTGGGCGAACCGCTGCGGGTCTCGGCCTTTGCCAATCGCATCAAGCATACCGCTGCCCATCATGTGCGCGAGGAGACCTGCGTCGCGCATCTGCAGTTTCCGAACGAGGTCATGTGCTCGATGCTGGCCGGCTATGTCAAGCCGGGCAGTTGCGACGCATGGCGGCTGACCATCGTCGGCACCGAGGGCGTGATGGAGTTGCAGCCGACGGAAATGGATAACGGTTGCCTGCGGGTCTCGCACGGCAATGAAATCGATACGTATGAGTTTGCCGAGGCGCCGGATGCGTTTGTGTCGCAGGCCCACGCGTTCATCGATCTGGCCTGGGGCGGGCCCTTTGGCCGCAATGCCCCCGAGGATAGCCTGCGCGATGTGCAAGTGGCGCAGGCGATCAGCGATTCGGCGCGGGAAGGACGGTCCATCGAGCTGCTGGCTTGATGGATGCTCGGCTTACCTGGAGCGGGCCACCCAGTCGATAACACCGTCCAGCACGGTGCGGCCCGCGCCGTTGGCGACGTGTTCGTCGTTCAGGATGGCGACCACGATGCAGGGCTGGTTGTTGGCGTCGGTGACGTAGCCGGCGATGGCGATCACGCTTTTCAGGCTGCCGGTCTTGATGCGGGCGCGCAGGGCGGCCGGGCTGTCCTTCAGGCGCTTGCGCATGGTGCCGTCGGTGGCGGCGATCGGCAGGCTGGACAGGAACTCGGGCATCCACAGGCTCTTCAGGCCGGCCTGCAGCACGCCGGCCAGCTGCGCCGGCGTGGCGCGCTCGGTGCGCGACAGGCCGGAACCGTTGTCGAAGACCAGGCCGTTGGCGTCGATGCGCTGGGTTTGCAGCCAGGCGCGGATCGCGCTTTCTGCGCGCATCGGGGTGCTGGCCAGGTTGCCGTCGGGCGGGAGCGGGCGGCTGCCCAGCACGGGGTCGGCTTCCAGGCTGCCCAGCATCAGGAACACCGTGCGGGCCAGGGTGTTGTCGGAGAATTTGTTGATGTCGCGGAGGATTTCCGGCAGCGGGCGGGAGACGTGTTCGGCCAGCAGGCGCGTGGCCGGAGCGGACGCCGCCGCGGATGCGGAAACCGCCGCGGCCGGAGCGTCGCCATCAGCGGCCGGGATGGCTGGCGTGGCGCTGGCGGCCGGCGCGGCCGGCATCGCGGGCGCGGCCGGCGCGGCGGCCTCGCGCACCTCGCCGCTGATGCTCCCGCCCAGCTTGCGCCAGGTGGCGCGCAGCAGGCGTTCCAGGTAGTCGTGGTGGTCCAGCACGTCGACGCTGGTCGACTTGCTGCAATTCTTAGGGAAGCTGCCATGCAGCACCACGTCGATCTTGTCGCCATGGCGCGAGGCGTCCGGCGAACGCCAGCCCTGCTCCCACGACGCGCACGGCGCATCGCTGAGCTTCATCTCCGAGCGGATGCCGACCTTGTCCATCTCCGGCATCACCACCAGCCCCACCTTGCTGCCGGTCGAGCGCATTTCCACTTTCAGCAGATTGGTGCCGGTCAGCAGCGCATCGGGGATCACGTTGTAGTAGGCCCATGGGTACTCGTCGAACGGCGGCTGCCCCACATCGGGCCGCGCCGGCTGGAACAGCTGGCGGTCGAGGATCACGTCGCCCTTGATCTTCTGGATGCCCTGGTTGCGCAGCGCTTGCAGCATGTGCAGCAGCACGTCCTCGTTCAGGTCGACATCGGCGCCGCCGCGCAGGACCAGGTCGCCTTGCAGCACGCCGTTGACCACTTCGGCGCTGGTGCGGAATTCGGTGCGTGCGCGGAAGGCCGGCCCCAGTTGCTCCAGCGCCGTCAGCGTGGTGAACAGCTTCATGGTCGATGCCGGCTGCATGCTCTGCTGGGCGTTGTGCGAGACCAGCGTGGCGTCGCCGCGCATGACGACGATGCCGGCGCCTTCCGGCGGAATGTGCGCCGCTTGCAGCAGGGCGCTGATGGGTTCCGGCAGTTCGGCGTGGGCGGTGCCGGCGGCAAGCAGCGCGGCGAGGATGAGGCGACGAAGCATGGCGGCCCTGTTCAATGGAAGAAGAGGTAGGAGACGAAGATGGCGGCGATCACGCCGGCCAGGTCGGCGATCAGGCCGCAGGAAATCGCGTAGCGCGTCTTGCGTATGCCCACCGAGCCGAAGTACAGCGCGACGATGTAGAAGGTGGTGTCGGCCGAGCCGTTGAACACGCAGGCCAGGCGGCCGACAAACGAATCCACGCCGTAGGTGCGCATGGTGTCGATCATCATGGCCTTGGCGGCGCTGCCGCTGAGCGGCTTCATCAGCGCGGTCGGCAGCGACGGCACGAAATCGGTGTTGAAGCCCAGGTGGCCGAACAGCCAGCTGAAGCCCTCCACGACGAAGGTGAACACGCCGGCGTTGCGGATCACGCTGATCGCCACCAGCATGCCGACCAGATAGGGGATCACGGTGATCGAAGTCTGGATGCCGCCCTTGGCGCCTTCGATAAACGCCTCATACACATTGACCTTGCGCCGCAGCGCGCCGATGATGAAGCCGGCGATCACCACCATCAGCACCAGGTTGCTGAAGACCTTGGAGAACAGTTCGATCTCGATCTTGGTCAGGTAGTGCGTGAAGTAGAAGACCATGCCGGCGATGGCTGCCGTCATCCCGCCCAGCCAGCTGAGCACCACGCCGTTGAACAGGTTGATGCGCTGGCGGATGGCGACGGCGATGATGCCGGTCACGGTGGCCACATAGGTCGCGATCATGCAGGGGATGAAGATGTCGGACGGATCGGCCGCGCCCAGGATGGAGCGCTGCGCCATGATGGCCAGCGGGATCAGGGTCAGGCCCGAGGTGTGCAGCACCAGGAACATGATCTGCGCGTCGGTCGGCTCGTCCTTGCTGGGGTTGAGGGTTTGCAGGCTTTCCATGGCCTTCAGGCCGAACGGCGTGGCGGCGTTGTCCAGGCCCAGCAGGTTGGCCGAGAAGTTCATCACCATGTGGCCGGTGGCCGGGTGGTTCTTCGGCACGCCGGGGAAGATGCGCGAGAAGAACGGCGCGATCAGCCGCGCCAGCAGGTCGATGGCGCCGGCTTTCTCGCCGATGTTCATGATGCCCAGCCACAGCGTCATCACGCCGGCCAGCGGCAGCGCGATGTCCATCACACCGGCCTTGGCGGAGTCGAAGGTGCCGTCGATGATGCGCTTGAAGATCTCGGTGTCGCCCGTCAGCAGGAACTGCGCCAGCGCGGCCGCAAAGCCGACCAGGAAGAAGCCGGACCAGATGTAATTGAGCGACATGGGTAGAGATTTTCCTGAAAGCAGTGGGCGATTTGCAAAGTATAGCGGGTAAGCCGGTGAAAAAAGTTATAAGCTGCCGCTTTACGTATGCGATGTGGAAGGGACCTGATGCCCAAAAGTTATGCCGCAGCCCTGCTGGCGCTGGTGTTGAGCGCGTTGCCGGCCGCTGCTGCGCCGGTCGCCGCCAGCGGCTCCGCGCCCAAAGTCCTGCACGCCTTCCTCAGCACCGGCGAGACCGGCCTCGACCCGGCGGTGGCTTCCGATATCGCCAGCCTCAGCCTGCTGGAAAACCTGTTCGATCCGCTGCTGCGCTACGACTACCTGGCCCGCCCCGTCAAGCTGCAAGCCAACACGCTGAGCGCCATGCCGACCGTGGAAGACAATGGCTTGAGCTTTACTTTTCATCTGCGGCAGGATGTCTACTTCACGCCCGACCCGGCGTTCAAGGGCGTGCACCGCCAGGTCACGGCGCAGGACTACGTCTACAGCCTGAAGCGCCTGTACGATCCGCTATTGAAATCGCCGTGGTTGTTTCTGCTGGAGGGCAAGATCGCCGGCGACGAGGCGCTGAAGACCGCCTTCAGCTACGACAGCAGCATCCCCGGTCTGCAAGCCGTGGACAAGTTCACGCTGCGTATCAAGCTCAAGGCCGCCGATCCCAACTTCCTGTTCTACCTGGCGACGCCGTCCACCGGCGTGGTCGCGCGCGAGGTGATCGAGGCCTACGGCGCGCAGGCCGGCAACCATCCGGTCGGCAGCGGCCCCTTCTTGATGGGGCGGTGGAAGCACAGCGACCAGATCACGCTGCTGGCCAACCGCGATTTCCGGCCGACGATGTTCGAGGGCCGCCGCCTGCCGCTGCTGGACCAGGTCGAGATCAAGATCGTCGAGGAATACCAGTCGCGCGTGCTGGGCTTCCTGAACGGCGAATTCGATTTCCTCGAACAGCTGCCGGAATCGATGAAGGACATGGTGCTGACCGGCGACCTCAAGCCCACGCTGAAACCGGCGCTGGTGAAGCAGGGCATGGTGCTGTCGCCCTTCCCCGTGCTGCAAACCTACTACATGTGGATGAACATGGAAGATCCGCTGATCGGCGGCTACAGCAAGGAGAAGGTGGCCTTGCGGCGCGCCATCGCGCTGGGCTACAACAGCGGCGAGGACGTGGCGCTGATGAAGAAGGGCCTGGCCCTGCCGGCCGTCACGCCGCTGCCGCCGAACGTGCTGGGCTACGATCAGGGCTACCGCAGTCCGGTCGCCTACGACCCCGCGCTGGCCAACGCGCTGCTGGACCGCTACGGCTACCGCAAGGCTGCCGACGGTTTCCGCACCCAGCCCGGCGGCAAGCCGCTGACCTTGGTGATGCACAGCGAATCGTCCACCGTCGGCCGGCTGCGGGACGAGCTGTGGCGCAAGAATTTGAACGCCATCGGCCTCAACGTCATCTTCAAGAGCGACAAGAAAACCGAGATCATCAAGGCCTCACGCCTCGGCTCGGTGATGATGTTCGAAACCAACTGGGTGGCCGACTTCCCCGACGGCGAGAATTTCTACCAGTTGCTGTACGGCCCCAACAGCGGCCGCGCCAACTACGCCCGTTTCAACCTGCCGGCCTACAACCAGCGCTACGAGCAGAGCCGCAGCATGGGCGACACCCCGCAGCGCACCGCGCTGTACAACGAGATGGCGCAGCTGATCCATGCCTACACGCCCTGGGTGTTGCTGACCCATCCGATCTCCGCCGATCTGCAGCAGCCGTGGCTCAGGCATTACCGGCGCCATCCGGTGGAACTGACCAACTGGCGCTATCTGGACGTAGACGCACATAACCCGCGCTGATCCATGCGTACAATGGGCGGATGAACCTATTTAACCGCAGGGCGCTGCTGCATGTCAGCGCGCACCCATTGGACTTCCTGCTGCAATGCCTGAAGGGCTTCCGCGCCAACCAGGGCTTGCTGCTGGCGGGCGCGGTCGCCTATTACTCGCTGCTGTCCATCGTGCCGCTGGTGATGCTGGTGGTGGTGGCCTTGTCGCACTTCATCGCCCAGGACGAGCTGCTGGCCACGCTGGGCCGTTATCTGAACTGGCTGGTGCCTGGGCAGGCCAAGCCCATCGTCACCGAGGTCGGGCATTTCCTCGATCACCGCGATTTGATCGGCGGCGTGCTGGTGGTCAGCATGATCTTCTTCAGCTCGCTGGCCTTCACGGTGCTGGAAAACGCCATGTGCGTGATCTTCAAGCACCGGGTCGAGATACGGCGGCGGCATTTCATGATCTCGGCCATCATGCCCTACTGCTACATCTTGTCGCTGGGCGTGGGCATGCTGCTGGTGACGCTGGTCGCGGGCAGCTTGCAGGTGCTGGGCGAGGAGAGCGTGCAATTCCTCGGCTACAGCTGGTCGCTGCACGGCGTCTCCGGCGTGTTGTTGTACCTGCTGGGCCTGGGCGGCGAGGTGCTGGTGCTCACTTCGATCTATCTGGTCATGCCGGTGGGCCGGCTGTCGCTGTCGCACGCGCTGATCGGCGGGGTGACGGCGGCGCTGCTGTGGGAGCTGGCGCGCCGCATTCTGGTTTGGTATTTTTCAACCTTGTCGCAGGTGAATGTGGTGTACGGCTCGATGACCACCGCCATCATCGTCATGTTCAGCCTGGAAATCGGCGCCACGCTGCTGCTGTTCGGCGCGCAGGTGATTTCGGAGTTCGAGCGGGTCGGCCGCCACCGCCCGCAGCGCGCAGCGACGCCGATGACCACCCAAGCTACAGAAATAAAATAATTTGTGCGTCGCACAAAGAACTGTGTTACACTACGTCCGTGGTTGAGGTTGTACGGGAGGAATCCCGCAAAACAGTCCCACGTCCGAGAGGCGCGCCGCAGTTCGATATGTGTAAGACCGAACCGCAGTTGACGCGAAACTTGGAGTTGTAATTCCGGATACGATGGTCGATTTACACGTTGGAGGCACCTTGCAGATAGCATGGGCGTCCGAGACTCTGGAGTCACTTTGCAGATAGCACTGGACACCGGCATACGATTAAAGCATTGGTAATACATTGGAACGAAGCCCGCTGAGATGCGGGCTTTTTTTTATTGCCTCTTCATTTCGATATTATTTGAAATGTCGAATCGTTTACGTTAGCATGGCCGCATGGATACTAAACAAGCTCTGGCGGCGTTATCGTCGCTGGCCCAGGAAAGCCGGCTGGCCGTGTTCCGGCTGCTGGTGCAGGCGGGGCCGGATGGCATGGCGGCCAGCAAAATCGCCGAGCGGCTGGCGATTTCGCCATCGTCGCTGTCCTTCCACTTGAAGGAGCTCAGCCACGCGGGCATGGTCGATGCGCGCCAGGATGGCCGTTTCGTCATCTACACGGCCGAGGTGGGCGCCATGAACGGCCTGATCGGCTTCCTTACCGAAAACTGCTGCGGCGGCCTGCCCTGCGGCGTCAACGAATGCACCCCATGAATGTTCTTTTCCTGTGTACCGGTAATTCCTGCCGCTCGGTGTTGAGCGAAGGCGTTTTCAACCATCTGGCGCCTGAAGGCTGGCGCGCGCTGAGCGCCGGCAGCCAGCCGGCGGGCGCCTTGCATCCGCGCGCGGTGGCGCTGCTGGCGCGCAAGGGCATCTCCACCGAAGGCTACTACAGCAAGTCGTGGAACGATTTGCCGGCGACGCCGGATATCGTCATCACCGTCTGCGGCAGCGCGGCCGGCGAGACTTGCCCCGCCTATCTGGGCCAGGTGCTGCGCGCGCATTGGGGCGTGGACGATCCCAGCCATGTGGTCGGCACTGAAGAAGAAATCGAGACGGCGTTCGAGCTGGCTTACCGCATCATCCGCGCGCGCATCGAGGCTTTCCTGGCCTTGCCGCTGGCGCAGCTGGCGGCCGACAAGCCTGCGTTCAAACTGGAGCTGGACCGCATCGGCGGCCTGGGCGCGGCCTGATGCTGGCCGCCTTCCTGATCTTCCTGGCGACGCTGACCCTGGTCATCTGGCAGCCGCGTGGCCTGGGCATAGGCTGGAGCGCGGTGGCCGGCGCCTGCGTGGCGCTGCTGGCCGGCGTGATCCACGTCGGCGACATTCCTGTGGTGTGGCACATCGTATGGAACGCCACCGGCACCTTTGTCGCGATCATCATCATCAGCCTGTTGCTGGACAAGGCCGGCTTCTTCGAGTGGGCCGCGCTGCACGTGGCACGCTGGGGACGCGGCAGCGGCAAGCTGCTGTTCTCGATGTTCGTGCTGCTGGGCGCGGCGGTGTCGGCGCTGTTCGCCAATGACGGCGCGGCGCTGATCCTCACGCCCATCGTCATCGCCATGCTGCGCGAGCTGAAGTTCTCGGGCAAGGCCACGCTGGCCTTCGTGATGGCGGCCGGCTTCGTCGCCGACACGGCCAGCTTGCCGCTGGTGGTGTCCAACCTAGTCAACATCGTTTCGGCGGACTACTTCAACGTCAGCTTCGCGCGCTATGCGGCGGTGATGGTGCCGGTGAATTTTGTCGCCGTGGCGGCCACGCTGGCGGTGCTGCTGTGGTTCTTCCGCCGCGATATCCCGGCCGACTACGACATGGCGCAGGTCAAGCGTCCTGAAGACGCGATCCATGACCGCGCGACCTTCATCACCGGCTGGTGGGTGTTGGGCTTGTTGCTGATCGGCTTCTTCTGGCTGGAGGATCTGGGCGTGCCGATCAGCGCCACTTCCGCCGTCGGCGCGGTCATGCTGCTGGTGGTGGCGGCGCGCGGCCATCGCATTTCCACGCGCGAGGTCATCGGCAATGCGCCGTGGCAGATCGTGGTGTTCTCGCTGGGCATGTACCTGGTGGTGTACGGCTTGCGCAACGCCGGATTGACCGACTACCTGACGGCCGCGCTCAACGCCTGCGCGCAGCATGGCGTCTGGGGTGCGGCGATGGGCACCGGCATCATCACGGCCATCCTGTCGTCGATCATGAACAACCTGCCGACGGTGCTGATCGGCGCGCTGTCCATCGACGCCACCACGGCGCAGGGCGCGGTGCGCGAGGCCATGGTGTATGCCAACGTCATCGGCAGCGACCTGGGGCCGAAGATCACGCCCATCGGCAGCCTGGCCACGCTGCTGTGGCTGCATGTGCTGGCGAACAAGGGCGTGCGCATATCGTGGGGCTACTATTTCCGCGTCGGCATCTGCCTGACCTTGCCGGTGTTGCTGGTGACGCTGGCGGCCCTGGCCTTGCGCTTGAATTTTTGAGGGGGATGCATGGACGAACATATTCTTCCGGTGACGCTGGAAAAAGCCTACCGTCTGTTGAACCACGGCCCGACGGTGCTGGTGTCGGCCACGCACGGCGGCGTGACCGACGTGATGGCGGCGGCATGGTCGTGCGCGCTGGATTTCATGCCGCCGAAGATCACGGTGGTGCTGGACAAGGCGACCAGCACGCGCGGGTTGGTGGAGCAGAGCGGGTATTTCGCGATCCAGGTGCCGAACATGGCGCAGATCGATTTGACGTACGCGGTCGGCAGCAAGAGCCTGGCCGACACGCCGGACAAGCTGGCGCAATGCGGCGTGGAGATCTTCCACGTGGAGGGCCACGAGACGCCGCTGGTGGCGGGTTGTTCTGGCTGGCTGATCTGCAAAGTGGTCCCGGAGCCGCACAACCAGCAGACCTACGACCTGTTCATCGGCGAGGTGGTATCGGCCTGGGCCGATGTCCGCGTGTTCCGCAACGGCCATTGGGAATTCGAAACGGCAGATCCGCGCTGGCGCAGCCTGCACTACATCGCCGGAGGCACCTTCTATGCGATCGGCGAACGCGCCACAGTCAAAACCTAAACCGGGGGTCAAGTCTGACATTTGGACACGACCTCCACCGTAAGCGCTGCTTAGAGCAGAGCTCGTGTCCAAATGTCAGACTTGACCCCGGAGTGTTACAGCGCGCGGGCGATCAGCAGTTTCTGGATGTCGCTGGTGCCTTCGTAGATCTGGCACACGCGCACGTCGCGGTAGATGCGCTCCACCGGGAAGTCCGACACGTAGCCGTAGCCGCCGTGGACCTGGATGGCGTCGGAGCAAACCTTCTCCGCCATCTCGGAGGCGAACAGCTTGGCCATCGCCGCTTCCTTCAAACACGGCAAACCCGCATCCTTCATCGACGCCGCATGGCGGATCAGCTGGCGGGCCGCTTCGATCTGCGTCGCCATATCCGACAAACGGAACTGCACCGCCTGGTGCTCGAAGATCGGCTTGCCGAAACTCTCGCGATCCCTTGCATACGCCAGCGCCGCCTCATACGCCGCGCGCGCCATGCCCACCGCCTGCGAGGCGATGCCGATGCGGCCGCCTTCCAGTCCCGACAAAGCGATCTTGTAACCCTGGCCTTCTTCACCGATCAAATTCTCGGCCGGAATGCGGCAGTTCTCGAACAGGATCTGCGCCGTATCCGACGAGTGCTGGCCCATCTTCTGCTCCAGCCCGGCCACGATGTAGCCCGGCGCCGAGGTCGGCACCCAGAAGGCGCTGATGCCCTTCTTGCCGGCCGCCTTGTCGGTGACGGCCATGACGATGGCCACGTCCGCATACTTGCCGCTGGTGATGAACTGCTTGACGCCGTTGATCACATACTCGTCGCCGTCGCGCGTGGCGGTGGTGCGCAGGGCGGCGGCGTCGCTGCCGGTGTGCGGCTCGGTCAGGCAGAAGGCGCCCAGCATCTCGCCCTGTGCCAGCGGACGCAGCCACTGCTCTTTCTGCTTGTCGTTGGCATACATCATGGCGATGCTGCACACCGGGCAGTTGTTGACGGAGATGATGGTGGACGTGCCGCCATCGCCCGCCGCGATCTCTTCCAATACCAAGGCGAGCGACACGTAATCCATGCCGGCGCCGCCCAGCGCCTCCGGCACCGCGACGCCGAACGCACCCAGCGCGGCCAGCTCCTTCAACTCCTCTTTCGGGAAGTGATGTTCCTTGTCCCAGCGGGCCGCGTTGGGCGCCAGGCGCTCCCGCGCAAAGGTGCGCAGGGCGTCGCGTATCATTTCGTGTTCTTCGCTCAGTATCATATAGTCTCGTTTATCGTTATTGAATCACCAACCGATGCTTGTGCCATCGTAGTCGCGATATACCGCCAGCTCGGACGCGGGTAGCGCCGCCAGCGTTGCGCGGATGCCGGCAGCGCTTTCCTCCACCGACAGATCGGCCTCGCTGCCGCCCATGTCCGTGCGTACCCAGCCCGGATGCAGGGCGACGCAGGTGGCGCCCTGCTTGCCGAAGGTCAGCGCGGTGTCGATCAGCACCGAGTTCAGCGCCGCCTTGCTGGCGCGGTACAGCGATCCGACAGGATTGCCGCGCTCGCTCAGCGAACCCATTCTCGACGACACCACCGCCAGCTTGCCGCGCACCGCGCACACCATCGGCGCGATGATGGGCAGCAGCCGCATCGCCGCCAGCACGTTGGTGTGCATCACGCTGTCGAAGTCCGACTGCAGCGGGAAGCCTTCATGGCGCGGGCCGTACACGCCGGCGTTGAGGATGGCCACGTTGAGCTCCTCGCCGTCCAGCTTCCAGCCCAGGCCGGCCACGGCTTCGACATTGGTCACGTCCAGCCCATGGGCTTCGGCGCCCATGGCGGACAGCGTGTCCACATCTTCCGCCTTGCGCGCGGTGGCGATCACGCGCCAGCCGTCGGCCAGGTACTGGCGCGCCAGTTCCAGGCCGATGCCGCGCGAGGCGCCGATGATCAGTGCCGTCGCCATCCGCTTACACCAGCTCGATCGCCATCGCGGTCGCCTCGCCGCCGCCGATGCACAGCGCCGCCACACCCTTCTTGCCGCCGGTGCGTTTCAGCGCGCCGATCAGGGTGACGATGATGCGCGCGCCGGATGCGCCGATCGGGTGGCCCAGCGCGCAGGCGCCACCGTGGATGTTGACCTTGTCGTGCGGGATGTCGAGGTCGCGCATGGCGGCCATCGGCACGGCGGCAAACGCTTCGTTGATCTCGAACAGATCGACGTCCTTGCTGCCCCAGCCGATTTTCTTGTACAGCTTTTCGACCGCGCCGATCGGTGCGGTGGTGAACAGGTTGGGTTCCTGCGCGAAGGTGGCGTGGCCGTGGATCTTGGCGATGATGGTGGCGCCCAGTTTCTTGGCGGTCGATTCGCGCATCATGACCAGCGCGGCGGCGCCGTCGTTGATCGACGACGACGAGGCGGCGGTGATGGTGCCGTCTTTCTTGAACGCGGCGCGCAGCGTCGGGATCTTTTCGACCTTGGCCTTGAGCGGGCCTTCATCCTGGTCGATGACGGTGTCGCCGGCGCGGCTGCTGACGGTGACGGGCGCGATTTCCCACTTGAACCAGCCTTCCTTGGTGGCGACCTGTGCGCGCTTGACCGATTCGATGGCGAAGTTGTCCTGCGCTTCGCGAGTGAACTCGTACTTGGCCGAGCACTCTTCGGCGAAGGTGCCCATCGAGCGGCCTTCGCCGGTTTTCTCGTTGCGCGAGTAGGCGTCTTCCAGGCCGTCGTACATCATGTGGTCGAACAGCATGCCGTGGCCGATGCGGTAGCCGCCGCGCGCCTTCGGCACCAGGTAGGGCGCGTTGGTCATCGATTCCATGCCGCCGGCGATCACCACTTCGGCGCTGCCCGCGACCAGCTGGTCGTGGGCGAAGATCGCGGCCTGCATGGCCGAGCCGCACATCTTGGACAGGGTCACGGCGCCGGTCGAAGTCGGCAGGCCGGCCTTCAACAGCGCCTGGCGCGCAGGCGCCTGGCCCTGGCCCGCCATCAGGCAGTTGCCGAAGTAGACGTGCTCGACCAGCTTGCCATCGATGCCGGAGCGTTCGACGGCGGCCTGGATCGCGACTGCGCCCAGGTCGTGCGCGGCCTTGCCGGAGAAGTCGCCCTGGAAGGCGCCCATGGGGGTGCGGGCTGCACCGACGATTACGATAGGATCATTCATTTTCTAAGGTCTCCATAAATGGCGGCTGGATCGCCGCCGGTGGGGTGGTGTGCTGATTGCAAAAACGGATGTGTTGCGGATACGGGAACACGTCTTCCACGTAGCCGTCGAGGATGCGCTGCTTGCGCGCCTGCCACCACGCCTGCGTCAGCAGGTCGCTGTGGTGCTTCATAAAATATTTTCGGATCTTGGCGTTCCCCAGCAGGAAGCGGCCGAACTGCTCGGGGAAGACGTCGTATTTGCCGATCGGGTACCACGGTTCGGAGGCCATTTCCTCTTCTTCCGTGCGGGCTTCCGGGATCACGCGGAAATTGCAGTCGGTGATGTATTCGATTTCGTCGTAGTCGTAGAACACCACGCGCTGGTGGCGCGTGACGCCGAAGTTCTTGTACAGCATATCGCCGGGGAAGATGTTGGCCGCCACCAGTTCCTTGATGGCGTTGCCATACTCCAGCACGCCGTGTTCGATCTGGACTTCGTCGTTGTCCTGGTCGGCGTTGGTCAGCCACATGTTCAGCGGCACCATGCGGCGCTCGATGTACAGGTGCTTGATGATCAGCTGGTCGCCCTCTTCTTCCAGCAGCGACGGCGCGAAGTGCCTGAGCTCGGCGATCAGCTCTTCGCTGAAGCGGTGGCGCGGGAAGGCGACGTTGGAATACTCCAGCGTGTCGGCCATGCGGCCGACGCGGTCGTGGTGTTTGACCAGCAGGTATTTTTCCTTGATCAGCGCGCGCGTGGTTTCCTTCGGCGACGGGAAGAAATCCTTGATGACCTTGAACACGTACGGGAAGGATGGCAGCGCGAACACCAGCATCACCAGGCCGCGGATGCCGGGCGCGATGTCGAACAGGTCGGACGAATGCTTGAGGTGCTGCAGGTAGTCGCGGTAGAACAGCGTCTTGCCCTGCTTCTGCAGGCCGAGGATGGTGTAGATCTCGCTGCGCGGCTTGCGCGGCAGCAGCGTGCGCAGGAACTGCACATAGGCCGACGGCACTTCCATGTCGACCAGGAAGTAGGCGCGCGTGAACGAGAACAGGATGGTGATCTGCTCGTGGTCGAACAGCACCGTGTCGAGGATCAGCTCGCCGTGCTTGTTGTGCAGGATGGGCACGACGAAGGGGTATTCCTTGTTGCCGTTGATGCCCTTGCCGACGATGTAGGCGCCCTTGTTGCGGAAGAACAGGCTCGACAGCACATGGATCTGGTGGTTGGGCTCCAGCTTGATGCCGCCGAACAGCGTGCGCAAGCGGCCTTCGATCTGCGCCACGTCGCGCGTCAGGTTGGCGAACCTGGTCGCCAGCTGGAAGTTGGTGATGACGCGCTTGAGCGTGTAGTGCAGGCCGTCGGTGCCCGGGTAGTAGACGCGGTAGGTCGGCGCGATTTCCTCGGTCTCGATGTACTCGGTGGAGACCACCGGGCGCACGAAGATGAATTCGTTGTGGAAGTAGCTGCGGTGCAGGATGTTGCAGCAGACCGAATTGAAGAAGGTTTCGGCCAGCTCCGGCTGCTTGTGGTCGGACAGCATGCCGATGTAGTGCAGCTTGAGTTCGCGCCACACTTCATCGGTCAGCTCGGCCGGGTCGTACTCGTCTTCCAGCGTGTGCACGCATTCCTGCACGCGCTGGTCGTAGAAGCCGATGCGCTCGCGCGCGACCCGCTGCGATTCGCCCCAGGCGCCCTGCTCGAACAGCTGCCGCGCCCGCTGGCTGGTCTGGCGGAACAAGCGGTAGTGCTTGTCGAAACCGTCGCGGATGGTGCGGGCGATGTCGAACGCGATCTGCGAGCGCAGCAGTTTGGGGAAAGCAGCCTGGATCATGGGTCAGCCCTGGTGTGCGTTAGCTGGCTATCAGCGGAATACAGCCTCCGGGCCAGCCCACGCACACGCCATGCTTACTTGGTTTCCGCGAACAGTTCGCGGCCGATCAGCATGCGGCGGATTTCGCTGGTGCCGGCGCCGATTTCATACAACTTGGCGTCGCGCCACAGGCGGCCAACCGGATACTCGTTGATGTAGCCGTTGCCGCCCAGCGTCTGGATCGCCTCGCCGGCCATCCAGGTCGCTTTTTCTGCGCTATACAAAATGGCTCCCGCTGCATCCTTGCGCAACTGGCGGACCGCTTCCGGGGTTTTGGCCCGGTCGCAGGCCTGACCGACGGCGTACACATATGCCTTGCACGCCATCATGGTCGAGTACATGTCCGCAATCTTACCCTGCATCAGCTGGAACTCGCCGATCGGCTGGCCGAATTGCTTGCGGTCGTGGATGTAGGGCACCACAGCATCCATGCAAGCCTGCATGATGCCCAGCGGGCCGCCGGACAGCACGGTGCGCTCGAAGTCCAGGCCGGACATCAGCACGTTGACGCCCTTGCCCAGGCCGCCCAGCACGTTCTCGGCCGGTACTTCGCAATCTTCGAACACCAGCTCGCCGGTGTGGGAGCCGCGCATGCCCAGCTTGTCGAGCTTCTGGGCCACGGAGAAGCCCTTGAAGCCTTTTTCGATCAGGAAGGCGGTCATGCCTTTCGGGCCGGCTTCCAGGTCGTTCTTGGCGTAGACCACCAGCACGTCGGCGTCGGGGCCGTTGGTGATCCACATCTTTGTGCCGTTCAGCACCCAGCGGTCGCCCTTGAAGTCGGCGCGCAGCTTCATGCTGACCACGTCGGAACCGGCGTTCGGCTCGGACATCGCCAGTGCGCCGACGTGTTCGCCGGAAATCAGTTTCGGCAGGTATTTTTGTTTTTGCTCTTCGGTGCCGTTGCGCTTGATCTGGTTGACGCACAGATTCGAGTGGGCGCCGTAGGACAGGCCGACCGAGGCCGACGCGCGCGAGATTTCTTCCATCGCGACGATGTGGGCCAGGTAGCCCATGTTGGCGCCGCCGTATTCTTCGCCGACGGTGATGCCGAGCACGCCCAGATCGCCCATCTTGCGCCACAGATCCATCGGGAACTGGTCGCTGCGGTCGATTTCGGCGGCGCGCGGGGCGATTTCCACGGCGGCGAACTGTTGCACGGCTTCGCGCAGGGCGGCGATGTCTTCGCCGTGGTCAAAGGTCAGGCCTGGGAGATGGAGCATGTCGTCCTCATTCTTGTGTTTTGATTGAAGCGTCAATAATACGCGGGTGTGACGTTAACGTAAACGTAAAGTAAGCTCAGGCGCCCTCGCCGATGGCCGCCAGCAGGCGCTTGCATTCGTCTTCGTGGGCGGTGATCTCGGCCAGCGACATTTCGATGTCCTCGCGCTGCTGTTCCAGCGTCTCGCGGTGCTGGGCCAGCACGCCCAGGAAGCGGTTCATCTGGGCGCTGGTGTCTTTCGGCGATTCGTACATGTCGACCAGGCTCTTGATCTCCGACAGCGACAGCCCCAGGCGCTTGCCGCGCAGGGTCAGCTTGAGGCGGGTGCGGTCGCGCGGCGTGTAGACCCGGTTGCGGCCGCCCGCGCCTTCGCGGGACGGGCTCAGCAAGCCCTGGTCTTCGTAAAAGCGGATCGCGCGCGCCGTGATGTCGAATTCACGGGCCAGTTCGGTAATGGTGTAGGTGGTGGGCATCTCAGGGTGTGCGGTAAAGTCGTACAATTTCCGTTTACGTCAACGTCAATCGCATTGTAGCGCGCCTGCCCATCGGAGAGAACAAATATGAACCTGCTCGAATCGCAACTGGACTACCCGCTGGGCGACACCATCCCTGCCGCCGGCGCCGCGCACGAGATCGTCCCTAGCCTGCGCTGGCTGCGCATGCCGCTGCCGTTTGCGCTCGATCATATCAACCTCTGGCTGCTGCGCGACGGCGACGGCTGGAGCGCGGTCGACTGCGGCGTGGCCGGCGACGCCACCCGCGCGGCCTGGGAAACCGTGTTCGAGACCGGCCTGGACGGCTTGCCGCTGCGGCGCGTGTTCGCCACCCATTGCCATCCCGACCACATCGGCCTGGCCGACTGGCTGTGCCGCCGCTGGGACGCGCCGCTGTGGACCACCACCGGCGAATACGCGTTCGCGCGCATGATGTCGGCCGCCCTGCCTGGCGTGGACGGCCCGGCGGCGCTGCCGCACTTCCAGCGCCACGGCCTGCGCGATCGCGACATGCTGGAAAAGATGGCCGGCCGGAAGAATTACTATCCGACGCTGGTACCGTCGGTACCAACGGCCTACACCCGCATCCAGGATGGACAGTTGGTCGCAATTGGCGACCATCAATGGCAGGTCATCACCGGCTTCGGCCATGCTCCCGAGCACGCGTCGCTGTATTGCGCGGCGCTCAATGTGCTGATCGCCGGCGATATGGTGCTGCCGCGCATCTCCACCAATGTGTCGGTTTTCGCCGTCGAGCCGGAATCGAACCCGTTGACGCTGTATCTGGATTCATTGGCCAAGTTTGTTGACTTGCCGAACGATGTATTGGTCTTGCCCTCGCACGGCAAGCCTTTCCGCGGACTGCATACGCGTATTGCACAATTGCAACAACATCATGCCGAGCGGCTGGCCGAGGTGGTCGACGCCTGCGGCGGCTGGCAGTCGGCGGCCGACATCGTGCCGCTGATGTTCAAACGGCCGCTGGACGCCCACCAGCTTGGCTTTGCGCTGGGCGAGGCGCTGGCCCACCTGCACAAATTGTGGCACGACGGTATCGTGCGCCGTGAAACAGGGGCCGACGGCATCATACGCTTCCGCCTCAAGTAACGCTTAAAGTCTGGCCGTAAACTAGCAGTAGTGTTATTGTAATAACTTCACTATTTCCGCTGAAAATGGCGCCAAGTCTTGGCTTTGTTTTGCTGCGGGAAACCGAATATAGTTCGGCGCAGCCGGTAAGGCGCGCTTGCACTTACAGAGGATAAAGTGTTAATTAAAAAATCCCATCACGTCACAATCAAGTCTTAAAAACAAGAGACTGACTTTCATGACGCAACGTGAAATAGTGCAATTATGAATTCTTCTAATGAACGCGAAAGCTTTAGCCAGCGCTTGCAACAGGCTCTCAAAAACGCCCACTACTCCCCCGACAGCCCGACTCGATTGGCGCGGGAATTCAATATCCGCTTCGATGGCCGACCCATCACCGTCCACGCCGCCCGCAAATGGCTGGTAGGCGAGGCGATTCCGACCCAGGAAAAGCTGCGCATGATCGCCCAGTGGCTGGGCGTGCCGGCCGAATGGCTGCGCTTTGGCGGCGCCGAAGCCGATGCGCCGGCCGGCGAAGGCGGCAACGGCCTGTCGCGCTTCGAGTCGGCCGACGTCAAGTTAATCGCCGATTTGCAACGCCTGGACGAGCATCACCGCCAGATTGCACGCGAATTTATCCGCATGCTGGTGCGGATTAACTACCAAAAGTAGTCATTTTACGTACTACTACGGAGTTATTTTTACCGTTTGTGGCTGACGTTTAGAGTGTTTCCATGTGAAACTAGTTTCACGCTTCAACCAGTTTTTGTTCGGATAGGGCGCTCCCAAGGGGGCGCCCTTTTTATTTTCGCAGGCTTTACGAATTGTCATAGTTTCGACATGGATTTGAGGCACAATAGGTGGTCAGCACCGCTGATGCGCAGCATTTACTTCGGGAGTCCAGCTTTTGAGCCGTCTTATGAAAAGTAACTACAGCAACGTCGCGCAGCTAAAAGATTTGATGACCGCCCCCCCGATGACCGCCGCCCAGCACGCGGAAGTAATGCGCAAGCGCATTGCCCACCGCCGCATGGTCGAGGAAGCACGGGATTTGAAAAAAGCTAGCGGATCGCAGTTCGATAAACGCTAGGCTGAAGCAGCAGGGGCAGTACGGCTGGACTTAGTTGGATACGCTGACGGGCTTCATGCCGTTCCAGCGCGGGGCCAACGCATGCTCGATGCCGAACAAATCGATGACCCGGCCGACCGTGTGGTCGACCATCTCCGCAATGCTTTGCGGGTTGTGATAAAAGCTGGGCAGCGGCGGGAAGATGATCCCGCCCATTTCCGTCACCGCCGTCATATTGCGCAAGTGCGCCAGGTTGAACGGCGTTTCCCTCACCATCAGCACCAGCCGGCGGCGCTCCTTGAGCACCACGTCGGCCGCGCGCGCGACCAGGTTGTCCGACAGGCCGTGCGCCACGGACGCCAGCGTCTTCATCGAGCATGGCGCGACGATCATCCCATCCGACTGGAAAGAACCGCTGGCGATCGAGGCGCCGACGTCGCGCACCTTGTGCACCACGTGGGCCAGCGCTTCGACTTCGCGCCGCTGCAGGCCGGTTTCCTGGTGCAGCGTGAGGACCGCGGCGTCGGAGACGATCAGATGCGTCTCCACGCCGGCGGTATGTTGCAACTGTTGCAGCAGACGCACGCCATACACCGCGCCCGTGGCGCCGGTGATGGCGATAATGATCCGCTGCGGCCGATCAGGCATCCAGCAAGGCCTTCAGCTCGCCCGACTCGAACATCTCGTTCATGATGTCCGAACCGCCGATGAACTCGCCCTTGACGTAGAGCTGGGGGATGGTCGGCCAGTTCGAGTAGTCCTTGATGCCTTGGCGCACTTCCGGATCTTCCAGCACGTTCACGGTGGCGATGTTCTCAACGCCGCAAGCTTTCAGGATCTGGATGGCGCGGCCGGAAAAGCCGCATTGCGGGAACTGGGCGGTGCCCTTCATGAACAGCACCACCGGGGTGTTGGTCACGGTTTCTTTGATCCAGGTTTGTACGTCGCTCATAGCTGCCTCAGTGAAAAGATGTAAATAGATGCCGTCATTTTATAAGAAAATGCCGGCACCGGTATTTTTATGGCCGTTGGATCAGCCGCGCAGCTTGGCGAACGCCGCCGCCATGCTGCCGCCGACAGGCTCGGACTTGGCGGCCTGCTTCTGGTGCTGGCCCATGCTCTTGCGGTCGTTGCGGTCGCCGCGCTGCTGCGGCTGCGAGCCGGCTTGCGGCGCGCTGTCGCTCAGGCGCATGGTCAGGGCGATGCGCTTGCGCTTCTCGTCCACTTCCAGCACTTTCACCTTGACCACCTGGCCGGCCTTGACCACCGTGTGCGGATCCTTGACGAAGGTGTTCGACAGCGCCGAGATGTGCACCAGGCCGTCCTGGTGCACGCCGATGTCGACGAAGGCGCCGAAGGCCGCCACGTTGGTGACGACGCCTTCCAAAATCATGTCCGGGCGCAGGTCGCGGATTTCCTCCACGCCTTCCTTGAAGGTGGCGGTGGTGAACTCGGGACGCGGATCGCGGCCCGGCTTCTCCAGCTCCTTCAGGATGTCGGTGATGGTCGGCACGCCGAATTTGTCGTCGGCGTACTTGGCCGGGTTCAGCGTCTTGATCAGCGCGGTTTCGCCGATGACGGCCTTGATGTCCTTCTTGATGTCGCCGAGGATTTTTTCCACCAGCGGATACGATTCCGGGTGCACCGCCGAGGCGTCCAGCGGATTCTCGCCGCCCATCACGCGCAGGAAGCCGGCCGCCTGCTCGAAGGTCTTGTCGCCCAGGCGCGGCACGGCTTTCAGGCCGGCGCGCGAGGTGAAGGCGCCCTTCGCGTCGCGGTAGGTGACGATGGCCTGCGCCACCGTCGACGACAGCCCCGACACGCGCGCCAGCAGCGGCGCCGAGGCGGTGTTGACGTCCACGCCGACCGCGTTCACGCAATCCTCGACCACCGCGTCCAGCGAGCGGGCCAGCTGGGTCTGCGAGACGTCGTGCTGGTACTGGCCGACGCCGATCGATTTCGGATCGATCTTGACCAGCTCGGCCAGCGGATCCTGCAGGCGGCGGGCGATCGACACCGCGCCGCGCAGCGACACGTCCATGTCCGGCAGTTCGCGCGAGGCGAATTCCGACGCCGAGTACACCGACGCGCCCGCTTCCGAGACGACGATCTTGCTCATTTTTTGATCGGGGAATTGCTTGATCAAGTCCTGCGCCAGCTTGTCGGTTTCGCGCGAGGCGGTGCCGTTGCCGATCGAAATCAGCGATACATTGTGCTTGGCCGCCAGCTTGCCCAGCGTGTGCAGCGAGCCGTCCCAGTCGTTCTTCGGCTGGTGCGGGTAGATGACGGCGGTATCGACCACCTTGCCGGTGGCGTCCACCACGGCCACCTTGACGCCGGTGCGCAGGCCCGGGTCCAGGCCCATGGTGGCGCGCTGGCCGGCCGGCGCGGCCAGCAGCAGCGCCTTCAGGTTGGTGGCGAAGACGTTGATCGCGTCCAGCTCGGAACGCTCGCGCAGTGCGCCCATCAGTTCCGTTTCCAGGTGCATGAAGCTCTTCACGCGCCAGGTCCAGCGGGCGGTGTCGCCCAGCCATTTGTCGGCCGGACGGCCCTGGTTCTTGATGCCGAAACGGGCGGCGATGCGGCCTTCGCACGGGTTGTGCGGCGCGTCCCACTTCGGTTTCTCGGCTTCGGTGTCCAGCCGCAGCGTGACGTCGAGGATGCCTTCGCGGCGGCCGCGCAGCAGGGCCAGCGCGCGGTGCGACGGCACGGTGCCTAGGGTTTCGGAATAATCGAAGTAGTCGGCGAATTTTTCGCCTTCGTCCTGCTTGCCGTCGACGACCTTGGATTCAACAATGCCGTGATCGAGCACGTATTCGCGCAAGGATTGCAGCAAGGTTGCATCTTCGGCAAAACGTTCCATCAGGATCTGGCGCGCGCCGTCCAGCGCCGCCTTGGTGTCGGCCACGCCCGGATTGTTGCCCTCGGCGGTGGTGAAGGCTTCGCGCAGGAACTTGTTGGCTTCCATCTCGGGATTCAGTTCCGGATTGGCCAGGAGGCCGTCGGCCAGCGGCGCCAGGCCCGCCTCGATGGCGATTTGCGCCTTGGTGCGGCGTTTTTGCTTGTATGGCAGGTATAAGTCTTCAAGACGGGTCTTGTCTTCTGCATGCATGACAGCATCTAACAGTTCCGGCGTCATTTTGTTCTGCTCGGTGATCGACGCCACGATGGCGGCGCGGCGGTCTTCCAGCTCGCGCAGGTAGCGCAGCCGTTCTTCGAGCAGGCGCAGTTGAATGTCGTCCGAGCCTCCGGTGGCTTCTTTCCGGTAGCGGGCGATGAAGGGTACCGTGGCGCCTTCGTCCAACAGGGCGATGGCGGCGGCGACCTGCACCGGTTTGGCGTTCAGTTCCAGGGCAAGACGTTGTTCGATAGAAGGCAACATGTGGGCGATTCCTAAGCAGTCAAGCCCGGAATCATACGCAATCGGCGCGAATGTGCCAGTCTTGACAGTCCAAAAGGACTGTGCACGCCCCGGAGAACGCCGAAGTAACACGTTTACATGCGGGTTTTATGAAGAATCCGCAAACACGAACGCGTGTATGGCGGATAATATCGCCTGTTGCCGTTTTTGAACCATCTTTGACCAACAATGCGACCTATGGATTTTACCCGCGACGACGCCACCGACGATGTTCCCGCCAAGCCAGCTGCTCCGGCCGCCCCAGCATCTCCCGCACGCCCTGCGCCGCCCGCGAATCAATTGTCGTACGCCGTAGCCACCTGGCTGCAGCGTGTGGATGCGGCAGCGCATCCCAAAGCCAAACTGAACGCGCCGCCGGTCGATAGCGATCCGAAGCAACAAACCCAATACAAGCTGATCTACGTGATGGCGCCCACCAGCGGCGGCCGCCATGTGGCGCTGTGCCTGTACAAGGCCCGCCTGCGCTCGAACGGCGACGTTGCCGCGGCCAGTCCGGTCAGCGAAGTGTTTTCGCTGCTGTCGGCGCCGCCGAGCTTCCTCGCGGCCGGCGACGAGGACTTGATCCGTTTCTTCGTTGCCATGCGCAGCGGACAGAATTCCCAGACCGGCTCCGCCACCGAGCCGCGCGGCAAGATCGGCGCGGCCCTGCTGAACATGCTGGCCGAACAGGATAAATTGCTCTGGGCGAATTCCTGGGCCGATGTCGGCAACGGCCTGGTCTACCCGCTCAAGGGCGGCGTGATGCGCGAAGCCAACCTGGCCTGGCGCGAAGAAGGCAAGGGCCTGCGGCTGGGCTGGCAGGTGCAGGCGCCGCCGAACGCCAAGCATGTCGGCGCCGACCAGGTCGACTACATGCTGCCGACCGATCCGCCGTGGTACATCGACAACCTGTCCTGCGGCGTGCTGCAGCTGAACCAGGGCGGCGCCTCGATCCCGCTGGCCGATCTGCAGGCGCTGGTGGCGCAAGCGCCGCTGCTGACCAACAACGACAAGATGCGCGTGTCGCAACTGCTGCTGGCGCACGGCCTGCAACAGCTGATGCCGCTGCCGCAACCGCTGCCGCAACGCGTGCGCGACGACGTCAAGCCGCGTCCGGTGCTGACCCTGGACGCCGCCATGCTGGCCGACGGCTCGCTGCAGCGCTGGCACGATTTCGCCGTGCTGTCCTTCGACTACGACGGCGAGCGCGTGTCCTTCGATCCGTCGCAGCGCGTGGTGCGCCAGAAGGGCGAAGTGACCGAGATCATCCAGCGCGACGCCGCCTCCGAAGAGCTGGCGCTGGCGCTGCTGACCGAACGCCATTTCCTGCCGCCGGCCACGCTGCCGCTGAGCAGCGTCAAGGGCGGCCTGCTGCTGCCTTCCCAGGCCGAATGGCTGCGCTTCGCCCGCGACGGCGTCGCCGCGCTGAAGGACGCCGGCTGGAAAGTGGAAAAAACCGTCAAGTACCGCTACGACGTCACCGAAGTCGGCGACTGGTATGCGGAAGTGACGGAAGATCCGGCCGATGGCGGCCGCGCCTGGTTCGAACTGGAACTGGGCATCATGGTCGGCCCTGACCGCGTGCCGCTGCTGCCGGTGCTGGTGCAGATGATCCGCAGCGCGCCCAACGATTTCAATCCCAAGACCATCGCCCAGCACGGCGACGAAGACCAGATGCTGGCCACGCTGCCCGACGGCAGCCGGGTCGCGCTGCCCTGGGGCCGCGTCAAGCCCATCCTGACCACGCTGGGCGAGTTGTATTTCAGCGACAAGATCAAGACTTCGCTGCGCATGGCCACGCTGGACGCCGCGCGTCTGGACGAGCTGGCCCGCAACGTCGAGCTGAACTGGCACGGCGGCGAGGAGCTGCGCGAAATGGGCGCGCGCCTGAACCAGTTCGGCGCCGTCAAGCGCATCGCCACGCCGGCCGGCCTGCAAGCCACGCTGCGCGACTACCAGACCGACGGCCTGTCGTGGATGCAATTCCTGCGGGAATACAACTTCGCCGGCATCCTGGCCGACGACATGGGCCTGGGCAAGACCGTGCAGACGCTGGCCCACATCCTGGTCGAGAAGGAAGCCGGCCGCCTGACCGCGCCGGCGCTGGTGATCGCGCCGACCAGCCTGATGGGCAACTGGCAGGAAGAGGCGGCGCGCTTCGCGCCCGGCCTGCGCGTGTTGCTGCTGCAAGGCAAGGACCGCATGGGCCAGTTCGACCAGATCGATGAAGCCGACCTGGTGCTGACCACCTACGCGCTGCTGCCGCGCGACGAGGAAAAACTGCGCGAGCACGATTTCCACCTGGTCATCCTGGACGAGTCGCACTACATCAAGAACACCCGCAGCAAGGCCGCGCAAAGCGCCGGCCTGTTGCGCGCGCGCCACCGGCTGTGCCTGTCCGGCACGCCGCTGGAAAACCACCTGGGCGAGCTGTGGTCGCAATTCCACTTCCTGCTGCCGGGCCTGCTCGGCGACGAGAAGGGTTTCAACACCGTGTTCCGCCATCCGATCGAGCGCCAGGACGACCCGCTGCGGCGCGCGCTGCTGAACCGCCGCATCAAGCCCTTCCTGCTGCGCCGGACCAAGGACAACGTGGCCAAGGAACTGCCGCCCAAGACCGAGATGGTGCGCAAGGTCGAACTGACCGGCGCCCAGCGCGACCTGTACGAGACCGTGCGCCTGGCCATGGACCAGAAGGTGCGCGAGGAAATCGACCGCAAGGGCGTGGCGCGCAGCCAGATCGTCATTCTGGAGGCGCTGCTCAAGCTGCGCCAGGTGTGCTGCGATCCGCGCCTGGTCAAGTCGCTGCCGTCGAAGAAGCAGACGGCAGGCTCGGCCAAGCTGGTCGACCTGATGCAGATGGTCGAGGATTTGCTGGAGGAAAACCGCAAGATCCTGGTGTTCTCGCAGTTCACCAGCATGCTGGAGCTGATCGAGGAGGAACTGGAGGCGCGCGATATCCCGTATGCGCTGCTGACCGGCGAGACCAAGGACCGCAGCGCGCAGGTGGCGGCCTTCCAGCAGGGCGCGGTGCCGATCTTCCTGATCAGCCTGAAGGCCGGCGGCGTCGGCCTGAACCTGACGGCGGCCGACACCGTGATCCACTACGATCCGTGGTGGAACCCGGCGGCGGAAAACCAGGCCACCGACCGCGCCTGGCGCATCGGCCAGGACAAGCCGGTGTTCGTCTACAAGCTGATCGCCAAGGGCACGCTGGAGGAAAAAATCCAGGTGCTGCAGCAGAAGAAATCCGATCTGGCGCAATCCATCCTGGCCGAAGGCGAGTCGCAGAAAATGGCGCTCACCCAGGAGGATTTGCAGCAGATCTTCGCGCCGCTGGTGGAATAAGTGGCGACCGTCGCCGAACTGCAAGCGGCATTGCGCCAGTCGCAGGCGGAGGCGGAGCGCTATCGCCTGCTGCTCCAGCACAGCGGCGAGGTCAGCTGGATGGCCGATTGCGCCAGCCTCAAGCTTTCCTGGCTCAGTCCGGCCGCAGAACGCCAGTTCGGCTACACGCTGGACTCGGCGCAGGCGCTGGCGGCCGGCCTGTTGCAGCAGCTGCCCGCCAGGCTGGAACGCCACGCTGCCGGCGACGCGAGCCGCCGGCGCCTCCTGCGCGAAACCGAGCTGCCGCATGCCGACGGCCGCCTGCTGCCGGTGGAAATCGAATCGACGCTGATCGTCGACGAGCACGGCGTCGCCGTCAGCGTGGTCGGTGTGGTGCGCGACCTGAGCGCGCGGCGCGAACTGGCCGCGCAGCAGAAAAAATTCGCGTCCATGCTGTCGCACGAATTCCGCACGCCGCTGTCGACCATCGACGGCGCCGTGCAGCGCCTGGAAATGACCGGCGCCCATCACGACGAAGGCACCCGCAAGCGCTACCGCAAGATCCAGACCGCGGTCGACCGCATGCTGGCGATGCTGGACGAATACCTGTCGCCCGAGCGCATGGCCAGCATCGGCCGCGAGCGCCAGCCCAATGAAATTTCCCCCGCCGCGCTGCTGGAGGCGGTGGCCGAGCAGGCCCGCAGCCGCCGCGGCGGCATCATGCTGCGGCTGGAAACGCTGCCCCAGTGGATGCGCTGCGACCCCGCCGGTGTGCGCTTATGCCTAGAAATTTTGCTGGACAATGCAATTAAGTACACAGACGCTCATACTCCGATAGAATTGATAGGCAAAATGGCAAGCGAGGGCGGCGTCGAGTTCTTGGTCCGCGATCGTGGAACCGGTTTGCCGGCGGCGGAATGGGCGCAGGTGTTCGACAAATCCTTCCGTGGCAGCAACGCTGCCGGCATCGCCGGATCGGGCCTGGGCTTGTACATGGCGCGCGCGGTGGTGGACGTGCATGGCGGCACCTTGACGGCAACAAATGTTTCTGAAAGCGGCACGGAATTTCGGATTTGGCTGCCCGTGGCGGCCAGCGCCGGGAAAAGCCTTGCGCGGGCGGATGGCAGCAGTGATAATTCCTTGGACGCAAGCTGAAGCAGCAGGGCAGGACTGAGCACCGTTGCTCAATAATCGATCGAATGGCGCATCAATGACGCAAATACTCATCGTGGAAGACAATCTGGACTATGCCGAGGAAATGGCAGAGTTCTTGACTGAGCTTGAACACGAAGTGCACATCACCAACAATGCCAGCGATATGTGGTCCGCCCTGAGCCAGGGCAACGTGGGCGTGGTGGTGCTGGACCTGGGCTTGCCGGACGAAGACGGTTTCAATGTGATACCCCGGATGCGCCAGCTTTACCCGCAAATCGGCCTGCTGGTGCTGACCGGCCGCGTCGCTTTCGACAACCGCATCCTCGGCCTGCGCCTCGGCGCCGACCACTATCTGACCAAGCCGATCAAATTCCCGGAACTGGCCGCCCACATCGAGGCGCTGGACCGCCGCGTCGGTCCGCAGGAAACCATCCCGGCGCCGAGCAAGTGGACGTTGAAGGTCAGCGCCCGCCAGCTGGAGCTGCAAGGCATGGCGATCACGCTGACTGAAAAGGAATGCAATTTCCTGCATCTGCTGACGATCAACACCCGTCCCGTGCCGCGCCAGGTCATCGTGGCCGGTATCGGCGGCGACGATCCGGACGCCGGCCGCCGCGTCGACATGCTGGTGTACCGCCTGCGCAAGAAGGCCCGCACCGGCCTGGGCCAGGACCTGCCGCTGCGCAGCGCGTATGGCGAAGGCTACAGCCTGTCCGCTAGCTTCAACCTCTCCTGAAAAAATAGGGTCAGAGTCGCGCCGGTTTTTCGGCGCGCCTGAATAATCGGGGACAGAGTGGTGTAGAATCGGTGCATCCGATATCTTCTGCTCAAAATTATGGCACGTCTACCCCGCTTGATCGTCCCTGGCCAGCCTCATCACGTCATCCAGACCGGCAATAACAACCAGCCGGTGTTCCAGGATGCCGAAGACTATCAAACCTTCCTCGGCTGGCTGCGCACCGCCGCCAAAAACTACAAAGTGGCCGTGCACGCCTATGTTTTGATGCCGAATCACCTGCATTTGCTGGTCACGCCGGCCGATGCGGACGGCCTGGGGCAGATGATGCAGTGGATAGGCCGCTACTACGTGCCCTATTTCAACCAGAAATATGGCCGCAGCGGCACTTTGTGGAACGGACGCTACAAAACCTCGCTCATCGACGCCGAGCAATACTTCATGTCTTGCAGCCGTTATATCGAGTTCAACCCGGTGCGCAACGGCATGGTGGGGCGGGCCGAGGATTATCCGTGGTCCAGCTATCCGCACCACGCCGGGCTGCGCCCGGACGGCCTGATCGTCGACCATCCGAAGTTCTGGGAGCTGGGCAACACGCCGTTCCAGCGCGAGGCGGCATATATCGCGCTGGCCGAGCCGTCCTTGAGCGAGGAAGAGGTGGCGCATATCAGCAAGGCGCTGCTGAAAGGCTGGCCGCTGGGCAGCGAGCAGTTCAAGACGGCGCTGCAGCACAAGGTCAAGCGCCAAGTGCTGCCCGCCAAGCGCGGCCGGCCGTTCAAAATCAAGCCGGAAGCCGCCTGAACAGCTGGCGGATGCCGCAGGAATCGCCGGTTCCTGCGGTTTTTTTACTCCCGGCATCACTCTGTCCCTAATTAAAAATTCGGCGGACTTTGGAAAAATTAATCCGACTCCGACCCTAATTGTTATTGTTGAATTTTCTGCTGCATTGCACTACTCTAGTTTTTCGTTAGTCAAAATTGCAGTGGAGAGCCCATGAAAGCCCAAGGTCTGTACGATCCGTCCAATGAACACGATGCCTGCGGCGTCGGTTTCGTCGCCCATATCAAGGGCAACAAGAGCCACTCCATCGTGGAACAGGGTCTGCTGATCCTGAAAAACCTCGATCACCGGGGCGCCGTCGGCGCCGATGCGCTGATGGGCGATGGCGCCGGCATCCTGATCCAGATCCCGGACCAGTACTACCGCGACGAAATGGCCAAGCAAGGCGTGGAACTGCCGCCGCCAGGCGAATACGGCGTCGGCATGGTGTTCCTGCCTAAAGAAAATGCATCGCGCATCGCCTGCGAACAGGAAATCGAGCGCGCCGTGCGCGCCGAAGGCCAGGTCGTGCTGGGCTGGCGCAATGTGCCGGTGGACTGCGACATGCCGATGTCCCCTACCGTGCGCGCCAAGGAACCGGTCATCCGCCAGATCTTCATCGGCCGCGGCGCCGACATCATGGTGACGGACGCGCTGGAGCGCAAACTGTACGTGATCCGCAAATCGTCGGGCCACGCCATCCAGGCGCTGAAGCTGATCCACGGTAAGGAATTCTTCGTGGCCTCGCTGTCGGCCCGCACCATCGTCTACAAAGGCCTGCTGCTGGCGGACCAGGTCGGCGTCTACTACAAGGACCTGCAGGATGCGCGCTGCGTTTCCGCGCTGGCGCTGGTGCACCAGCGTTTCTCGACCAACACCTTCCCGGAATGGCCGCTGGCCCACCCGTACCGCCTGATCGCCCACAACGGCGAGATCAACACCGTCAAAGGCAACTTCAACTGGATGCGCGCCCGCGAAGGCGTGATGAAGTCGGCCGTGCTGGGCGAAGATCTGCAGAAACTGTTCCCGCTGATCTACGAAGGCCAGTCGGACACCGCCTGCTTCGACAACGCGCTGGAACTGCTGCTGATGGCAGGCTATCCGATCGCCCAGGCGATGATGATGATGATTCCGGAAGCCTGGGAAAATCACGGCACGATGGACGACAATCGCCGCGCGTTCTACGAATATCACGCCGCCATGATGGAACCGTGGGATGGCCCGGCCGCCATGGCCTTCACCGACGGCCGCTACATCGGCGGCACGCTGGACAGGAACGGATTGCGGCCTGCGCGATATATCGTCACCGACGACGACTTGGTGGTGATGGCCTCGGAATCGGGCGTGCTGCCGATTCCCGAATCCAAGATCATCCAGAAATGGCGTCTGCAGCCAGGCAAGATGTTCCTGATCGACCTGGAAGCCGGCCGCATCATCGACGATAAAGAGCTGAAGGACACCTACGCCAACGCCAAGCCGTACAAGGCGTGGATCAACGCGGTGCGCATCAAGCTCAACGAAATCAAGCTGAGCGAAAGCCAGCTGGCGCACAACCGCGCCAAGGACATCGCGCCGGCCCAGGGCGAAAAAGCCCTGCCGTCGCTGCTGGACCGCCAGCAAGCCTTCGGCTACACCCAGGAAGATTTGAAATTCCTGATGGCGCCGATGGCCGCCGCCGGCGAAGAAGCCACCGGCTCGATGGGCAACGACTCGCCGCTGGCCGTCATGTCCAACAAGCTCAAGCCGCTGTACAACTACTTCAAGCAGCTGTTCGCGCAAGTGACCAACCCGCCGATCGACCCGATCCGCGAAGCGATGGTGATGTCGCTGGTGTCCTTCATCGGCCCCAAGCCCAACCTGCTCGACACCAACAACGTCAACCCGCCGATGCGCCTCGAAGTGTCGCAGCCGGTGCTGGGCTTCGACGACATGGCCCGCCTGCGCGGCATCAGCCTGCACACCGGCGGCAAGTTTAAGTCTTACGAGCTCAACATCTGCTACCCGCTGGCCTGGGGCAAGGAAGGCGTGGAAGCATGCCTGGCCTCGCTGTGCGCCGAGGCGGTCGATGCGGTCAAGTCCGGCCACAACATCCTGATCGTGTCGGACCGCTCGGTTGGCGCCGATCGTGTCGCCATCCCCGCGCTTCTGGCCACATCCACCATCCATCAGCACCTGGTGAGCAAGGGCTTGCGCGCTTCCACCGGCCTCGTCGTGGAAACCGGCTCGGCCCGCGAAACCCACCACTTCGCGCTGCTGGCCGGCTATGGCGCCGAAGCCATCCACCCTTACCTGGCGATGGAAACCCTGGTCGAGATGGCGCACGGCATGCCGGGCGATATGTCGGGCGACAAGGCGGTCTACAACTACACCAAGGCCATCGGCAAGGGCCTGATGAAGGTCATGTCCAAGATGGGCATCTCGACCTATATGTCCTACTGCGGCGCGCAGATCTTCGAAGCCGTCGGCCTGAACAAGTCGCTGGTCGACAAATACTTCAAGGGCACGGCTTCCAACGTCGAGGGCATCGGCGTGTTCGAAGTGGCGGAAGAGGCGCTGCGCCTGCATAACCTGGCCTTCGGCAACGATCCAGTACTGGAAAACCACCTGGACGCCGGTGGCGAATACGCCTACCGCGTGCGCGGCGAAGACCACCTGTGGACCCCGGATGCGATCGCCAAGTTGCAGCATTCGACCCGCAGCAACAACTTCTCCAGCTATAAAGAGTACGCCCAGATCATCAACGACCAGAGCAAGCGCCACCTGACCCTGCGCGGCCTGTTCGAGTTCAAGCTCGATCCGTCGAAGGCGATCCCGCTGGACGAAGTCGAGCCGGCCAAGGAAATCGTCAAGCGCTTCGCGACCGGCGCGATGTCCATGGGTTCGATCTCGACCGAAGCCCACGCCACGCTGGCGGTGGCGATGAACCGCATCGGCGGCAAGTCCAACACCGGCGAAGGCGGCGAAGATCCATCGCGCTACACGATGGAGCTGAAAGGCATCAAGATCAAGCAGGGCGAGACCATGGCTTCGGTCATGGGCAAGGAACAGATGGTGGTCGACATTCCGCTGCAGGAAGGCGATTCGCTGCGTTCGCGCATCAAGCAGGTGGCGTCCGGCCGTTTCGGCGTGACCGCGGCCTACCTGAACTCGGCCGACCAGATTCAAATCAAGATGGCCCAGGGCGCCAAGCCTGGCGAAGGCGGCCAGCTGCCCGGCCATAAAGTGTCGGAATACATCGCCACCCTGCGCTTCTCGGTGCCGGGCGTGGGGCTGATTTCGCCGCCGCCGCACCACGATATTTATTCGATCGAAGACTTGGCCCAGCTGATCCACGACTTGAAGAACGCCAATCCGCGCGCTTCGATCTCGGTCAAGCTGGTGTCGGAAGTCGGTATCGGCACCGTGGCCGCGGGCGTTACCAAGGCCAAGGCCGATCACGTGGTGGTGGCCGGCCATGACGGCGGCACCGGCGCTTCGCCGCTGTCGTCGGTCAAGCATGCAGGCACGCCGTGGGAGCTGGGCCTGGCTGAAACCCAGCAAACGCTGGTGCTGAACGGCCTGCGCAGCCGCATCCGCGTTCAGGCCGACGGCCAGATGCGTACCGGCCGCGACGTCGTCATCGCCGCCATGCTGGGCGCGGATGAAATCGGCTTCGCCACCGCGCCGCTGGTGGTCGAGGGGTGCATCATGATGCGCAAATGCCACCTGAACACTTGCCCGGTCGGCGTCGCCACGCAGGATCCTGTGCTGCGCGCCAAGTTCTCCGGCAAGCCTGAGTACGTCGTGAACTACTTCTTCTTCGTCGCCGAAGAGGCCCGCCAGCTGATGGCGCAACTGGGCATCCGCACCTATGACGAGCTGATCGGCCGCGTCGACCTGCTGGACAAGTCCAAGGCGATCACGCACTGGAAAGCCAAGGGCCTGGACTTCAGCAACATCTTCTACCAGCCGGAAGTGCAGGAAGGTCATTCGATCTACCACACGATGGAACAGGACCACGGCCTCGACAAGGCGCTCGATCACAAGCTGATCGCGCAAGCCAAGGCGGCGCTGGAAAAAGGCGAGCGCGTGTCCTTCATCTCGCCGGTGAAGAACTTGAACCGCACCGTCGGCACCATGTTGTCGGGCGAAGTGGCCAAGCGCTACGGCCACGCCGGCCTGCCGGACGACACCATCCACATTCAGCTGCAAGGCACGGCGGGCCAGTCGGCCTGCGCCTTCCTGGCGCACGGCATCACCATCGACCTGGTCGGCGAGGGTAACGATTACGTCGGCAAGGGCTTGTCGGGCGGCCGCATCATCGTGCGTCCGAACACCGAGTTCCGTGGCTGGGCGGTGAACAACATCATCATCGGCAACACCGTGCTGTACGGCGCGATCAGCGGCGAAGCCTTCTTCAACGGCGTGGCCGGCGAGCGTTTCGCCGTGCGCAACTCGGGCGCCACCGCCATCGTCGAAGGCACGGGCGACCACGGTTGCGAATACATGACTGGCGGCACCGTGGTGGTGCTGGGCGCCACCGGCCGCAACTTCGCGGCGGGCATGTCGGGCGGCATCGCCTACGTGTACGACCCGGAGGGCGATTTCGAAGCCCGCTGCAACACCGCGATGGTGACGCTGGAGCCGGTGCTGACCGCCAAGGAGCAGGAAGCCCAGAGCGAGACCTGGCACGTGCAGCACAAGGACCATGGCCGCGAGGCGGACGAGGTGATCCTGAAGCGTTTGATCGAGCGCCACTTCAAGCACACCGGCAGCACCCGTGCCCGCCTGTTGCTGGACAACTGGGCCGAAGGCCGCGGCAAATTCGTCAAGGTCTTCCCGAGCGAATACAAGCGCGCCCTGATCGAAATGGCCGAAGACGTGGCGAACGAAGCCGCCGTCGTCCAGCCGATCGCAGCCTGATGCTTGACCGTACAGAACAATATTTAAGGACTTATCGTGGGTAAAATCACCGGCTTCATGGAATTCAAGCGTCAGGACGAGAGCTATTTGCCGCCTGCTACGCGTTTGAAAAACTATTCCGAATTCGTCATCACCCTGACCAATGAACAGGCCAAGGTGCAGGGCGCGCGCTGCATGGATTGCGGCATCCCGTTCTGCAACACCGGCTGCCCGGTCAACAACATCATCCCGGACTGGAACGACCTGGTCTATCGCGGCAACTACCGCGAGGCGCTGGACACCCTGCACTCGACCAACAACTTCCCGGAATTCACCGGCCGCATCTGCCCTGCGCCGTGCGAAGCCGCCTGCACGCTGGGCATCAACAACGATCCGGTCGGCATCAAGTCGATCGAGCACAAGATCATCGACGAAGGCTGGGAACACGGCTGGGTCGTGCCGCAGCCTGCGGCCAAGCAGAGCGGCAAGAAGGTCGCCATCGTCGGCTCCGGTCCTGCCGGCCTGGCGGCGGCGCAACAGCTGGCGCGCGCCGGCCACGCCGTGACCGTGTTCGAGAAGAGCGACCGCGTCGGCGGCCTGCTGCGCTACGGCATTCCTGACTTCAAGATGGAAAAGTCGCACATCGACCGCCGCATCAAGCAGATGGAAGCCGAGGGCGTGGTGTTCCGCACCAGCGTACTGGTCGGCAAGGACTTCCCGGCCAACGTCAACAACTGGGCCAAGGAAACCATCTTCCCGGAAGACCTGGAGAAGGAATTCGACGCCGTAGTGCTGGCCGGCGGCGCCGAGCAGCCGCGCGACCTGCCGGTGCCGGGCCGCGAGCTGAAGGGCGTGCATTTCGCCATGGACTTCCTGCCGCTGCAAAACAAGGTCAACGCCGGCGACAAGGTCAAGGACCAGCTGAAAGCCACCGGCAAGCATGTGGTGGTGATCGGCGGCGGCGACACCGGTTCCGACTGCGTCGGCACCTCGAACCGCCACGGCGCGGCTTCGGTCACGCAGTTCGAGCTGATGCCCATGCCGCCGGAGCAAGAGAACAAGCCGCTGGTGTGGCCGTACTGGCCGACCAAGCTGCGCACCTCCTCGTCGCACGAGGAAGGCTGCGAGCGCGACTGGGCGGTGGCCACCAAGCGCCTGGAAGGCAAGAACGGCAAGGTCGAGAAACTGGTCGCCTGCCGCGTCGAGTGGAAAGACGGCAAGATGAGCGAAGTGCCGAACTCGGAATTCGAGATGAAGGCCGACCTGGTGCTGCTGGCCATGGGCTTTGTATCGCCGGTGGCCAATGTGCTGGACGCATTCGGCATCGAGAAAGATGCACGCGGCAACGCCAAGGCCAGCACCGACGGCGAAGGCTGCTACAAGACTTCCGCCTCCAAGGTATTTGCCGCCGGCGATGTGCGCCGCGGCCAGTCGCTGGTGGTGTGGGCGATCCGCGAAGGCCGCCAGTGCGCGCGCGCGGTCGATGAGTTTTTGATGGGTTCGTCGGAACTGCCGCGCTAATCCCAGCGCACCGCGACAGCCTGCCTCCCGCCGGTGGCGAACGGGTGATCCCCGTTGCCACCGGTTTTTTTACGTCCATGGCTTGTGCAATGCAGCAATGTAACAATTCTTGATAGGTGTAAATTGCTGACTTTAGGTTCAGTAGTGTTGTATTATCTGCTACTTACAATGCCTCTCTCTGTCGCAAAAGAGGGGGGCGCCAGCAGAGATTAACCTTTCTGCACTACAATACGGCATTAAAAACAATGAGTTCAGTCGTGGCTAATCTAGTCGAAATCCGTGATCTACACTTTTCCTATGGAAAGCGCGCCATCCTGTCGGGCCTCCAGATGGATTTCCCACGCGGGAAAGTGATCGCTGTGATGGGCGGCTCGGGCAGCGGCAAGACCACGGTATTGCGCCTGATCGGCGGCCAGATCCGCCCGCAACGCGGCCATGTCAAGGTCCAGGGCCAGATCGTGCACAAGCTCAATACCGCCGGCTTGTACCTGCTGCGGCGCAAGATGGGCATGCTGTTCCAGCATGGCGCGCTGTTTACCGACCTCACCGTCTTTGAAAACGTCGCCTTCCCGCTGCGCGAGCATACCGACTTGCCGGAAGAGCTGATCCGCAACCTGGTGCTGATGAAACTGCACGCGGTCGGCCTGCGCAACGCCGCCAAGCTGAAACCGGGCGAAATCTCCGGCGGCATGGCGCGCCGCGTGGCGCTCGCCCGCTCGATCGCGCTGGACCCGGAACTGATCATGTACGACGAGCCCTTCGCCGGCCTCGACCCGATCTCGATGGGCGTTACCGCCAACCTGATCCGCAACCTGAATACCGCGCTGGGTTCGACCACCGTGCTGGTCTCGCACGACGTCAAGGAATGCTTCGCCATCGCCGACTACGTCTACTTCCTGTCGCAGGGCAAGATCGTCGCGCACGGCACGCCGGCCGACATGATGGTGTCGACCGATCCGTATGTGAAGCAGTTCGTCAACGCCGAGGCCGACGGTCCGGTACCCTTCCACTATCCGGGCAAGTCCCTGGCCGATGACCTGGGCCTGGGAGTGCAAGTCTTATGAGCGTCAAGAACTGGTTGTCCAAGCTGGGCGCGCCGCTGCGCGACTACGTCGAAAGCATAGGCTACGGCGCCCGCACCTTCGCCAATATGCTGGGCGTGTCGCCCGGCCTGCTGCGCCGCCCGGCGCTGCTGGTCGAGCAGCTGCACTTCATCGGCAATTATTCGATGCTGATCATCACCCTGTCCGGCTTGTTCGTCGGCATGGTGCTGGGCCTGCAGGGCTACTACACGCTCAACAAATACGGCGCCGAGCAGTCGCTGGGCCTGCTGGTGGCCCTGGGCCTGACCCGCGAACTGGGCCCGGTCATCACCGCGCTGCTGTTTGCCGGCCGCGCCGGCACCTCGCTGACGGCCGAAATCGGCCTGATGAAGGCGGGCGAGCAGCTGTCGGCGATGGAAATGATGGCCGTCAACCCTATCCAGCGCGTGCTGGCGCCCCGCTTCTGGGCCGGCGTGATCGCGGTGCCGCTGCTGGCCTCGGTGTTCAGCGCGGTCGGCGTGCTGGGCGGCTGGCTGGTCGGCGTGCAGCTGATCGGCGTCGATGACGGCGCGTTCTGGTCGCAGATGCAGGGCGGCGTCGACATCTGGAAAGATATTTTCAACGGTTTTGCCAAGAGCGTGGTGTTCGGTATCGCCATCACCTTCATTGCGCTGTACCAGGGCTATGAAGCCCAGCCGACCCCGGAAGACGTGGCGCGCGCCACCACCCGCACGGTCGTGATCTCATCGCTGATGATCTGGTGGCTGGACTTCATGATGACGGCGCTGATGTTCAGCAAGTAAGCGACGCAGCACAAGATAAAGCACAAGATAAGAAACTAAGGAATCGCTATGCAACGTAAATCTCTGGATGTCTGGGTCGGTCTGTTCATCGTCGTCGGCGTCGCCGCACTGATGTTTCTGGCGCTGAAGGCCGGCAACATGGGTTCCATGTCCTTCGGCAAGGTGTATCCGATCACCGCCAAGTTCGACAACATCGGCAGCCTGCGCCCGCAAGCGGCCGTCAAGGCGGCCGGCGTGGTGGTAGGCCGTGTGGGAGAGATCAAGTTTGATGACAAGAGTTACCAGGCACTGGTAACCTTGAACATGGAAGAAGGTTACAAATTCCCCAAAGACAGTTCGGCCAAGATCCTGACCGCCGGCCTGTTGGGCGAACAATACGTGGGCATCGAAGCCGGCGGCGACACCAATAACCTGGCCGCCGGCGACAAGATTGCCCGTACCCAATCGGCCGCCGTGCTGGAAGACTTGATCAATCAGTTCATCTACAGCAAGGCTGCAGAAGGAAAGGACAGCAAATGACGCACCGTACTCCGCAACACCTCCGCCGTGCCGCACTGGCGCTGGGCGTCACCGTGCTGCTGGCCGGCTGCGCCGGCCCGAACCCGCGCGATCCGTACGAAGGCTTCAACCGCGCCATGTTCAGCTTTAACGATACGGTCGACACCTACGCGCTGAAACCGGCCGCGACGGCCTACCGCAACGTGCTGCCGAATTTCGTGCAGACCGGCGTCAACAACTTCTTCGGCAACCTGGCCGATGCCTGGACCGGCGTCAATAACCTGCTGCAAGGCAAGGGCGAAGCCGGCATGTCGGACGTCACCCGCTTCGCGCTGAACTCCACGCTGGGCATCGTCGGCCTGTTCGACATCGCCTCGGAAGCCGGCCTGCAAAAGCACAAGGAAGACTTCGGCCAGACGCTGGGCACCTGGGGCGTGCCGTCCGGCCCCTACCTGATGCTGCCGCTGCTGGGCCCATCGACCGTGCGCGACACGGTGGCCCTGCCGCTGGATATCAAGGGCGACATCTGGGGCTACAAGGAACCGGTCTACATCCGCAACACCGGCACCGCGCTGCGCGTGGTCGACCAGCGCTCCAACCTGCTCAACGCCACCAGCCTGCTGGAAGACGCCGCACTGGACCGCTACGAATTCATCCGCGACGGCTTCCTGCAGCGCCGCGAGAACCAGATTCATCCCGACAGCGACGATGCTCCGCGCAAGTCCAAGAAGGACGATGCGGCGGAAATCGACGCCAAACCGGCTGCTGCGCCCGCCGTTGCGACGATGGCCGCCGCACAAACTTCTGCCCCCGTGTCATCCGAATCGGCGCCAAAAGAGTTAAACTCTGGCGCACCGGCTGCAAGCAACGTCAGCCCGTGACCCCGAAGAACCACACAAAGGTAACGACAACATGAAATTGATCAAACAACTTATCGCTGTAGCAACTGTTGCCATGGCCGTCAACGCCCAGGCCGCAGCGCCCGCCAACGAAGCGCCGGACGTCCTGGTCAAGCGCATCAGCCAGGAAGTAATCGACACCGCCAAGTCGGACAAGGCGATCCAGTCGGGCGACCAGAAAAAAGTGCTGGACCTGGTCGAAAGCAAGATCCTGCCTTACGTCGATTCGCAGCGCATGACCGCGCTGGCGGCCGGCCGTTTCTGGCGCGACGCCTCGCCCGAGCAGCAAAAAGCGCTGTCGGACCAGTTCCGCACGCTGCTGATCTTCACCTACTCGGGCGCGCTGTCGCAGATTAAGAACGAAACCATCGAGTTCAAGCCGATGCGTTCCGATCCTAGCGACAACGAAGTCGAAGTGCGTTCGCAGGTCAACGTCGCCCGCGGCGAACCGATCCCGCTGAACTACCGCGTGGCCAAGACGCCTGCCGGCTGGAAGATCTACGACATCAACGTGCTGGGCGCGTGGCTGGTCGAGACCTACAAGGGCACGTTCGCTTCCGAAATCGGCAAGGGCGGCATCGACGGCCTGATCAAGACGCTGACGGAAAAGAACAAGTCGCTGGCCAACAAACCACTGAAAACCGTTGCTAAATAAGCCATAACGCCATGTCTACCGCCGTCTCCGAACCCCTCGACAACCTGCAGTCGCTCACGACCCTGACCGTGCTCAACGCCTCCGTGGCGCTGGAGCGCGGCCTGGCGGCCCTCAAGGCCGGCCAGACCGTGTTCGACCTGCGCCATGTGTTGACGGTGGATTCGGTGGCGGTGTCCGTCATGCTGGCGTGGCAGCGCGCCGCCCAGGACGCCGGCGTCAAGCTGGAACTGAAAAACCTGCCGCCGGCGCTGCAAAGCCTGACCAAGCTGTACGGCGTATGCTCGCTGCTGTTCCCGCCGTCGGTCGCGCTCGAGCCGGGTGCGCCCGCCGCGCCGAATCCGCTGCACGAAGAATTTGCCCCGGTCAATGCACCGGAAACCTTCTTCACCAAGAAGACCGGTCTCGCCGACGACTCGGCCTCGCACCACCATCATTGACCCTCGCCCCACCCCCGCCGCCCGTAGTACTTCTGGTAAATAGCCAGTCCGGCTCTGCCGATCCGAATTTCCAATATAATTGAACGTTGCCGCTGCCTGAGAGCCGCGGCGCCCGCAGCATCTTCCGCCACGTTTAGGCCACACCGCGCCGGCTCGCGCCGCCGCACCTTACAGATAAGTCAAGCATGACAGCGATCCAAATAAGCAATGTCGAGAAGCGCTACAAGTCGCTCCAGGCACTGGGCGGCGTGTCCCTTTCGATCGAAGAGGGCGAGTTTTTCGGTCTGCTGGGCCCCAACGGCGCCGGCAAGACCACCTTGATTTCCATCATCGCCGGCCTGATCCGGCCTGACGCCGGCAAAGTCACCATCCACGGCCATGACGTCACCGGCGATTTCCGCGCCGCGCGCAAGAAGCTGGGCGTGGTGCCGCAGGAGCTGGTGTTCGACCCCTTCTTCACGGTGCGCGAGACGCTGCGCCTGCAATCGGGCTACTTCGGCCTGCCGAACAACGACGCCTGGATCGACGAGGTGATGCACAACCTCGACCTGACCAACAAGGCCGACGTCAACATGCGCGCCCTGTCCGGCGGCATGAAGCGCCGCGTGCTGGTGGCGCAGGCGCTGGTGCACAAGCCGCCCGTCATCGTGCTCGACGAGCCGACCGCCGGCGTCGACGTCGAACTGCGCCAGACGCTGTGGAAGTTCATCTCGCGCCTGAACCGCGAAGGCCATACCGTGGTGCTGACCACCCACTACCTGGAAGAAGCGCAAGCCATGTGCAAGCGCGTGGCGATGCTCAAGAGCGGCAAGGTCGTCGCGCTGGACACGATGGCGTCGCTGATACGCCGCATCTCCGGCTCGCAGCTGACCGTGAACCTGAGCAGCGGCGAGCTGCCGCAAGACCTGCGCCACCTGGTCACGCACCCGGAGCAGTCGGAGCACGGCAAGAAGTACAGCCTGCGCATCAACGAATACGCTGAAGTCGAAACCATCCTGACGCGCCTGCGCGAGTCCGGCGCCGTGATCGACGAAATGCAACTGCAACAAGCGGATCTGGAAGATATCTTCTTGCAGATCATGGATAAGGGCACCGTATGAACTTCATCTCCACCGGCTTCCGCACCCTGGTCTACAAGGAGACGCTGCGCTTCTGGAAGGTCGCCACGCAAACCGTCGCCGCGCCCATCCTGACGGCGATGCTGTACCTGCTGATCTTCGGCCACGTGCTCGAAGGCCGCGTCACCGTCTACGCGGACGTCAGCTACACCGCCTTCCTGATCCCCGGCCTGGTGATGATGAGCGTTCTGCAGAACTCTTTCGCCAATTCGTCGTCCTCGCTGATCCAGTCCAAGATCACCGGCAACCTGGTGTTCGTGCTGCTGACGCCCCTGTCGCACTGGGAGATCTTCTCGGCCTACGTGATCGCCGCCATGGTGCGCGGCATCGTGGTCGGCTTCGGCGTGTTCGTGGTGACGGCGTGGTTCGCCCACCTGTCGTTCACGGCGCCGCTGTGGATCGTGGTGTTCGCGCTGCTGGGCGCCGCCATCCTCGGCACCATGGGCCTGATCGCCGGCATCTGGGCCGAGAAATTCGACCAGCTGGCCGCGTTCCAGAACTTCCTGATCATGCCGCTGACCTTCCTGTCCGGCGTGTTCTACTCGATCCATTCGCTGCCGCCGTTCTGGCTGACGGTATCGCATCTGAACCCGTTCTTCTACATGATCGACGGTTTCCGCTACGGTTTCTTCGGCCAGTCGGACGTCAACCCGCTGGTCAGCGTGAGCATCGTCTCCGCCTTCCTCGTCGCGTTGGCGTTGCTGGCGATTCGTTTGCTGCGCAGCGGTTATCGTCTGCGTCACTAATTCCAAGGACTTATCATGACCACTACTCCAGAACTGATCCACGGCTACCTGAGCGCCGGCCTCGAATGCACCCACCTCGAAGTGGAGGGCGACGGCCAGCACTTCCAGGCCATCATCGTCTCGCCGGCCTTCGTCGGCAAGCGTTTGATCCAGCGCCACCAGATCGTGTACGCCGCGCTGGGCGACCGCATGCGCGAAGAGATCCACGCGCTATCGATGAAAACCCTCACCCCTGACGAATACCAAGGATAAGCAAGCATGGACAAGCTCCTCATACAAGGCGGCAACCGCCTGAACGGCGACATCAACATCTCCGGCGCGAAGAACGCGGCGCTGCCTATCCTGTGCGCCGGCCTGCTGACGTCGGGCGACGTCGAACTGTCCAACGTGCCGCACCTGCACGACGTGGCGACCATCCTCAAGCTGCTGGGCCAGACCGGCCTCAAAGTGACGCAGGACGGCGACAAGGTCACGCTGAATGGTTCCGCCATCGACAAGCTGGAAGCCCCGTATGAGCTGGTGAAAACCATGCGCGCATCGATCCTGGTGCTCGGTCCATTGCTGGCGCGCTTCGGCGAAGCCAAGGTCTCGCTGCCGGGCGGCTGCGCCATCGGCTCGCGTCCGGTGGACCAGCACATCAAGGGCCTGCAAGCGCTGGGCGCGGACATCACCGTCGAAGGCGGCTACATCTACGCCAAGTGCAAAAAGCTCAAGGGCGCGCGCATCGTCACCGACATGATCACCGTGACCGGCACCGAGAACCTGCTGATGGCAGCAACGCTGGCCGAAGGCGAGACCGTGCTGGAAAACGCCGCCTGCGAACCTGAAGTGACCGACCTCGCCAACCTGCTGGTGGCGATGGGCGCGAAGATCGAAGGCATAGGCACCAACCGCCTCGTGATTCAAGGCGTGGCCGAACTGCACGGCGCCAAGCACGCTGTCATCTCCGACCGTATCGAAGCGGCGACCTTCCTGTGCGCCGTCGCGGCGACCGGCGGCGACATCACGATCCGCAACACCCGTGTCGACATCATGGATGCCGCGCTGGACAAGCTGCGCGAGATCGGCCTGCAAATGACCATCGGCGACAATTGGATCCGCGCGCAGATGGACAAGCGCCCGACGCCTGTGACCTTCCGCACCACCGAATACCCGGGCTTCCCGACCGACATGCAGGCGCAGTTCATGGCGGTGAACACCATCGCCGACGGCGCCAGCCGCGTGACCGAAACGATCTTCGAAAACCGCTTCATGCACGTGCAGGAGATGAACCGTCTCGGCGCGTCGATTGAAACCGACGGCAACACGGCCTTCATCAAAGGCGTCGAGCAGCTGGTGGGCGCGCCTGTGATGGCGACCGACCTGCGCGCCTCTGCATCGCTGGTGATCGCGGCGCTGACCGCGCGCGGCGAAACGCTGATCGACCGCATCTACCACCTCGACCGCGGCTACGACCAGATGGAAGTGAAGCTGTCCGCAGTGGGCGCCAACATCAAACGGATCAAATAACATGAGCGCATTCCAGGCCAACTCGCAGCTGATCCTCGCGCTGTCGAAGGGACGTATTTTCGAGGACACCCTGCCGCTGCTGGAAGCGGCCGGCATCACCGTCACCGAAAACCCGGAAACTTCGCGCAAGCTGATCCTGTCGACCAACGATCCCGACGTGCGCGTCATCATCGTGCGCGCCACCGACGTGCCGACCTATGTGCAGCACGGCGCGGCGGACTTCGGCGTGGCCGGCAAGGACGTGCTGCTTGAGCACGGCGGCGAAGGCCTGTACCAGCCTATCGATTTGAACATCGCGGCCTGCCGCATGTCGGTCGCGGTGCGCAACGGCTTCGATTACGAAACCGCCGTGCGCCAGGGCGCGCGCCTGCGCGTGGCCACCAAGTTCGTGGAGACCGCGCGCGAGCATTTCGCCAAGAAGGGCGTGCACGTCGACCTGATCAAGCTGTACGGCTCGATGGAGCTGGCGCCGCTGGTCGGCCTGTCGGACGCCATCGTCGACGTGGTCAGCACCGGCAACACGCTGCGCGCCAACGACCTGAAAGAGGTCGAAGCGATCATGGACATCTCGTCGCGCCTGATCGTCAACCAGGCCGCCCTGAAGCTCAAGCGCGCCCGCCTGCAACCGATCATCGAAGCATTCGAACGCGCCTCTAAAAAGTAAATCATCATGCCGATTCAAATTACCAAGCTCGATTCCACCCAAGCCGATTTCAAAAAGTCCCTGGATGCCCTGCTGGCATTTGAAGCGAGCACCGATGAAGCGATCGAACGCGCCGTCGCCGGCATCCTCGCCGACGTCAAAGCGCGCGGCGACGCCGCCGTGCTGGAATACACCAACCGCTTCGACCGCATCCCGAACGGCGGCGCCTCCAGCATGGCCGCCTTCGATATTCCCGAAGCCGAACTGCAGGCCGCGCTGGCCGCCATCCCTGAAGCGCAGCGCAACGCGCTGCACATCGCCGCACAACGCATCCGCGTATTCCACGAGCGCCAGAAGCAGGAACTGAACGGCTTCACCTACACCGAAGCCGATGGCACGGTGCTGGGCCAGAAGGTCACGCCGCTGGACCGCGTGGGCATCTACGTCCCGGGCGGCAAGGCCGCCTATCCTTCGTCGGTGCTGATGAACGCGATTCCCGCGCATGTCGCCGGCGTACAGGAAATCATCATGGTCGTGCCGACCCCGGACGGCGTGAAAAACCAGATGGTGCTGGCCGCCGCCGCGATTGCCGGCGTCACCCGCGTCATCACCATCGGCGGCGCGCAGGCTGTGGCCGCGCTGGCGCACGGCACCGAGACCATCGCCCCTGTCGACAAGATCGTCGGCCCCGGCAACGCCTACGTGGCCGCCGCCAAGCGCCGCGTGTTCGGCATCGTCGGCATCGACATGATCGCCGGCCCTTCCGAAATACTGATCGTCTGCGACGGCACCACCGATCCGGACTGGGTGGCGATGGACCTGTTCTCGCAGGCCGAGCACGACGAGCTGGCGCAAGCCATCCTGCTGTGCCCCGACGCCGACTACATCGCCAAGGTGGAAGCAAGCATAGAAAAATTACTGCCCCAGATGCCGCGCGCGGAAACCATCCGTACTTCGTTGACCGACCGCGGCGCGCTGGTCAAAGTGCGCGACATGGCCGAAGCCTGCGCCATCGCCAACAGCATCGCCGCCGAACACCTGGAAATCTCGGCCGAGAACCCGCAGCAATGGGCCGACCAGATCCGCCACGCCGGCGCCATGTTCCTCGGCCGCTATTCGTCCGAATCGCTGGGCGACTACTGCTGCGGCCCGAACCACGTGCTGCCGACGTCGCGCACCGCGCGCTTCTCGTCGCCGCTGGGCGTGTACGATTTCCAGAAGCGTTCGTCGATCATCCACGTCAGCGAAGCCGGCGCGCAAACGCTGGGCAAGGTCGCGGCCGAACTGGCCTACGGCGAAGGTCTGCAGGCCCACGCCCGCAGCGCGGAGCTGCGCCTCAAATGAGTGAAGCCTGGATCAATCAGGTCTTCTGTGAGGATGCGCTGGCCGGCCTGGCGCGCATCCCGGACGGTTCCATCGACCTGATTTTGACCGACCCGCCGTACAACCTGGGCAAGGACTACGGCAACGACTCGGATTCGCAAACGGTGGAAGACTACCTGCGCTGGACCGAGCAGTGGATCGACGCCGCCCTGCCCAAGCTCAAGCCCAACGGCAGCCTGTACATCTTCCTGACTTGGCGCTTTTCTCCGGAGATCTTCGTGCTGCTGAAAAAGCGCATGACGATGATGAACGAAATTATCTGGGACCGCCGCGTGCCGTCGATGGGCGGCAGCGTGCGCAGCTACTCGTCGGTGCACGACACCATCGGCTTCTTCGTGCGCCGCAAGGACTACTACTTCGACCTGGACTCGGTGCGCATACCCTACGACGCCGAAACCAAGAAAGCCCGTTCGCGCTCGATCTTCATCGGCGCCAAGTGGCTGGAAGTGGGCTACAACCCCAAGGATTTGTGGAGCGTGTCGCGCCTGCACCGTGAGCATCCCGAGCGCGCCGACCATCCGACGCAAAAGCCGCTGGAGATCATCGAACGCATGGTCAAGGCCTCGTGCCCGCCGGACGGCGTGGTGCTCGACCTGTTCATGGGCAGCGGCACGACGGCCATTGCGGCCAAGCGCTGCGGCCGCAATTTCGTCGGCTTCGAATTGAATCCCGACTACTGCGCCATCATCGCCGAACGCCTTGCCATGCCGGAGGTGCCAGCACCGCCGGAGAAGAAGAAAAAACCCGCTGTCAAACGAAGTTTAGTCAACTCATAGGAGCCTTAGTAAGATGTCTTCCATCGACACCCTGGTCAACACCACCATCCGCTCCGACGTGCGCGCCATCCATGGCTACCATGTCGCCGACGCGAGTGGCTATATCAAACTGGATGCGATGGAGAACCCTTACCACCTGCCGCATCATCTGCGCGAGGAACTGGCGCGGCGACTGGTCGAGGTGACGCTGAACCGTTATCCGGTCGCCTCCTACGCCACCATCAAGCAAAGCGTGTGCGCCAAGTTGGGCGTGCCGGCCGGATACGACGTCATGCTGGGCAACGGCTCCGACGAGTTGATCTCCATCCTGTGCATGGGCTGCGCGCTGCAGGACCGCCGCGCCGTGGTGCTGGCGCCGACGCCGTCCTTCGTCATGTACCAGCGCTCGGCGCAGTTCGCCGGCATGGATTATGTCGGCGTGCCGCTCAAGGCCGACCTGACGCTGGATATGCCGGCCATGCTGGCCGCGATCAAGCAGCACAAGCCGTCGCTGGTGTTCCTGTCCTACCCGAACAACCCGACCGGCAACCTGTTCGCCGAAGACGACATCGTCGCCATCATCAAGGCGCTGGACGAGAATGGTTTCGGCCTGGCCGTGGTCGACGAAGCCTACGAGCCGTTCGCGCAGCAGACCTTTATGCACCGCCTGCCGGAGTTCGAGAACCTGGTGGTGATGCGCACCGTGTCCAAGCTGGGCCTGGCCGGCATCCGCCTCGGCTACATGTCGGCGGCGCCGCAGTTGCTGGCGGAGTTCGACAAAGTGCGGCCTCCTTACAACATCAACGTATTGACGCAGGCAGCGGCCGAATTCGCGCTCGACCACGTGGAGGTGCTGAACCAGCAGGCCACCGCTTTGCGCGCCGCACGCGCCGATCTGGCGGCTGCATTGGCCGCCATGCCCGGCGTCGAGGTATTTCCGTCGGCGGCGAATTTTATCTTGATACGGGTGCCAAATTCCGACGATGCCTACGCGAAACTGCTGTCCCGCAAGGTATTAATCAAAAATGTAGGTAAAATGCACGAGGTGCTGGCCAATTGTTTACGTATCACGGTTAGTACCCCGGAAGAGAATTCCGCCTTCCTCGATGCCTTCGCCGCATCGCTGGCATCCTGAGACCATCGCGAGCCCTTCATGAACCGCATTGCAGAAATTATCCGCAACACCAACGAGACGCAAGTCCGCGTTTCGATCAACCTTGACGGCACCGGCCAGCAAAAGCTGAACACCGGCGTGCCCTTCCTGGACCACATGCTGGACCAGATCGCCCGTCACGGCCTGTTCGACCTGGACGTGGAAGCCACCGGCGACATCCATATCGACAACCACCACACGGTGGAAGACGTCGGCATCACGCTGGGCATGGCCGTGGCCAAGGCCATCGGCGACCGCAAGGGCATCGTCCGCTACGGCCACTCGTATGTGCCGCTGGACGAGGCGCTGTCGCGCGTGGTGCTGGATTTCTCCGGCCGTCCAGGCATCGAATACCACATCCCGTTCACGCGCGCGATGATCGGCACCTTCGACGTCGACCTGACCCTGGAATTCTTCCGCGGCTTCGTCAACCACGCGCTGGTGACGCTGCACATCGATAACCTGCGCGGCACCAACGCCCACCATCAATGCGAGACCGTGTTCAAGGCTTTCGGCCGCGCGCTGCGCATGGCCTCGGAGCTCGATCCACGTGCCGCCGGCACCATCCCGTCGACCAAGGGCAGCCTCTAAAACGTCATGAAAAAAATCGTAGTAGTTGATTACGGCATGGGTAATCTGCGCTCGGTCGCGCAGGCCCTGCGCGCCGTCGCGCCTGAAGCCAATGTGCTGATCTCCGGCGAAGTGGCCGACATCGAAACCGCCGACCGCATCGTGCTGCCCGGCCAGGGCGCCATGCCGGACTGCATGCGCAGCCTGCGCGAGTCCGGCGTGCAGGAAGCGCTGCTGGTGGCCGCCAGGACCAAGCCGCTGATGGGCGTCTGCATCGGCGAGCAGATGCTGTTCGACGGCAGCGAGGAAGGCAATGCCGCCGGCCTCGGCCTGTTGCCGGGCAAGGTGGTGCGCTTCCAGCTGGACGGCCAGGTGCAGGAAGACGGCTCGCGCTTCAAGGTGCCGCAGATGGGCTGGAACCAAGTCCACCAGAATGCGTCTCACCCGATGTGGCAGGATATCGCGGACAACAGTTACTTCTATTTCGTGCACAGCTATTTCGCCCAGCCGGAGCGGGCCGAGCACACCGTGGGACAAACTGTCTACGGTGCGGCGTTCAGCTGTGCCGTCGCCCGTGATAATATTTTTGCGACCCAGTTCCACCCGGAGAAAAGCGCCGCGGCCGGATTGCAGTTGTATAAAAATTTCGTTCACTGGAACCCTTGATTTCACTTACCCTCTAATCTACTGAAACCATCATGCTGCTCATTCCTGCCATCGACCTCAAAGACGGTCACTGCGTTCGCTTGAAACAAGGCGATATGGAACTCGCCACCGTATTCTCCGAAGACCCGGCCGACATGGCCCTGCATTGGCTGAAGCAAGGCGCGCGCCGCCTGCACCTGGTCGACCTGAACGGCGCCTTCGCCGGCAAGCCGAAGAACGAAGCCGCAGTCAAGGCCATCCTGCAAGTGGTGCAGGAGTACGCCGAAGAAAACGACCTGGACGAAATCCCCGTGCAGCTGGGCGGCGGCATCCGCGACCTCGACACCATCGAGCGCTACCTGGACGCCGGCATCAGCTACGTCATCATCGGCACCGCCGCGGTGAAGGAGCCGGGCTTCCTGCACGATGCCTGCGGCGCCTTCCCTGGCCACATCATCGTCGGCCTGGACGCCAAGGACGGCAAGGTCGCCACCGACGGCTGGAGCAAGATGTCCGGCCACGAAGTGATCGACCTGGCCAAGAAGTTCGAGGCCTACGGCGTCGAATCGATCATCTACACCGACATCGGCCGCGACGGCATGATGGGCGGCGTGAACATCGAAGCCACGGTCAAGCTGGCGCAGGCGGTCAAGATCCCGGTCATCGCCTCGGGCGGCCTGCACAACCTGGGTGACGTGGAAGCGCTGTGCGCTGTCCAGGACGAGGGCATCGAAGGCGTGATCTGCGGCCGTTCGATTTACGAAGGCACGATCGACCTGGCGTCGGCGCAATTGCGCGCGGACGAACTGAGCGGCGATCTGATCGAAGAAGACACGGAAGAATAATGCTCGCTAAACGCATCATCCCCTGCCTGGACGTGACCGATGGCCGCGTCGTCAAAGGCGTCAATTTCACCGAGCTGCGTGACGCCGGCGACCCGGTGGAAATCGCCCGCCGCTACGACGAGCAGGGCGCCGATGAGCTGACCTTCCTCGACATCACCGCCACCAGCGACAACCGCGGCCTGATCCTGGACATCATCGAAGCCGTCGCTTCGCAGGTGTTCATCCCGCTGACGGTGGGCGGCGGCGTGCGCGAGGTGGCCGATGTGCGCCGCCTGCTCAACGCCGGCGCGGACAAGGTCAGCATGAACTCGTCGGCGGTGTCGAATCCGCAGCTGGTGTTCGACGCATCGCAAAAGCACGGCTCGCAATGCATCGTGGTGGCGATCGACGCCAAGCAGGTCGCGCCCGGCAAGTGGGAAGTGTTCACCCACGGCGGCCGCAAGGCCACCGGCATCGACGCCATCGAATGGGCGAAGAAAATGGAGCAGATGGGCGCCGGCGAAATCCTGCTGACCAGCATGGACCGCGACGGCACCAAGTCCGGCTTCGACCTGGGCCTGACGCGCGGCGTGTCCGACGCCATCGGCATACCGGTGATCGCCTCAGGCGGCGTCGGCGGCCTGCAGGACCTGGCCGACGGCATCAAGCTGGGCAAGGCCGACGCAGTGCTGGCGGCCAGTATCTTCCACTACGGCCAGCACACGGTGCAGGAAGCCAAGCGTTTCATGGCGCAACAGGGCATTCCGATGCGCCTGGCGTAGTTTTTAACCGCATGGAAAAGTAAGATGTCGACCACCGCAAGCGCCTTGGCCAAGGCTAAATGGCTGAAGAAAATCCAATGGGACGAGCACGGCCTGGTGCCGGTCATCGCCCAGGAAGCGGGCAGCAACGATGTGCTGATGTTCGCCTGGATGAACCGCGACGCCCTGGCCAAGACGGTCGAGCTGGGCGAGGCCGTCTACTGGAGCCGCTCGCGCAAGAAGCTGTGGCACAAGGGCGAAGAGTCCGGCCATGTGCAGAAGGTGCTGGAAATCCGCCTCGACTGCGACGAGGACGTGGTGCTGCTGAAGATCGAGCAGGCCGGCGGCATCGCCTGCCACACCGGCCGCCATTCCTGCTTCTTCCAGAAGTTCGAAGGCGATGCGCTGGAAGGCGACTGGCAGAACACCGAGCCGGTGCTGAAAGACCCGACGGAAATCTACACCCCCGCCACCGTGGCGAAAACCAAAGCAAAGAAATCGACATGAGCACTATCCTGGACCGCCTGGCCGACATCATCGAATCGCGCAAACTGGCCAATGGAGGCGATCCCGCGACGTCCTACACGTCCAAGCTGTTCTCCAAGGGCGATGACGCCATCCTGAAGAAAATCGGCGAGGAAGCCACCGAGACCGTCATGGCCGCCAAGGATGCGCGCGCCGGCGGCGACAGCGGCAAGGTGCTGTACGAGGTGGCCGACTTGTGGTTCCATACGCTGGTGCTGCTGGCCCAGTTCGATCTGAAGCCGCAGCAGGTGCTCGACGAGCTGGCGCGCCGCGAGGGCGTTTCCGGCATCGACGAAAAAGCCGCCCGCAAAGAATAATCCCCCCATTTACGGAGTCGTTGTGGAAAACTGCCTGTTTTGCAAAATAGCCGAAAAGAAAATTCCATCGTCCATCGTCTATGAGGACGAGGACTTGCTGGCCTTCAAGGACATCAACCCGGCCGCGCCGGTGCATTTGTTGGTGATCCCGAAGAAACATTTCGCCACCTTGTCGGATTGCAGCGCCAACGAAGCGCCGCTGCTGGGCAAGATGCTGGCGCTGGCCCCCCGTCTGGCAGAGGAAGCCGGCTGCGGCGTCGGCTATGATGCGGACGGTTCGCCGACCGGCGGTTACAAGACGCTGATCAACAGTGGACCGAACGGCGGCCAGGAGGTGTACCATCTACATCTGCACGTGATCGGCGGCCCGCACCCATGGCGCGGACAGCGCTAAGCACGGCAGCGTTATATCGATAGCTGCATGACATCTACATGACACGCGGCGGTTCGCTTATACTGTCGCAGCAGTTCTCGAATCAACGGACAATTGGGGCGCGCGCGCCTTGCAAGGGGAATATGATGGGTTCATTCAGTATTTGGCATTGGTTAATCGTTCTGGTCATCGTAATGCTGGTCTTCGGTACCAAAAAACTGGGCAATATGGGTTCGGACATCGGCAAGGCCGTTAAAGGCTTCAAGGACGGCGTCAAGGGCGACGACGACAAGCCGGCCGCGCCAGCCGCTCCGGGCACCATCGACGTCGACGCTAAAGAGAAGAAGTAAGCTTGGGGGAGCAGCGCTCCCTTCACGCTGAAACACCCTTATGATCGATCTCGGTCTTACCAAACTTGCTGTGATCGGCGTGGTTGCGCTGGTCGTCATCGGTCCTGAAAAGCTGCCCAAGGTGGCTCGCATGGCCGGGACGCTGTACGGCCGCGCCCAGCGCTACCTGAACGAAGTCAAAACCGAAGTCTCGCGCGAAATCGAACTGGAAGAGTTGAAAAACCTCCAGAAGGAAGTGCAGTCGGCGGCGGAAAGCGTGAAGGCGGACGTCGAGAGTTCGATGTCGCAGCATGTGGCCGAGGTGGAAAACGCCTGGCACGATACGCCGACCATCCACGCGCCGAGCATCAGCCACGTCACCACCGACGACCTGTCGCGCAAGGCGCGCGAGTTCCGCCGCAAGAAGCTGGTGCGCAATTCGGCCATACCCGGCTGGTACAAGCAGCGCCACGGCGGCAAGATGCACGTGACTTCCGGCGCCGCGCGCGTGGCGCGCTTCCGCCCCGGCAGCAACTCCTCTTCTTCGTTCTACTAAATGACTACACCTGAAAAGGGCGAAGAGACCTTTATCTCTCACCTGATCGAGCTGCGTGACCGTCTGGTCAAGGCGTCGATCGGCATTGCCATCGTCTGCATCGCGCTGATGATCTGGCCTGGTCCGTCGCAGATCTACGATTACATCGCGCGGCCGATGATCGCTTCGCTGCCGGTCGGCTCGAAGATGATCGCCACCGGCGTGATCTCGCCCTTCCTGGTGCCGATGAAGGTGACGCTGGTCATTTCCATCATCCTGTCGCTGCCGTGGGTGCTGTACCAGCTGTGGGCCTTCGTGGCGCCCGGCCTGTACGCGCACGAGAAGCGCCTGATCGCGCCGCTGGTGATTTCGTCGTCGGTGCTGTTCATGTCCGGCGTGGCGTTTTGCTACTTCCTGGTGTTCGGGCGCGTGTTCCAGTTCATCTCGGAGTTTTCGCCGCAGTCGATCGCGGTGACGCCGGATATCGAGAACTATCTCGATTTTGTCATGTCGATGTGTCTGGCGTTTGGCGCGACCTTCGAGGTGCCGGTGGTGGTGGTGATCCTGGTGCGCATGGGCTTGGTGACGGTGGCCAAGCTGAAAGAGATACGGCCTTACGCCATCGTGGGGGCTTTCGTGATTGCCGCGATCGTCACGCCGCCCGATGCGGTCAGCATGTTCTCGCTGGCGGTTCCGATGTGCCTGCTGTTCGAACTGGGCCTGCTGGTAGCGCCGATGTTCGTGCGCATGTCGACGGCGCCGGAAGAAAAGGCCTGAGCTATCTGGCTATGGCAGCCGGCTCAATATTTTGAAGAGCACGCCGAGCGTTACTCCATGTAGCACCAAGGATAGTCCGGTCAGCATGTAAAGCACGTTGAACCGGACGTTCATGTGCGCTTTCAATTCGACGATCTGTGCTTTCAGTTCGACGATCTGTGCTTTCAATTCGACGATCTGTGCTTTCAGTTCGACGATCTGCGCTTTCAACGCGTCGATCTGCGCTTGCATATCACTACGCAATTTTTCGATTTGCCCTTGCAAGTCATTACGTAGTGTCTCGATCTGCCCTTGTATCTCATTACGCAGCTTATCGATTTGTGCTTGCACATCACTACGCAGCCGTTCAATCTGCGCTTGCACATCGGTACGCAGCCTTTCAATCTGGGCTTGCACGTCGGTACGCAGCTTCTCAATCTCCGCTTGTACATCACTACGCAGCTTCTCAACCTCGACTTGTACATCACTACGCAGCTTATCGATCTGCGCGTGCACATCGCTGCGCACTATTTCCAGTCGGGCGACGAGGTCGGTTTTCAGCAATAGCATATCGCCGGGCGTTACCGTGGATTCGGCTAGCGCGTCGCGCAGGGCCAGCGACTGGGCCTCGGCTTGCTGCTGAGGCAGCCCTGCTTCCTCAAGTTTTCTAGCGTATGAAAGAGTGTCGAATTTGATAGGCATGTTCATGACCGCTCCTTGATTTAATCGTAGCAGAAACCGCCCCGAATGCGAGCCGGCCCACTAGCGTATCGAATCAATGGATGAGTCGTTTGCGCGCACTCAAGTGCGCGCAACCCCATGCATTTTTACTGCGTCATCAAGCCCTTGATTACGCGCACCGGCGCGCTGCCGTAGCTCAGGAATTGCTCGTGGAATTCCTTCAGGTTGAACTTCGCGCCCAGCTGCTGCTTGCGCTGCTCGCGCAATTCCATGATCTCGCTGTAGCCGCTGAAATAGCTGGTCAGCTGCACCGACGACACCTGCACCCGATGCCACTTCTCCACCGCCTCGCTGCGCGTCTGGAAGGCCTGGCGCGTCAGCAGATCGATGGCCTGCTCCTCGGTCATGCCCAGCACATGCACGCTGTAATCGAGGATGGTGTTGGTGACGCTGCGCAGGTTCCACTTCGAATACATCAGCCACATCTCCGGCGCGTTGTCGCCGTAGCCGGACTCCAGCATCATGCGCTCGCCGTACACCGCCCAGCCCTCCACCATCGCGCCATTGCCGAAGATGGATTTGACGATGGACGGCGACTTGTTCGCATACACCAGCTGCGCATAGTGCCCCGGTATCGCCTCGTGGATATTCAGGATCTGCAAGATCCAGTGGTTGTACTCGCGCAAGCTGCTCTCTGCCGCTTCCGCCGTCGCGCCATCGAGCGGCGTCACGTTGTAGTAGGTGCGGTCCTGCGGACGATACGGTCCCGGCGCATCGATGCTGGCGCCCGCCACGCCGGCCTGGTAGGCAGGCGTCGCGCGCACTTCCAGCTGCTTCTTCGGATCCAGCGTCAACAGGTTGTGGCTGATCACCCAGTCCTGCAGCACCGGCACCTGGCGGCGGATCTCGGCGAAGAAATCCTCGCGCTTCACGTGGCGCTCGGACAGCTTGTCGATCACCTTGCCGATCTTGGCAAAGCGGTCGGCCGGCTTGACGGCGACGCCCATGGTCTTTTCCCACAGCTCGTCCGAGATGCGGTCCATATTGGCCAGCAGTTCCTCGCGCGCGGCCAAGGCCTTCTGGTAGGTCTGCTCGGCGCTGCTGCCGGACTGGATGTCGAAGGCGAATTTTTTCTCGTACAGCTCTTTGCCCAGACGGAAGCTGCGGCGGCCGTTGGCGTCCATCTGCTTGTCCATCTCGGTCAGGAAGGCGACATAGCTGTCCACCGCCGTCAGCGCCGCGTTGACGCGCTGCGTGAACAACTGCTTCTCCACCGGCGTCAGGATCGACGCTTGCGCCGCCTTGTCCACATCGGTCAGCAGCGTCTGCACGCCGGGCGCTTGGGCGATCGCCAGACGCGTGTGCTCGCGCGTCGGATTGACGATGTTGGCGCGCGCCGCCTCGTAGTAAGCCGGGATGCCGGAGATGCGCTTGAGCAGCGTGCGCAGGCGCTGCGGCTGGGCCGCGTATTCGGTGTTCAGGATCAGGTCGATCGGGCCGGCCACGTTGTAGCTGGCCGGGTTCCATTCGTATTCCTTCAGCGTGGTCAGGCGGAAGCGGTCGCTGTCGAGTTTGTTGATCAGCAGCGCCAGGTCGGTGCGCTGCTTGGCCGACAGCTGGCTGGCGTTGATCGCGCCGAAGCGCTGCTTCCATTCATCGATGAAGGCCAGCTCCCTGGCCTGGCCCGCCTTGTCCGGGATCGACAGCGTGGCGGCGGTATCGTACTTGCCGGCATAGATCGCGCTTTCCGAATCGATGCGCCACAGCGCGTTGAGGAACTGGCTGCTCTGGCCGTCGAAGGAACGGTCCTGGCGGCGCTCCGGCGTGCCGGAAGGCTTCAGCGATGGCGCGGCTACTGCGGCCACGGCAGCGGTGGCGGCGACGGCTTTCGCCTTGCCATGCTTGCCGCTGGATTTGCCGCTGCTCTTGCCGCCCTTGGCGCCGCTCTTGGCGTGCGCAGCGTGGGTGGCGTGCGAGGATTTGCCGCCGCTCTTGCTCTTGGCCGAGGTGCTGGCCGCCTTGTGGTGCGTGGTGGCGCCGGCTGGTGCGACGGCGAGCGTCGTCATCAATACAGCCAGTGCGATTTTAGTCTTGATCATCGTGATATGTCGCCTCGTGTTTATTTTGACAAGGCACGCCCATACCGCAGGCGGGCTCGGTCGAAGCGTGGGAGATTATCACTAATCGACCCGCTTGAGAGCGCCCGTTACAAGACTATACGTGGAAACCACCCTTTTCCGGCAGTCTCACTGCGGCGACGTCGACGGCTGGCCCGGTGGCAAGGGGGACGAGATATCGCGCAGGGTCTCCACGGTTTTCCCGTCATCGGTGTCGTCCAGCACCAGGTCCGCCATCGAGACGATGCCGACCAGCTTGTGGTCGTCCCGGCTCACGACTGGCACCCGGCGGACCTGGATGTCGCGCATGTCCTCCATCACTTCCTCGACGCTCTGGTCTTCGTAGCAATGACAGACATCCTCGGTCATCACCTCGTCCACCAGCGTCTCCTCAGGCCCCAGGCCGGCGGCGGTGGCGCGGATGGTGATGTCGCGGTCGGTGACCATGCCGGTCAGGCGATTGCCTTCGGTGACTGGCAGCGCGCCGACATCGAGATCATCCATCAGCTCGGCGGCGTGGCGAATAGTATCGTCCGGCGACACGCTGGTCACGTCGCGGCTCATTACGTCTGCTATGGTTTTCATGGTCGTCTCTCCTCTCCAGAAGGCCCCCGCGTGGGGGCATGGCATTAAGACGGAGCGCAACGGCCAAAGTTCACCTAGTTTTTCAAACCCTCTTGCAGCATGCCGAGCATTTCGCTGGCCGACATGCGGCCGCTGACGTCGCTGCCTTCGAGCAGGCTGTCGGCCAGGTCGCGCTTGTGCTGGTGCAGGTCGACGATGCCTTCCTCGATGGTGTGGCGCGCCACCAGCCGGTAGATCGTCACCGGCCGCAGCTGGCCCATGCGGTGCGCGCGATCCGACGCCTGGTCTTCCACCGCCGGATTCCACCACGGATCCATGTGGATCACGTAGTCGGCCGCTGTCAGGTTGATGCCGACGCCGCCCGCCTTCAGGCTGATGAGGAACACATCGCCCTCGCCGGCCTGGAACAGGTCGACGCGCTTTTTGCGCTCGGCCATGGGCGTGGAGCCGTCCAGGTATTGATAGCCGATGTTGTTGGCGTCCAGGTGCTCGCGGATCAGCGACAGGTGGTCGACGAACTGGCTGAACACCAGCACCTTGTGGCGGTTCTCCAGCAAGCCTTCCAGCAGGTGGGCGAAGGCCGCCAGCTTGCTGCTCTTCAGGCCCAGCTCCGCCGCCACCAGGTTCGGGTTGCAGCAGGCGCGGCGCAGCCGCATGATCTCGGCCAGGATCTGGATCGACTTCTTCTCGGCCGGGCCTTCGACGGCGGCCAGGTTCTCCAGCGCGGCGCGGCGCAGCGATTCGTACAGCGCGGTTTCCTCGGCAGACAGGTCCACTTCCAGCGTGATCTCGGTGCGCGACGGCAGCTCGGTCAGCACCTGGGCCTTGGTCCGGCGCAGCATGAAGGGCTGGATCAAACGGCGCAGGCGGCTGCGCGCGCCCACTTCGGCGCGGTGGTCCTGCGGCTTTTCAATCGGCGCGGCGAAGCGCAGGTTGAACTGCTCGATGCTGCCCAGCAGACCAGGATTGATGAAGCGGAACAGGTTCCACAACTCGCCCAAGTGGTTCTCCAGCGGCGTGCCGGTGGCGATCATGCGGAAGTCGCCCTTCAATGCCATCACGGCCTGCGAGCGCTTGGTGGCGCCGTTCTTGATGGCCTGCGCTTCGTCGAGCACGATGGTGTTCCACTGCACGCCGGCGAACAGCGCGGACTCCAGCTGCAACAGGCCGTAGCTTGTCACCACCAGGTCGTAGGGCTGCAAGGTGGACAAGGTTTCGGCGCGGTCGCCGGCGCCGAACAGCTTGACGTTCAGCGTAGGCGCGAAGCGCGCCGCTTCGCTGATCCAGTTCATGCACACCGAGGTCGGCGCCACCACCAGCGTAGGGCCTTGCGGCGCGCGCGACAGGATCAGCGCCAGTGCTTGCAGCGTCTTGCCCAGGCCCATATCGTCGGCCAGGCAGGCACCCACGCCCCAGCTGGCGAGGCGCGACAGCCAGTTGAAACCTTCCAGCTGGTAATCGCGCAGCTCCGCCTGCAGCGTCGTTGGCAGCTGCGGCACGAAGGCCGCCTGCGCCTCCATGCGCGCCAGGTGCTCCTTCCACAGCTTGTCCGATTTCAAGCCGCCGATATCGTCGGCCAGCTCCTCCAGCGCGAACGACGCCAGTGGATGCAGGCGCACGCCGTCCCCGGTGATCTCGCCGTAGACCGAGACTTCCATCAGCCGGCGGTGCAGTTCCTCGGTCAGCGCCAGGTAGCGGTTCTCGCCCAACTCCACGAAGCGGCTCTGGCTCTTCTGCATCAGCTCCAGCAGCGTTTTCAGATCCATGACCTTGCCTTCATCGATCTGCAATTCGCCGCTGGCCGCGAACCAGTCCTTGTTGCTCTTGATGGCCAGGCGCAGCTGCTTGGTTTCCACCTTGGCGGTCACGCGGAAGCTTTCGCCTTCCGGCCAGGCCAGCACGATGCCGTCGGCCGGCATCTCCTGAAGTTCCACCAGCAGTTGCAGGCACAGCGCCGGTTGGCCCAGCAGCCATTCGCCGTGTTCCTGCTCGGCCGACTCCAGCACCGGGCATTTGGCGATCAGTTCGCGCTCGGCGTCGCGCTCGTCGATCAGCTTGCGGCGTGCCTGTACCGGCTTGCCGTTGACGTCGGCGATCACGCTGTCCGCGCCGGCGCCGGGCGCGTAGTAGGCGCCGTTTGCCAGCGGACGCACCAGCACCTGCATCTTCAGGCCATGCTGATACGGCAGCAGGTGCAGGTGCAGGCGCATGTCGGCTTCCACCTGTTCCATGTCCGGCGCGGCGCCGCCGATTTCCGACTGCACCGTCACCAGCGACGAGATGGAGCTGATCGCGTGCAGCACTTGCTGCTCCGCGTGCGCCGGCACGCTCAGGCCATCGCCGACGATGGCGGCGATGCGGCGGTGTTCGTCGAGGATGTTCACCACGCGCAGGCGGGTCGGCGTCTCCTTGCTGACGATGACGGATGAACTGTCGTCCGGTATCGGCGGGTGCAGCTTCAGTTCCAGGTTGCCCGGGCTTTTCTTGATCAGCAGTTCGGGTTCGCCGGCCAGCATCTCCACCCGCGTGTCCGGCGCATCGGCCCAGAACAGCAGCGGGTGGCCGATCAGCGCCGATGCGGCGCGCTGCGGATCGATCTCGTAAGCCAGGCCGCTGGACTGGTAGCTGCGGTGCGCCACCGAGATCGCCTCGGAGGCGCGGATGTCCTGCGGCGTCAGGAAGTCGAACTGCTCGGCCTCGAAGCGTAGACGTTTCAGGCCGACGGCGCGGCCCTTGCTCCACAGGCCGCGCGCATCGCGCTTCTGCTCGACCGGCGCGACGTCGGTCAGGCCGTGGCGGTTGTCGTAGTTGAGCATCCACACCAGGCGCGTGCTGCCGGCGGCATCGGCGGTGGCGGGCTGCTGGAGGTTGATCAGCGCCGTCAACTGCCGCTGCCATGCTTCCTGCCGCTCGAACCACACGCTCAGGTCGGGATAGCCGAGGCGTGCGCGCAGCGCGTTCGCGTGGCGCTGCTGCTCGACGTCGCCCAGGTGGCCCAGCAGGCAGGCGGCCTGCCCGGCGATGAACAGATAGCCCGCGCGTTCGGCGTTCTGCGCCAGTTCCTGCAACTGTGCCTTGCGCTCGGACAGCTGCGGCAGCGACAACCAGAAGAACAGCAGGCACTGGAACATCTGCGTTTGCAGGCTGTTGTCCCAGGCCAGCGCGGCGACGGCGTCGGTCTGCATGGTGCCGGCGCGGATCTGGCGCAGCATGTCGATCTGCTGGATGACGGCGGTGTCGTGGTTCTGCGGCATGCGCACCGCGATTTCGAGATAGGCTTCGGCCGCCTTCAGGTGCTTGGCGTCGCCGCTGCGCAGCATCGACAACAGGTACAGGTAGCCGGACATGCCGGTGAACAGGTGCTTGCGTTTGCCGGTGTCGCGGCGCAGCGTTTTCAGCGCCGCGTCGAAGCCGACGATGGCCGCGCCGCTTGCGCCGCGCAGCAGCACCACGGCGCTGGCGAGGTATTGGCTCTGCGGACCTGCGGTGCGCTCCAGGTAGCGCTTGGCGTCGTCGAGGCGGCCGCACAGGATGGCGTCTTCCGCCAGCGCCATGCGCAGCTCTGGGCTGATGTCATCCTTGGCCGCCAGGCGGCGCTGCATGTGCTGTTCGCAGAATTCGCGTATCACCGGCACGGTCAGGAATTCATGCTGGGCGTTTTGCAGCAGCACCATCAGCACGTCGTCCTGCAGCAGCGGATGCACGCGCGCCAGCATGCCCGGTTCGAACGGACGGCCGAAGATGTCGACAATCGGGTGCAGTTGCGCTGCTTCGTAGCTGCCCAGGCAGAACGCCAGTATCGGCTGGATCTGCTGCGGCGCCACGCCGCGCAGGAGGCCCATGCGCAGGCGCGCCATGCCGGCGCGGTAGCTGCGCGGCTCGAAGCTGTTCCAGGTCTGGCGCATCGGCACCAGCTCGTCGTAGGCGCTGCACAAGTCGTCCAGCGCGTGCGTGCCGATGGAGGCGCGTATCGCCGGCCAGCGCAGCTTGGGGTTGCAGACAAAGCCCCGTCCCGTCACGACGCTGACGAAGGCCAGCCGCTCTAGCTTGCGCATCGACTCGTCCAGCGTGCCGACGCCGTAGGGATTGCCGTCCTTGTCTTCGATGCGGGCGTGGTTCAGGTGATCGAGGATGGCCGTGCGTCCCACCGGCTCGCCGATCAGGGCGAGCAGCGCCAGTATCATTTTTTCGTTGAATTCAAGCGCGTCAAATTCGGCGAGCAGCTTTGCGTCGGCCATGCGGGGTCAGTCTTTCAGGTTATCGATGTGTACCGGCGGCGTGGCGGCCGGATCGTGCAGGCCAAACATCCGCTGGTAGAAGTACAGTTCCGCCTCCAGCGTGCGAACGATGTTCTCGCCCTTGCGGAAGCCATGGCCTTCGCCTGCCAAAGGCACGTAGGCCACCGGTACGCCGCGCGCCTTCAGCGCCTCGACCATCATCTCCGATTGCTGCGGCGGCACGACCTTGTCGTCCAGGCCCTGGAAGAAGATCATCGGGCGCGCAAGCTTGCCGGTGTGGTTGATCGGCGAGCGGGCCTGGTACAGCGCCTCGGCCTGCGGCTGCGGCGCGATCAGGTACTCATTGTAGTGCGATTCGAATTTGTGCGAGTCCTGGTCCAGGCCTTTGAGGTCGGACACGCCGTAGTAGCTGGCGCCCACCTTGAACACATTGTGGAAGGTCAGCGCGCACAGCGTGGTCAGGCCGCCGGCGCTGCCGCCACGGATGATCAGGCGCTCGCCGTCGGCCAGGCCGCGTTCGACCAGCGCCTGCGCGCCGGCCACGCAGTCCTCGACGTCGACGATGCCCCACTGGCCCTTGAGCAGGTCGCGGTAGGCGCGGCCGAAGCCGGTGCTGCCGCCGTAGTTCACATCGAGCACGCCGAAGCCGCGGCTGGTCCAGTACTGGGTCTTCAGGTTCAGCGTGTTGACGGTCATGCCGGTCGGGCCACCGTGGCTGATGACGATCACCGGCGGCTTGCTGCCCTCGGGCGCTTGCACGTCGCGGTTGCGCGGCGGGTAGAAGAAAGCGTGCGAGGTGCGGCCGTTGGCGCTCGGATAGCTGATGCTGGTCGGGATGGACAGGTAGTCTTCGTCCGGCAGCTCCTCGATCGACTGCGCCAGGATTTCCACGCCCTCCTCGGTGAAGTCGATGCGCGCCAGTTCCATCGGGATGGTCGGGCCGCCGGCCAGCATGGCGATGTAGCCCTTGGCCACGCGCAGTTCGCGGATTTCCTCGTAGGGGTTGGCGATCGCTTCGAGCTTGCCGCTGCCCGGCAGCAGGCGCGCCAGGCGGCTCACGCCCTTGTCGATGTAGGTGCAGATGATTTCGGAGGCCGAGCGGAAGCCGTACATCGAGTTCCCGAAGGTCCAGTGCGGCGAGGCGAATTCCGCCTCCATCGGGCACAGGCCCTCGGTGCGGTCGCGCTCGCGGCACAAGCGGTACAGGTTCCACCAGCCGCTGCGGTCGGAGACGAAGTGCAGCAGGCCGTCCGGCGACCATTCGGGCTGGCAGATGGATTCCTCGGCGCCGCCGGCGATGCGCTTCGGAGCGGACGGCAGGCCGTCGTCGCCGATGTCGGCCAGCCACAGGGTCGTGCCCTGCCACGGCATGCGCGGATGGTCCCAACTGAGCCAGGCCAGCGAGCGGCCGTCCGGCGACAGGCGCGGCGACGAGTAGAAATCGGCGCCCTGCGCCAGCACGGTCTCGCTGCCGTTGGCGTCGATGGCGCACAGGGTGTTGGCCGGCTGCGCGTGCGGATCGTCGCCATGAAGCTCGCGTACGGCGATCAGGCGATCGCGCGCGCGGTCCACCACGAAGTCGGCGAAGCGCTGCTTGCCGGGCGTGGTCAGCGCCATGGGGGCTGCGCCATCGTCGGCTACATCAAGTTTATAGACGACGTTGTCGGCGAAATGCGAAAAATAGATGGTATCGCCGTCCACCGCATAGGCGCCGCCGCCGTATTCGTGTACGCGGCTGCGCACATTGAAGGGGGCCGGCGTCAGTTCGCCGGTGGTCACGCCATGGTGGCGCAGCAGGGTGTTGCGGCCCGCTTCGGCGGCGCGGCCCGCCAACCAGAAGATATCGCTGCCATCGGCGCCTCCCAGCATCAGCGTGGACAGGGGCGTGGCGCCGGCGGCCACGCGCGCGGCGCTGATGGTCGATGGCCAGGCGCCGTAGGGCGCGGTGATAGGGCTCATTTTCAATTCAGCTGATGTCATGGCGTCTCCAAAGTCGGGTGCTACGCATGATAGTGAATGAACGGCCTATCATCCAGCAAAAAAAATCCGCGCAGGATGCGATAATAGTCTTTTGACCGATTTCGATTGCCTTCCATGCCACAATTTGCCCCGCTCCAGAACGACACCTTCTTGCGCGCGTTGTTGCGCCAGCCGACCGATCACACGCCTGTGTGGCTGATGCGCCAGGCGGGGCGATACCTGCCGGAATACCGCGCCACACGCGCCAAGGCCGGCTCCTTCATGGGCCTGGCCACCAATCCCGACTACGCCACCGAAGTCACCCTGCAGCCGCTGGACCGCTTCCCGCTGGACGCCGCCATCCTGTTCTCGGACATCCTGACGGTGCCGGACGCGATGGGCCTGGGCCTGTACTTCGTCGAAGGCGAAGGCCCGAAATTCGAGCGTCCGCTGAAAACCGAAGCCGACGTGCTGGCCCTGCGCGCGCCGGAACTGGGCTCGCTGGACTATGTGTTCAAGGCCGTGACCCAGATCCGCACCGAGTTGAACGGCCGCGTGCCGCTGATCGGCTTCTCCGGCAGCCCGTGGACGCTGGCCTGCTACATGGTCGAAGGCCAGGGCTCGCGCGAGTTCCACACCATCAAGAAGATGCTGTACAACCGCCCGGACTTGATGCACCACATCCTCTCCATCAACGCCAAGGCCGTGGCGGAGTACCTGAACGCCCAGATCGACGCCGGCGCCCAGGCGGTGATGGTGTTCGACTCGTGGGGCGGCGCCCTGGCCGACGGCGCCTACCAGGAGTTCTCGCTGAAATACATGCAGCAGGTGGTTTCCCTGCTGAAACGTGACAAAGACGGCGTCAAGATCCCGGCCATCGTCTTCACCAAGGGCGGCGGCCAGTGGATCGAGCAGATCGCCGACATCGGCGCCGACGCGGTCGGCCTGGACTGGACCGTCAACCTGACCCAGGCGCGCAAGCTGGTCGGCCACAAGGTCGGCCTGCAGGGCAACCTGGACCCGGCCATCCTGTTCGCCAGCCCGGACCAGATCCGCGCCGAAGTCCACAAGGTGCTGGACGCCTACGGCAAGCCGACCGACGGCAATGGCCATGTATTCAACCTGGGCCACGGCATCTCGCAGTTCACGCCGCCGGAGAACGTCGCCGCCATGGTCGAAGCTGTTCACAGCCATAGCAAGGCTCAGCGCGCCGGTTGATGTAGTCTGCGAACAAAGGGCACGTTTCGCAAGAGGCGTGCCCTTTTTCATTGGTGCGCGGGGGAAAGCAATACCGACTTATGCACAATTTTTTTTGCTGCGGAAATAATAGGCAGTGCTTTTTTCGTAGCCCGTGGAGACTGCGCAAGTCGTTGATTATGAACGGTTAATTTTTTTGCCGAAGAGGCAATAGATAGCAAGTCGTAAACCTTGACGGGGGACTGAAACTAGTTTATTTCCTCATTGTCCACAAAGTTATCCACAAAAACTGTGGATAAAAAATAAAAGTACTTAGTAAACCGTGACTTAGCCATAATGTTGCTGTTTTGCCTGAGCTTTATGTTGCGTTGCACGATTTTTAGGCAAAGTTTTGGCCGTGATAACGAAGTTGCGAACAGACAAACCTCACACATAAGGTATCTGTATTGCAGTCCACTGAACGTACCGTGTTGTGCTTTGCAATATCGGTGGATAAGTTCTAAAAAATGCTTGATTTCGCCAAAAAAACCATCCTAAATACTTCACTTATGCACAGCGGCGGAGAAAAAACGCGAATTTTTCTTCTCCTAGGAAGCATTTTCCAAGTGTTTGATTTTAAAGAGAAATAATTTTGAATTTTTGCCCGGTTTACGACGATACCAAGTTTGATGTCTATGCTTTCCGGGGATTAAGATTCCTTTGTCCACAAAGTTATCCACAAAAACTGTGGATACATCAAAGCGCCCCAGTCGGGGCGGTATTTGCGCCCAATTGCCGCAAGAATTTTCTACTGTGACGGGATCTATGCAGGGCCTTTTCCACCATTGCATTCTTCAGATTGCGCTCGACACGCCGTTGAACGCGATTTTCGACTACCGCTGGCATTGCGACGCGGCAGAGCAGCCGCAGGTCGGCCAGCTGGCGCTGGTGCCGTTCGGCCGCCGCGAGGTGATGGGCCTGATCGTCGGCGTCGCGGCCGAGACCGATGTGCCGGTGGATAAGTTGAAGGATGCGCTGGCCGTGCGCAGCCAGCTGGGGCCGCTGTCGCCGCAGTGGCTGGCGCTGGCCGGCTTTGCCGCCGACTATTACCAGCGTCCGCTGGGCGAGGTGGCGCTGCCGGGCTTGCCGAAGAATCTGCGCGTGCTGACCACGGTGGCGCTGGACCGGGCGCTGAAGAAGCTGGCCAAGCTGGATACGCCGCACGACGGCACGCCACTGAACATGCCGCAGCTCAATCCCTCGCAGCAGGCGGCGGCGGACGCCATCGGCGGCGCTCAAGGGTTTAAGCCAACGCTGCTGTACGGCGTGACCGGCAGCGGCAAGACCGAGGTCTACCTGCAATCCTGCGCGCAGGTGCTGGCGCGCGACGCCGACGCCCAGATCCTGATCCTGGTGCCGGAAATTAATCTGACGCCCCAGCTGGAGGGCAATATCCGCGCGCGCTTCCCGGGCGTGATGCTGGCGACCTTGCACAGCAGCTTGTCCGAAGGCGAGCGCATGCTGCACTGGCTGGCGGCGCACCAGGGCAAGGCGCGCATCGTGCTGGGCACGCGGCTGGCGATCCTGGCGTCGCTGCCGAACCTGAAGCTGATCGTCATCGACGAGGAGCATGACCCTTCGTACAAGCAGCAGGAAGGCTTGCGCTACTCGGCGCGCGACCTGGCCGTGTGGCGGGCGTGGCAGCTGGGCATCCCCATCGTGCTGGGGTCGGCCACGCCGTCGCTGGAGAGCTGGCACCACGCGCAGTCGGGCCGCTACCGCAAGCTGGAATTGCGCGAGCGCGCCGTCAAGGACGCGGTGCTGCCGCAGGTCAAGCTGCTGGACATGGAGCGCGACAAGCCCAAGGACGGGCTGACGTCCCATTTAATCGCGGCGATCAGGCAGCGCATGGAGCGCGGCGAGCAGTCGCTGCTGTTCCTGAACCGGCGCGGTTATGCGCCGGTGATCTGCTGCGAATCCTGCGGCTGGATCAGCGAATGCACGCGCTGCACCTCGTTCATGGTGCTGCACCGCCCGGAGCACCGGCTGCGCTGCCACCATTGCAGCCTGGAGATGCGTATCCCGCGCCATTGCCCCACCTGCGGCAATGTCGACCTGCAACCGCTGGGGCGCGGCACGCAGCGCGTGGAGGAGGGCTTGCAAGCGATGTTCCCGGAAGCGCGGGTGTTGCGCATCGACGCCGATTCCACCCGCAAGAAGGGTAGCGCGCAGGCGGCCTTCGATACCGTGCACCGGGGCGAGGTCGATATCCTGATCGGCACGCAGATGGTGGCCAAGGGGCATGACTTTAAAAGGCTGACGCTGGTGGGCATTCTGAATCCGGACACGGCGCTGTTTTCGCAGGACTACCGCGCCAGCGAGCGCCTGTTCGCGCAATTGATGCAGGTGGCGGGCCGCGCCGGCCGCGCCGCCCGCACCGAAGGCGGCAGCGCCAGCGAGGTGCTGATCCAGACCCGCTATCCGCAGCATCCGCTGTACGGCGCGGTGGTGAACCATGATTACGACCACTTCGCGTCGGCGCTGCTGGAGGAGCGCGAGCAGGCCGCCTTGCCGCCCTATCTGTTCCAGGCGCTGCTGCGGGCCGAGGCGCCGGAGCTGGCCACGGCCATCGAATTCCTGACCATCGCCCGCGATTGCGTCGAGCATCCGGGCATCACGATCAACGATCCGATTCCGATGAGCATGACGCGAGTGCACAACGTCGACCGCGCCCAGTTGCTGGTGGAGTCGGCGTCGAGGCCCATGCTGCAAGCGTTTCTGAGGGAGTGGTTACTCACTCTGCGGGAAATGAAGAGCCGCGTGAAGTGGTCGCTGGAAGTCGATCCGCTGGATATTTAACTTTGGGGTCAAGTCTGACATTTGGACACGAGCTCATGAGTCAAGAGCGATAACGGCTGGGTCCGTGTCCAAATGTCAGACTTGACCCCAATCTGTTTAAAGCAAGAAGCGCCTGGCGGTGGCGACGATCTGCTCGGTCAGCGCGCGGGTGAACGGGGTGTCCAGGTTCCAGGCGTGCCAGTTCAGCGCCACGTCGACGTAGTGTCCGGGCGCCAGGTCGACCAGGCGGTCGTTGGCCAGCGCGCTGGACACCTGGATCTGCGGCATCAGCCCGTAGGCCAGGCTGCCGTGGATGCACTCGGTCACGGCGGCCGACTGCGGCATGGTGTGGTGCGGATACGGGCCGTTCAGGTCCAGCACCGTGCGCAGGAAGCCGGCCATCATGTCCTGGTCGCTGACCACGGCCGGCGCCAGCCGCGCCGCCTCCAGCGAGAAACCATCGCCAAACCAGTGGCCGGCAAACGCCGGCGTCGCCACGCACACATAGCGCAGCTTGCCCAGCGGGGTCACGTCCGGGCCGTTGGCGTGCGGGTCGGGATGCTCCTGGGCGGCGGCGATGCTGCCGAACACGCTACCCTCCTGCACCAGATGCAGGGCCATGCGCTGGTCGGCCAGCTGCACCTTCAACTGGCAGCGCGGCGGCGACAGCAGGGGCTGCAAGCTCATGGGGAACCAGGTCGCCAGGCTGGCGGCGTCGACCGCCAGCGCGATTTCCGGCATGCTGACCTTGTGCCCGAGGTCGATATCCAGCGCCGCCTCCATCAGCTTGACGTTGCGGTGGTGCGACACCAATCGCTGGCCCAGCCCGGTCGGCACGGCCGGCTGGCCGCGCACGATCAGCAGGCGCCCGGCCGCGTCCTCCAGCGCCTTGATGCGCTGGGACACGGCGGATTGGCTGATGCCCAGCGCCAGGGCGGCTTTTTCGAAGCTGCCCTGGCTGGCGACGGCGTCCAGCACGGCGAGTGCGCGATAGTCCAGTGTTCCCATAAGCTGCACTTATAAAAATTTGAAACGATAAGAGATACTAATACTCTTTTGCTCTGAAGTAAAACTCGATTACAAGCAATCGTGCGCGGCCGCCGGATTTGCCCGCCGCCGATGCCCATCGGCCAAACGGTGTAGACTTTACGCATGAAAACGCTACACACCGAAGTCGCCGTCATCGGCGCCGGCACCGCCGGCATGACCGCCTACCGCGCCGCCACCACCGGCGGCAAAAAAACGCTGCTGATCGAATCCCACGTCTACGGCACCACCTGCGCCCGTGTCGGCTGCATGCCCAGCAAGCTGCTGATCGCAGCGGCCGAGGCGGCGCATGCGCTGCAGGCGGCGCCGGCCTTCGGCGTGCATGCCGGTGAAGTGCGCATCGACGGCAAGGCCGTGATGGCGCGCGTGCGCAGCGAGCGCGACCGGTTTGTCGGCTTTGTCGTCGACAGCGTCAACGGCTATCCGGCCGAGGACAAGATCCATGGCCATGCGCGCTTCGTCAGCGCGACCCAATTGCAGATCGACGAGCACACGCTGGTCGAGGCCGGGCGCTTCGTCATCGCCACCGGCTCGACGCCCATCGTGCCGGACGAGTGGCGCGCGGCCGGCCCGCGCGTGATCACCAGCGACGAGGTGTTTTACTGGGACGACCTGCCGGAATCGATCGCCGTGGCCGGCACCGGCGTCATCGGCCTGGAGCTGGGCCAGGCGCTGGCGCGTCTGGGCGTGCGCGTGACCGTGTTCGGCCGCGGCGGCAGCGTCGCCCAGCTGAGCGATCCCGAGGTGCTGGACGTGGCGCGCCGCGCCATGGCGGACGAGCTCGACGTGCGCTTCAAGACCAAGGTAGTGCAGGTGGTGCAGCGCGATGACGGCCTGGACGTGACCAGCGAGGACGCCGGCGGCCAGCGCCGCACCGAGCATTTCAGCTACCTGCTGTCGGCGATAGGACGGCGCCCGAATGTGCACAAGCTGGGCCTGGAGAACACCGGGCTGGAGCGCGACCACCAGGGCATACCGTTGTATGACAAGCAGACGATGCAGTGTGGCCGGAGCGCCATCTTCATCGCCGGCGACGCCGACAACGAACGCCCGCAATTGCCGGAAGCGGCCGACCAGGGCCGCATCGCCGGCGACAACGCGGCGCGCCACCCGGCCGTGCAGGCCGGCCTGCGCCGCACGCCGCTGACCATCGCCTTCACCGAACCGCAGATCGCCACGCTGGGCGCCAGCTACGAGGAATTGTGCGCCTCCCATGCCGGCCGTTTCGCCGTCGGCAAGGTGTCGTTTGAAAACCAGGGCCGCAGCCGCGTGATGTTGCAGAACAAGGGCATGCTGCGCGTGTACGCCGCGTACGACACCGGCCGCTTCCTGGGCGCCGAGATGCTCGGCCCGCGCGCCGAGCACGTCGGCCACCTGCTGTCCTGGGCTTGCCAGGCCGGGCTGACCGTCAGCGCCATGCTGGACATGCCGTTCTACCACCCGGTGGTGGAGGAAGGCGTGCGCACCGCGCTGCGCGACCTGGCGCACCAGCTGGCCAACGCGCCGGCCCACGATTGCGCCTGCGTCGATTGCACGCCCGGGCCCTAGGCTCAAAATACAACAAACTCACACATTCTCACCGAAACCCCGTATGCTGCTGGCTCGATAGTTTTTTATCAACGGCAATGAAGATACGTAAAGTGACGGCGGCCGATCTGAAACTGGGCATGCTGATACCGTGGAATGTGTACGGTGAGAATGGCGCGCTGCTGGTCCGCAAAGGTCATATGATCGCCAGCGCCAATCAGATCGATTATCTGGTGGAGCGTGGTTCCTTCGAGGATCACAGCGGCGGGCAGGATGCGGCCAGGGAGCCGGACTCGGCGCTGCGCAAGCTCAACGCCGCCAGCCTGGCGTTGCAGACCCTGCTGCCATCGCTGGCCGCGCACGCCGCGCCGCCCGATCTGCGCCGCCGCCTGGAAGAGGTGGCCCTGCTGGTCGCCGACGCCGTGGCCGTCAACGTCGATGCCGCCACCGCCACCCTGCTGCACAATCAAACGGCCACGCCGTACGCGGTGCGCCACAGCATCGACACCGCCGTCATCGCGCAGGTGCTGGCGAAGGCGAAGCAGCTGTCGCCGGAAGATACGCTGAGCCTGACGCTGGCTGCGCTGACCATGAATGTCGCCATGCTGGCGCAACACCAGCGCCTGCAGGACAGCCGCGCCGAACCCAACGCCGCCGACCGCGCCGCGCTGCTGGCCCATCCCGAGGCAGGCGTGCTGCTGCTGCGCCAGGCCGGCATCAGCGACCAGGCCTGGCTGGACTGCATCCTGTACCACCATGAAAACGAAGACGGCAGCGGCTATCCGCTGCACAAGTCGGGCGCGCAGATTCCACCGCTGGCGCGCCTGCTGGCGCTGGCCGACCGTTACGCGGCCCGCGTCGCCGAGCGCGTCTGGCGCAAGACGCTGGCGCCGCACGCGGCCTTGCGCGATCTGTTGCTGGAGTCGAACGTCACCATCGACGGCAATCTGGTGACGCTGCTGATACGCGAGCTGGGCATCTACCCCATCGGCACCTGGGTGCGCTTGATCAACGGTGAGATCGGCGTGGTGTCGCGCCGGGGGCTGCAATCGACCACGCCGCATGTGACGTCGGTGATCGGTCCGCGCGGTGCGCCGCTGGAGCTGTTCCTGCAGCGCGACACGCGCGGCGAACTGCACGCCATCCGCGAAGTGCTGGGCACGGCCCAGGTGGCCGCGCTGCAGGCGCCGCCGCTGCGCATGGAACAGGTGTGGGGCCGCACCGCGGCGGTCTGAATCAGTTCAGCAGCGCGTCCAGCCGGCCCTGCTGCGCCAGGTCGCGCAGCACGCGGATGGTGTCGATATCCGATTCCTGGTAGGCCGAGCGGCGGAAATCGTCGTACATCGCGTTGGCGGCGTCGGTCGCCGCATCGTGGCCGTCGTCGTACTGGAAGCGCACGTACAGCGTGTCGGCGGTCGGCGTTTCGATGGTCATCGTCAGGCTGGACTGGCTGATGTCCTGCTGCGCCGCCACCTCGTAGCGCACCTGGCGCATCGGTTCCAGCACCACGCGGTCGTCGATGACCAGCTCGCCGTAGCGCAGGCTGCGGCTGAAGCCGTTTTCGCTGCGGTCGGTGATGGTGCATTCGTCCAGGTGGGGCACGAACAGCTTGGGCGATTCGGCGCGCAGCACCAGGCCGCTCCACAGTTGCTTGATGCTCAGCGCGTCCAACAGCGGGTTGAGCGGGTCGTTGATTTCTATCAGATGTTCGAATTTCATAGGAAAACCATGTCAAAGCCAGGCGCACGCGCGCCTCATCCCCGCATGGTAACGCATCTGTCACAAAGACGACTGCGCCGGCTCAGGCGATGTCCTCGTCCCAGTACGGTTCCGGCCCGAAGCGCCGGCTGAAGAAGTCGATGAAGGCCTGGCTCTTGGGCGGCAGGAAACGGCGGTTCAGGTAGACGGCGGAAATCACCGAATCGGTGGTCTGGTAGCCCGGCAACACCCGCACCAATGCGCCGCTGCGCAGCTGTTCCGCCACCAGCCAGGTCGACGACAGGCCGATGCCCAGGCCGGCGATGGCGGCGTCGCGCAGCGCCTCGCCGTTGTCGCTGCGGAAGCGGCCGCTCACGCGCACCAATAGCTCGCTGCCGTCGCGCTCGCGCAAGCGCCACGGGTTCATCGCCTGCAGCACCAGGCATTCGTGCTGCAGCAGGTCGGACGGCTGCTGCGGCACGCCGCGCTGGCGCAGGTAGTCGGGCGAGGCGCACAACACCAGCTTGCTCGGCGCCAGCGGCCGCGCCACCAGCGCCGAATCGCGCAGCGGGCCGATGCGGATGGCGACGTCGATGCCGTCCGCCGCCAGGTCGTGCGTGCTGTCGGACAGGCGCAAGTCCAGCTGCACGCCGGGATGCTCCTTCAGGAACTGCGGCACCTCCGGCACCAGGTAGAGCCGGCCGAACGTCACCGAGGCCGCCACCCGCAGCAAGCCCTGCGGCTGGGCGTTGCCGTGGCCGACCGCCGCCGACGCCTGCTCGGCCGCGTCCAGCAGCGCCATCGCCCGTTCGAGGAAGACTTCGCCGTCCTGCGTCAGCGTGATCTGGCGCGTGGTCCGGTGCAGCAGGCGCGCGCCCAGCTGCTTTTCCAGCTGCGCCATGCGGGTGCTGGAGGCGGCCGGCGACAGGCCGAATTCGCGCCCGGCGGCGGACAGGTTGCGGGTCGCGCACACCCGCACGAATAGCGCCACGTCGGTCAGGTCCAGAGCCATTTGATTGTTTTGATGAAGAATGATTTCATCATTATGCCAATTATCAAATCAAATGCGGCAATTCATACTGCGTCCATCCAAACTTATTTCAAGGAAACGCCATGAAAGCCATCGCCGTCACCAGCACCGCCCTGCAAGACGTGGAAATCGCCGTGCCTGCCGCCAGCGGCCACGATCTGCTGGTCAAGATCGAAGCCATTTCTGTCAATCCGGTCGACACCAAGGTGCGCGCCGGCGAAGCGGGCGACGCCGCCCCGCGCGTGCTGGGCTGGGATGCCGCCGGCACCGTCACCGCCGTCGGCCCGGACGTGACGCTGTTCAAGGTCGGCGACACCGTCTACTACGCCGGCAGCATCACCCGCCCCGGCGCCAACAGCGAATTCCATCTGGTCGATGAACGCATCGTCGGCCGCAAGCCGGCCAGCCTGGACTTCAGCCACGCCGCCGCCCTGCCGCTGACCTCGATCACCGCGTGGGAAGCGCTGTTCGACCGCCTGGCGATCAGCCGCGACGGCGCCGACGCCGGCAAGCGCGTGCTGGTGATCGGCGGCGCCGGCGGCGTCGGCTCGATCGCCATCCAGCTGGCCAAGCAGCTGGCCGGGCTGACCGTGATCGCCACCGCCTCGCGTCCCGAGTCGGCCAAGTGGGTGCGCGAGCTGGGCGCCGACCATGTGATCGACCACAACGGCGACATGGCGGCGCAGCTGCTGGCGCTGGAGATCGCCGGCGTCGACTACGTGCTGTGCCTGAGCGACACCGATCCGCACTTCGACGCCATCGCCCAGGTGGTGGCGCCGCAGGGCAAGGTGGCCAGCATCGTCCACAACACCGCGCCGCTGGACATGGACAAGCTGTTCGCCAAGAGCGTGACCTGGGTGTGGGAAATGATGTTCACCCGCTCGATGTTCGGCACGCCGGACATGATCGAACAGCACAAGCTGCTCAATGAGGTGGCAGCGCTGATCGACGCCGGCAAGCTGAAAACCACGCTCGGCGAGGTCTACGGCAAGATCAGCGCCGCCAACCTGCGCCGCGCGCACGAGGCGCTGGAAGGCCGCCGCACCATCGGCAAGATCGTGTTGTCGGGCTTCTAAGCGGCCGGGGGCTGTACAATGACTGGCTGTTCCCTAGCCAGATCGTCGCCCGATGTCCAAAGCCCCCCAATTCGGTCTTAATGTCCCGCAAAGCGAGGCCGTCATGTACCTGGACGGCCCATGCCTGGTGCTGGCCGGCGCGGGCTCGGGCAAGACGCGCGTGATCACCCAGAAGATCGCCCACCTGATCGAGGACCGGGGCTACGATCCGCGCACCATCGCCGCGCTGACCTTCACCAACAAGGCCGCGCTGGAGATGCAGGAGCGTATCGCCAAGCTGCTCAAGCAACCGCGCCAGGCCAAGCAGCTGACGGTGTCGACCTTCCACTCGCTGGGCGTGAAGATCCTGCGCCAGGAAGCCAACGGCGTCGGCCTCAAGGACCGCTTCTCCATCATGGACGCCGACGATTGCGGCTCGCTGATCCAGGATCTGGCCATCACCACCGACAAGCAGGTGGTGCGGCGCATCCAGACCGACATCTCGCTGTGGAAGAACGGCCTGGTCGATCCGATGATCGCGCTGGACAAGGCCAAGGACGAGGACGAGGCGCAATCGGCGCGCATCTACGCCAGCTACGTGGCCACGCTGTCGGCCTACCAGGCGGTGGACTTCGACGACCTGATCCGCCTGCCGGTGGAACTGTTCCGCAACAACGAGCCGATCCGCGACAAGTGGCAGCGCCGCCTGCGCTACCTGCTGATGGACGAGTACCAGGACACCAACACCTGCCAGTACGAGCTGGTCAAGCTGATGGTGACGGGCGTCGGCAAGAAGCCGATGTTCACCGCCGTGGGCGACGACGACCAGGCGATCTACGCCTGGCGCGGCGCGTCGGTGGAAAACCTGAAGACGCTGCAGACCGACTTCCCCGACCTGGCGGTGATCAAGCTGGAGCAGAACTACCGCTCCACCACCCGCATCCTGCAGGCGGCCAACGCGGTGATCGGCAACAACCCCAAGCTGTTCGAGAAATCGCTGTGGTCCGAGCACGGCCTCGGCGAGCCGATCAAGGTGCTGGGCATGGCCAACGACGACCAGGAAGCCGAGCAGGTGGCGATCATGATTTCGGCCGACCATTTCGAGCGCAAGAACAAGTGGTCGGACTACGCCATTCTGTACCGCGGCAACCACCAGGCCCGCATCATCGAGCAGTCGCTGCGCAAGGAGCGCATTCCGTACACGATCTCCGGCGGCCAGAGCTTCTTCGACAAGGCCGAGATCAAGGACATCATCAGCTACCTGCGCCTGCTGGCCAACACCGACGACGATCCGGCCTTTATCCGCGCCGTCACCACGCCACGGCGCGGCGTCGGCCAGTCGACCATGGAAACGCTGGGCACCTTCTCCGGTCAATGGCAGTGCTCGCTGTTCGAGGCGGTGTTCAAGGGCGGCATCGAAGCCCTGCTGACCGACCGGCAGCTGGGCCCGCTGCGCGACTTCTGCAACTTCATCAACAACCTCGAAGCGCGCGCCAGCCGGCCCGGCCCGAGCGGCAGCGGCGACAACGCGGCCCAGGTGCTGGACGACCTGCTGGAAGCGATCAACTACGAATCCTATCTGTACGATATGTTCGACGAGCGCGCCGCCCAGGGCAAGTGGCAGAACGTGCTGGAGTTCACCAACTGGCTGAAGGAGCGCGGCCGTGGCGGCAAGGACCGCGACGGCGAGGAAAAGAACGTGCTGGAGCTGACGCAGATGGTGGCGCTGATGTCCATGCTCGAAGGCCAGGACGAAGACCCGGACGCGGTGCGCATGTCGACGCTGCACGCGTCGAAGGGGCTGGAGTATCCGCACGTGTTCCTGGTCGGCGTCGAGGAAGGCATCCTGCCGCACAAGGGCGACGCCGATGCGCCGGCCGAGACCATCGCCGCCCGCGTGCAGGAAGAGCGGCGCCTGATGTACGTTGGCATCACGCGCGCGCAGCGCACGCTGCAGATCACCTGGTGCAAGAAGCGCAAGCGCGCGGGCGAACAGGTGCATTGCGATCCGTCGCGCTTCATCAAGGAGATGGAGCTCGACGTCGGCACCGCCGTGCCGGCCGAGTCCGAAGTGATGACGCCGAAAGAGCGGCTGGCACGGATGAAGGAACTATTAACCACACCGAAGACGTAATCGGGCCGGCCTTGTGCTAGCATCGGCTTGTGCCGTTCCGGCGCGATACCGACGGAGGTGATTCTTGCGTACCCAACTCATTGCGTCTCTTGTTTTCGCCTGCGCCCTGCTGCCGATGGCACATGCCGCAGACTTCGCCACCAAGCCGGAAGCCGAGGCGATGGTGAACAAAGGCTTGAAGTTTTTGAAGGCCAACGGCAAGGAAAAAACCTACGCCGAGATCAACAAGAAGGATGGCCAGTTCACTGACCGCGACCTGTATCTGACCGTGTACGGCCTGGACGGCGTGGTGCGCGCGCACGGCGCCAACGCCAAGATGATCGGCAAGAACCTGCTGGAAATTAAGGACGTGGACGGCAAGGCCTTCGTCAAGGAGCGCGTCGAGCTGGCGAAGAAAAAGCAGCCGTTCTGGCAGGACTACAAGTTCACCAATCCGACCAGCGGCCAGATCGAGCCGAAGTCCATGTATTGCGTGCCGGAAGACGACATGGTGGTCTGCGGCGGGGTCTACCTCAAGTGAGGCTGTAGAATGCGTGCTTTCCAGCAGGGAGTATGCCGTGAGCACCACCGAAGACCGCTTCATCGATATTGAAACCAAACTGGCGCACCAGGAGTACATCGTGGAGTCGCTGAACCAGCGCGTCTACGAGCAACAGCAGCAGATCGACAAGCTGGAGCAGATGTGCGCGGCGCTGGTCCAGCATGTGCGCGACCAGGCCCAGGGTAGCGGAGGCGGCGGCGCCTTGGCGCACGAACCGCCGCCGCATTACTGATCAGGCCAGCACGGCCCGCAGCGCCTCGACCACGATGGCATGGTCTTCCGCCTGGCGCAGGCCGGAGACGGTGGCCGTGCCGATCAGGCCGACATTCTTGACCACGACCGGGAAGGAACCGCCGTACGGCGCGTATTCCTTCGGGTCCAGATACTTCACGTCCTCGAACACCACGCCGCGATTTTTATAATCGGTGCCGATGTGGAAGGAGCAGCGGCCGAAGCGCGTCACCACATTGCTCTTGCGGCGTATCCAGTCGGCCTGGTCCGGCGTGGCGCCCTGCATCGCGTGATGGAACAGCACCTTGCCGTTGACGGTGACGTTGACCGTGACGCTCTTGTCGCGCTGCCTGGCCAGCTCGATCACTTTCAAGCCCAGCGCCAGCGCGGTGTCGCTGGTGAAGGTGGTGAATTGCAATTCCTTTTCCTGCTGCGCCAGGGTTTCCAGCAGCTCGGCGTAATTTTCCATACTTGATCCTAGTCCGGTACAAGACGGCAGTGTAGCCGAGCCGCCCGGATTAGCGGAAGACGAATCGCGGGGCGGCTGCCCGCTGCTCGGCCTTCTCCCGCCACTGCTGGGCCTGCGCCGCATCCGGCTTGAGCCCCAGCTCGCCTTTTTCGTAAGCGGTGGCCAGGCGGCGCATGGCGGACAGGAAATTCAGCTCGGCCGAGCGCCGGTACAGATCGACCGCGTCCGACGCGCTTTGCGGCACGGCGCGGCCGGCCTCGGTCAGCGTCGCCAGGCGATACAGGCCGTCCGGATTGTTTTGCGCGGCGGAAGCCTGGTACAGCGAGGCTGCCTTGCTCAAGTCCTTGGCCATGCCCTTGCCCTGTTCGTACATGTGGCCCAGCGCCGCCTGCGCATTGCCGTTGCCCTGGGCGACAGCGCGCGTGTACCAGTCGCGCGCGGCGGCATAGTCCTGCGCCACGCCGCTGCCGATCTCGAAGGCATAGCCGATGTTGTTCTGGGCGGTGGCATTGCCGGTCTTGGCGGCGATGCGCTGGAAGACCAGGCCCTGGACCGGATCGGCCTTCTCGCCGAGCAGGCCGTAGGTCAGCACGAGGCCCCAGCGGATCTGCGAGGCGGTGTCGCCATCCTGCGCGGCCCGGCGCAGGTAGAGGGCGCCTTCCTCGTCGCTGTGGAACACGCCTTCGCCGCGCAGGTACATCGTGGACAGATCGCGCTCGGCGGCGGGATTGTGCTGGGCCGCCGCCCGTTCCAGCCATTGCTGCGCCAGCGGCAGGTCTTTCTCCACGCCCCGGCCGTACAGGTAGAACATGCCCAGATTGGCCTGGCCCCAGGCATGGCCGCCTTCGGCCGCCTTGCGGTACCACTCGGCCGCGACGGCGCGGTCGAGCGGCACGCCACGGCCGTAGGCGTGCAACAGGCCGATATTGTTTTCCGCCTGATGGTCGCCTTGCCCGGCCGCCTTCAGATACCAGTCCATCGCCTGCGCGTAGTCTTGCGCGACGCCATTGCCGCGTTCGTAGCGGTAGCCCGTTTCAACCTGTGCCCGCACGTGGCCGGCTTCGGCGGCCTTGTGGTACCAGACCGCCGCTTCGATCTGGTTGGATGGCGCGCTGTGGCCGATGGCCAGCCGCAAGCCCAGCAGGTACTGTGCTTCCGGCAGGCTGTGGTCCAGCACCGTGCGGAACTGGCCCAGCGTGACGGCCTGGTTGGCTTCGCCATTGCTGTAGGCCTTGGCCAATTGGTACAGCGCATCGGCATCGCCGGCCAGCGCGGCGTCGCGGTACTGGTTGACCGCCGCCAGGTCGGGCTTCAATGAGGACGGGCCGTCCAGCGTCCAGACATACTGCATCTGCTGCCAGGCGCTGACCGGCTTGCCGTCCACCATGCCGGGCTTGAAGCGGCAGGAGCGCAGGCCGGCCACCGCCGCGTCGTCCAGCAGCGGGAAGCCGCTGGAGCGGGTGATTTTGGCGTCGGCGACGTTGCCGTCGGTGCCGATCAGGAAGGCCAGCGTGACGGTGCCGGTCTGTTCCTTGCGCAGTGCTTCCTTCGGCCAGACCGGCTTGGCGCAGCCCTGGAAATCCGCGGTGCTGAGCTTGGGCGCATCCGCGGCGCAAGCGCCCAGCGAGATCGTGGCGCCCAGTGCCGCGGCCAGCAAGCCTTTGGTGGAAAAAGTCCGGGCCATAGCGTATCCTTAATGTTTCATATTTGAAAACAGGCAGGATAGGTGCAAAGTCCTTCCTTGTCCATTACGGACAGGATAGGTGCGGCCACCGTCATCCCGCGTGTCGAATTGTCTGGGCGTCGTTCGTCGTATGGATGGAGGGACGTCCTCTACACTCACAGGAGCAACGATCATGACGACGAATACCGTACAACTGCACCGCGTTTTCAAATCCAAGGCCGACCGCGTCTACCGCGCCTTCCTGGACGCCGCCGCGATGGCCAAGTGGCTGCCACCGCATGGCTTTACCAACACCGTGCATGAGCTGGACGCCAGGGTAGGCGGCCACTACCGCATGTCGTTCACCAACTTCACCACCGGCGGACAGCACAGCTTCGGCGGCGAGTATCTGGAACTGGTGCCGAACGAGCGCCTGGTCTACACCGGTACGTTTGAAGACCCGAATCTGCCGGGCTCGATGAAGACCACGGTGACGCTGCGCGACGTGTTCTGCGGCGTGGAGGTGAAGGTGGTACAGGAAGGCATCCCGGCGGTGATTCCGGTGGAGGCGTGTTATCTGGGCTGGCAGGAATCGCTGGTGCTGCTGGCGCAGCTGGTGGAGCCCGAGATACGCGAGTGATGGCGGCCAGCGCATTAGAGCAGGCCGAAGAGTTTCACGACCAAGCTCATCGTGCCTAGGGCTGTGCTCAGGCAGATGCTTAGCAGAATGCGGAAGTCGACGGTGCGTATCTTTGTCAGTTGCTCATGCACGCGAACAAACTCGGCATGTACACGAGCAAATTCGGCATCCGCACGAGTGAAGTTGGCATCCACACGAACGAAGCCGATGTCCGTACGAACGAAGCCGGCGTCCGTACGGACGAAGCCAGCCAGCATTTCCTCGCGTAGCCGGGATATGGCCTGGCCTTGGTAGTCGATTGCGGTCTCAAGATGCGCAACATGCTCGGCGATGTGGTGCAGTTCCTGCTGGGGCTGATGATTGCCATTCATGGTGAGCTCCTCGGAGGCATTCGCCACTCTACGCCGGCGTGCATGCGCAGCATAGCGCGCACGATTGATGCAGGTCTCAACGGAACGGCGACCTCGGCAGTGAAGAAAACATTCAGGCGGTGTTGCAATAAAAGTGAGGCGGGCCTAAGCTACCTGTTGCCTTTTTGGGAGCATATTCGGCTCGCTTTCTTACGCTAGCGGATGAGATGTAGCGTGACTAGAGCAGACCAAAGACTTTGATGACCAGGCCGACGGTACCCAGAGCCGTGCCCAGGCCGATACTCAACAGGATGCGGAAATCCGTGGTGCGTATCTTCATCAGTTGCTCATGCATGCGAACGAACTCGGCGTCGTTGCGGGTGAACCCAGCCCGCATTTCCTCGCGCAGATCCTGTACGGCCTTGCCTTGGTAGTCGATCGCCGTCTCAAGGTGCGCAACACGTTCGGCGATGCGGTGTTGTTCCTGCTGGGGCTGATGATTGCCATTCATGGTGGACTCCTCTGCGGCATCCTCCACTTTACGCCAGCATGCATGCGCAGCATAGCGCGCACGATTGATGCAGCTCTGAACGCTACGGCTGTCCCCGGCAGTGAAGGATTCGGTTAAGCTTGCCGTAATTTTTTTTAGACAAGTGGGGAGCAGGCATGGGCAAGGGCAGGTTGGAGGCATTCAGCGATGGCGTCATCGCCATCATCATCACCATCATGGTGCTGGAACTGAAGGTGCCGCATGGCGCGGACTGGGCGGCGTTGCAGCCTTTGTGGCCGGTGTTCCTCAGCTATGTGCTGAGCTTTATCTACGTTGGGATTTATTGGAACAACCATCATCACTTGATACACACCGTCAGCCAGATCACCGGCGGCGCGCTGTGGGGCAATCTGCATTTGCTGTTCTGGCTGTCGCTGGTGCCGTTCGTCACCAGCTGGGTCGGCGAGAACCATTTCGCCGCACTGCCGCTGGCCTGCTATGGCTTCATCCTGTTCATGTCCAGCAGCGCCTACTTCATCCTGGCCAAGTGCCTGGCGAATAACAACGAGGCGCTGCGCGTTGCGCTGGGCAAGGACCGCAAGGGCAAGCTGTCCTCGCTGCTGTATTTGATCGGCATCGGCGTTTCCCTGCTCGCACCGATGGCCGGCTTTGCCATCTATGTGGCCGTGGCGATGCTGTGGTTCATCCCTGACCGCCGCTTCGAACGCCGCTGATCTAGCTGCCGCAGTGCTCGGCAATGCGCGTCCATACGCGGCGCGCATCGGCCTGCATGCGGACTCCCGTTTGCCCCATCGCCTGCATGGCCTTGGCCACGGCCGCCGCCTCTTGCGGCGTCTTGGCGCCGGCCTGCGCTTTGGCCAGCGCCGCCATGGCTTGCGCGCGCCCGGCGTCCATCGCCGCCTGCTGCTGAGGCAGAGCCGCCAGCGCTTGCTGCGCTTTGGCGCGCTCCTCCGGCGTGCCGTTCTTCGCCATCTGCTCCATCATCGGCCGCAGCGCTTCCATGCTGGGTGCGCCTGGCGTGGGCGCCAGGTCGGCCTGGTCGATGAATTCCCAGGTGTTTTCGCTCAGGCGGCGCACCGTCAGCTGGTAGCGCCCTGCTGCGCACTGGGCGATGTGGACGATGCTGTCGGCGCCGCCAGTGGTCGACAGCGTCTTGCAGGCTGCCGCCCCCAAGTTCGGCGGCAGCACCGGCGCGCCGGCCGGACGCGCCGGCACGCAAAAGCGGATCGGGCCGTCGCCCTTGAAGTCCTGCCGGGCTTTCCCGCCGGGGACGGTGGTGGTGGCCGTGACGTCGCCGCTGGCGCCGTCCGTTTGCTGGCGGGCGCTGGCGCCGGAGCCGGGCATGCGCATCGTGCCGTCGGTATCGATCTGGTACAGGCCCGGCGGCGGCATCACTTGCTTGAAGGTGGAGACGGAGACGGCCGCGGCGCAGCAGCCGGCGGCCAGCAGGCCGGCCAGGGGAAGCAGGCGGAACATGGGCTTGTCCTTATTCATCGTGCGTTGCCAACGCCTTTTGCCTGGCCTTGCTGAGCGACTCCACCGCGCGGCGGTACGACGCCGCCACCAGCTCGGCCAGGTAGTCGGCCGGGAACTGGCCCACATCGACGATCGTCACCCAGTGAAAGCGGCCCATGTAGCGGGCCGGCTTCACGCCCGGGCGGTCGGTCAGCTCCAGGAAGCGGTCCGGCGTCACGCGCAGGCTGAAGCGCCATTGCTCAGGCTCGCTGGTCTTGAAATACGCGAAGGTCTTGTCCTCGACCTTGTAGACCAGGATATTCGATGGTTCTCCATGCAGGGTTTCCACCGCGCCGGGGTACTGCCGGCAATGCCGTTTCAGCTGTTCAGTATTCATGTGTATGGCCACGTTGCATCGAAACGTCAGTGTAGCTGCAAAAATGACAATTCGGCAAAGCTTTCTTCGGGAAATGCCCCCGCTTTCCAACCAAGTGCAGTGCAGCATTTTTTGCCAGTGACTGCCGCCATGTCACCCTGATATGATCTTGCGCTTCCATGCTGCGCTTCGCTGCGTCAGCATTTTCCTTCGTCGTTTAAATGAAAGATGTGATCATGTCCCGTCCTCAGATGCTCGTTATCGCGGCCGCCCTCGGCCTGGCTTTCACCCAGACCGTGCTGGCTGCTCCCGCTGCCGCGCTGGCCGGCAATCCGCTGGCCGTCGCCAGCAAGCTGCCGTTCCACTACCCGGCGTTCGACCAGATCAAGGACGAGCACTTCAAGCCGGCCTTCGTCGAAGGCATGCGCATCCAGCTGAAGGAAATCGAGGCGATCGCCAACAACAAGCAGCCGGCCACCTTCGAGAACACCGTGGTCGCGATGGAAAAATCCGGCGAGCTGCTGACCCGCGTGCAGACCACCTTCGGCAACCTGCAGGGCGCCAACACCAACGACAAGCTCGACGCCATCGACAGCGAAATGTCGCCGAAGCTGGCCGCCCACGGCGACGCCATCTACCTGAACGCCAAGCTGTACGCCCGCGTCAAGTCGCTGTACGACAAGCGCGACAAGCTCAAGCTCGATGCCGAATCCAAGCATCTGCTGGAACGCTATCACACCGATTTCGTCCGCGCCGGCGCCCAGCTGTCCGCCGCCGACAAGGAAAAACTGAAGACCATCAACGGCACCATCGCCACGCTGCAAACCACCTTCACCCAGAACGTACTGAAGGAAACCAATGCCTCGGCGCTGGTGGTCGACACCCGCGAAGAGCTGGCCGGCATGACCGACGCCGCCATCGACGCCGCCGCGGCGGCCGCCAAGGCCAAGGGCCTGGACGGCAAGTTCCTGGTCGCCATCGTCAACACCAGCGGCCAGCCGCCGCTGGCCGTGCTGACCAACCGCGCCGTGCGCGAGCGCCTGATGGCCGCGTCGCTGACGCGCGGCAGCCACGGCGGCGAATTCGACAGCCGTGAAACAGTGCTGAAAATCGCCAAGGCCCGCGCCGAGAAAGCCACGCTGCTGGGTTACGCCAACTTCGCCGCCTACTCGCTGGAAGACCAGACCGCGCACGACACCAGCGCCGTCAACAAGCTGCTGGGCGAGCTGGCCAAGCCCGCCGTCAACAACGCCAAGAAGGAAGCGGCCGACCTGCAAGCCGTGGTCGACGCCGACAAGGGCGGCTTCCAGATCGACGCTTCCGACTGGGCCTTCTACACCGACAAGGTGCGCGCCCAGCGCTTCGCCTTCGACGAGAACCAGCTCAAGCCTTACTTCGAACTGGACAACGTGCTGGTCAACGGCGTGTTCTACGCCGCCGGCAAGCTGTACGGCCTGTCGTTCAAGGAGCGCAAGGATCTGCCGGTGTACAACCCGGACGTGCGCGTGTTCGACGTGTTCGACGCCGACGGCAAGCAACTGGCCATCTTCCTGGCCGATATGTACGCCCGCAGCAACAAGCAGGGCGGCGCCTGGATGAACGAGTACAGCTCGCAGTCGACGCTGCTGGGCACGCACTCGGTGGTGGCCAACCACCTCAATATTCCCAAGCCGCCCGCAGGCGAGCCGACGCTGCTGACCTACGATGAAGTCAAGACCGCCTTCCACGAGTTCGGCCACGCGCTGCACGGCATGTTCTCCAACGTGAAGTACCCGCGCTTCTCCGGCACCAGCGTGCCGCGCGACTTCGTCGAATACCCGTCGCAAGTGAACGAGATGTGGGCCGTGTGGCCGGAAGTGCTGGCCAACTACGCCAAGCACTACAAGACCGGCGCGCCTATGCCCAAGGATCTGCTGGACAAGGTCATCGCCTCGAAGAAATTCAACCAGGGCTTCCTGACCACCGAGTACCTGTCGGCCTCGCTGCTGGACCAGCGCTGGCACCAGCTGACCCCGGCGCAAATCCCTAGCGACGTGCTGGGCTTCGAAGCGGCATCGCTGAAGGACATGGGCGTGGACTTCGCGCCGGTGCCGCCGCGCTACCGCACCACCTACTTCTCGCACAGCTTCAGCGGCGGCTACTCGGCCGGCTACTACGCCTACCTGTGGTCCGAGAAGCTGGACGCCGACACCGTCGAATGGTTCAAGGAAAAAGGCGGCCTGAAGCGCGAAAACGGCGACTGGTTCCGCGCCAAGCTGCTGTCGCGCGGCGGCACCGACGATGCGATGAATTTGTTCCGCAACTTCCGCGGCCGCGATCCTATCATCGAGCCGCTGCTGGACCGTCGCGGCCTGAAATAAGATAAACCGTTTATAAGAAAACCAGATGAACACCAATATGATTATCGCCGCCGGCGTGGCGGCCATTTGCAGCGTCGCGCATGCGGCCGAGCCGGCTTCCATGCTGCCGGCCAGTAATGCCTTCGCCAAGGCCAGCACGCTGCCGTTCGGCTACCCGCCGTTCGACCAGATCAAGAACGAAGACTACGGCCCGGCCTTCGCCGAAGGCATGCGCATCAACGCCGCCGAAATCGAAGCCATCGCCAACAACAAGCAGCCGGCCACGTTCGAGAACACCATCGTCGCGATGGAGAAATCCGGCCAGCTGCTGTCGCGCGTGTCCAGCGTGTTCGGCAACCTGTCCGGCGCCAACACCAACGACAGCTTCAAGGCGCTGGAGCGCGAGCTCTCGCCCAAGCTGGCGGCCCACAGCGACGCCATCCGCCTGAACGCCAAGCTGTACGCCCGCATCAAGTCGCTGTACGACAAGCGCGCCAAGCTGCACCTGGACGCCGAGTCGCTGTACCTGCTGGAACGCTACAACACCGACTTCGTGCGCGCCGGCGCCAAGCTGTCCAACGCCAACAAGGAAAAGCTGAAGGCGCTCAACGGCGAGCTGGCCAAGCTGTCCACCAGCTTCGCCCAGAACGTGCTGGAAGAAGCCAACGCTTCGGCGCTGATCGTCGACACCCGCGAAGAGCTGGCCGGCATGTCGGACAAGGCGATCGACGCCGCCGCCGCCGTCGCCAAGGCGCGCGGACTGGAAGGCAAGTTCGCCATCCCGGTCGTCAACACCACCGGCCAAGCCAACCTGTCGGTGCTGACCAACCGCGCCGTGCGCGAACGGCTGATGGCCGCCTCGCTGGCGCGCGGCAGCCATGGCGGCAAGTTCGACAACACGCAAGTCGTGCTGAAGACGGCCCAGCTGCGCGCCGACAAGGCCGCGCTGCTGGGTTACGCCAACTTCGCCGCCTACTCGCTGGAAGACCAGACCGCGCACACGCCGGAAGCGGTCAACAAGATGCTGTCCGAGTTCGCCCGTCCGGCCGTCGCCAACGCCAGGAAGGAAGGCGCCGAGATCCAGGCTGTGATCGACAAGGAACAAGGCGGCTTCCAGCTGGCCGCGCACGACTGGTCGTTCTACAGCGACAAGGTGCGCGCCGAGCGCTTCAACTTCGACCAGAACCAGCTCAAGCCCTACTTCGAGCTGAACAACGTGCTGGTCAACGGCGTGTTCTTCGCCGCCAACAAGGTCTACGGCCTGACCTTCAAGGAGCGCAAGGATTTGCCGGTCTACGATCCGGACGTGCGCGTGTGGGACGTGTTCGACGCCGACGGCAAGCAGCTGGCCATCTTCATCGGCGATTACTATGCGCGCAGCAATAAGCGCGGTGGTGCCTGGATGAATGCCTATGTGTCGCAGTCCAAGCTGATGGGCACGCATCCGGTGATCGCCAACCACCTCAACATTCCCAAGCCGAACGCCGGCGAGCCGACGCTGCTGACCTACGACGAGCTGCGCACCACCTTCCACGAGTTCGGCCATGCGCTGCACGGCATGTTCTCCGACGTGAACTATCCACGCTTCGCCGGCACCCGCGTGCCGCGCGACTTCGTTGAGTTCCCGTCGCAGGTCAACGAAATGTGGTCGGTATGGCCGGAGGTGCTCGCCAACTACGCCAAGCACTACCAGACCGGCGCGCCTATGCCGCAGGAATTGCTGGACAAGGTGATCGCGTCGAAGAAATTCAACGAGGGCTACCGCACCACCGAGTACCTGGCCGCTTCCATCCTGGACCAGAAATGGCACCAGCTGGGCGCGCAGCAGATCCCGGCCGATGTGCTGGGCTTCGAGGCGGCATCGCTGAAGGCCGCCGGCGTCGACTACGCGCCGGTGCCGCCGCGCTACCGCACCACCTACTTCTCGCACGTGTTCGCGGGCGGCTACTCGGCCGGCTACTACGGCTACCTATGGTCGGAGAAGCTCGATGCCGACACCGTCAACTGGTTCACCGAAAACGGCGGCATGCTGCGCAAGAACGGCGACTGGTTCCGCAAGATGCTGTTGTCGCGCGGCGGCACCATGGATGCGATGCAAATGTTCCGCAACTTCCGCGGCCGCGATGCGCAGATCGAACCGCTGCTGGAGCGCCGTGGCCTGACTGAAAAGTAAGCTGCCGTTCAGCAAGGAACATGGGGCCGGGCTCGATTTGTGTAAGAATCGAGTCCGGCCCTTTCATTTTGTGAGTAAGATAGAACTATGAGTAACGAACTGCACGGCGTGACGCTGGAAGCCATCGTGACCCGTTTGCACGCGCATTACGGCTGGGAACAGCTGGGCCAACGGATCGATATCAACTGCTTCATCAGCGATCCCAGCGTCAAGTCCAGCCTGAAGTTTTTGCGCAAGACGCCGTGGGCCCGCGCTAAAGTCGAAGAGCTTTACGTCGCCACGCAATTTACCGACTAGGGGACTATTATGGACAGCAACCTGAAGGCATCACTGAGTTCTCTGCGCTCCAACCTGGCCAGCGCCGGGCCGATCGACGAGGAATTGCAGGATTTGCTGAAGCAGCTCGACGGCGATATCCGGCAGCTGCTGGAGCGCCGCGCCGCCGCCGAGGCCGCGCCGGGCGAGAGCACCACCTACGGCCTGGCCGAGCGCACCCAGGAAATTTCCGCCAAATTCGCGGCCCAGCATCCAAAACTGGAGCCGGCCCTGCGCGAATTGGGCAATATCCTGTCCAGCATGGGCATCTGAACCCGCCCTGCGGCACGGCAAGTGTTCGAGGACCCGGGGAACCCAGGTCCCCGGGCAGCCGGCGTTACGGAAACGCCAGCATCGGCGGTTCCATACCGCCAAAGCTGATTTCGGGATGACGCTTGGCGATCATCTCTTCGATTTCGTCGACGCGCCCCACGGGCACATCGACGATCAACAAAACCTGGCCCTGTTCGATGCGTTCGGCGAAGGGCTTGAGCCGCGTGTTCGGCACGGCCGCCGCATTCATGCCCGAGGCCCAGCCGCCGAAAATCGCCCCGCCCAGCGCCACCAGCAGGATGGCGGCGGTGCGCAAGGTCATGCCGTCCACCGGGAACATGGTGAGGAAGATGCCCGCCCCGAGGCCGACGATGGCGCCGATCACCACGCCCAGCTGGGCGCCGTGCACCAGATCGGTTTTCTGCATGAAGCTGACGTCCGGCATGTCCGACGGCAGCGCGTCCCTGGCCATGAAGCGCATGTGGCCGATTTCGATACGGGCCAGCAGCAGCTCGTCCAGCATGGAACGGGCGCTCGGTACGTCCGGCAGCATGAAATACAGTCGACGTCGCATGATGGTCTCCTGACGATGGGTATCTCTCCGTTATAGCAAAGCTGCCGGGCAAAGCAATGTAAATCCGTCATCATTTACACACAAGTGTTTGAATACTAAAAGAATTTTTCTTTCCATCATGAGCGGAGCGGGGGCATTTCCGGTACAATGCTGTCCGATATGAACACCCCTACCAATTTATTTGCGGCCGTCCCCAAGCGGTCTGCCCGCGCTGCCACAGCGCCTTTCCTTCCCATGTCCCGCGCCGAGATGGACGTGCTGGGCTGGGATCAGTGCGACGTCATCCTTGTCACCGGCGACGCCTACATCGACCATCCGAGTTTCGGCATGGCCCTGGTCGGCCGCCTGCTGGAGGCGCAAGGCTTCCGCGTCGGCATCATCGCCCAGCCGGACTGGCACTCGGCCGACGCCTTCCGCACGCTCGGCAAGCCGCGCCTGTACTACGGCGTCACCGCCGGCAACATGGATTCCATGGTCAACCGCTACACGGCCGACCGCAAGCCGCGTTCCGACGACGCCTACACGCCCAACGGCGAGCCGAACAAGCGCCCCGACCGCGCCGTCTCGGTCTACGCCCAGCGCTGCCGCGAAGCCTTCCCCGGCACGCCGGTGGTGATCGGCTCGATCGAAGCGTCGCTGCGCCGCATCGCCCACTACGATTACTGGTCGGACAAGGTGCGCCGTTCGGTGCTGTTCGAATCCAAGGCCGACATGCTGATCTTCGGTAACGCCGAGCGCGCGCTGGTCGACCTGACCCGCCGCATGGCCGACGGCGAGAGCATCAAGACCATCCGCGACCTGCGCGGCACGTCCTTCCTGGTGCCGGCCGGCTGGATGCCGAGCGAGGAGTGGGGCGTGCACAACAGTACCCGCGTCGACATGCCGGGCAAGATCGACCAGCATATCGACCCCTACCTGATGGTCGACAAGAGCTCGCCGACGACCTGCGCGACCGGCAACAAACCTGCCGACGATGTGAATCCGGCCATGGTCGAGCCGACCAAGGCCGCCCTCATGGCCGAGCCGGCGCCTGCGCCGGCCGAGGTGTACAAGCCGATCCGCATCATGAGCCGCGAGGAACGCCGCGCGATGGAGCTGGAAAAGCACCACAAGACCGTGGTGCGCCTGCCGTCGTTCGAAACCGTCAGCGCCGATCCGGTGATGTACGCGCACGCCTCGCGCGTGTTCCATCTGGAATCGAATCCCGGCAATGCGCGCGCGCTGGTGCAGGGCCACGGCGACCGCGACGTCTGGATGAACCCGCCGCCGCTGCCGCTGCAGATGGACGAGATGGACAACGTCTACGACATGAACTACGCGCGCGCCCCGCACCCGAGCTACGGCGGCGCCAACATCCCGGCGTGGGAAATGATACGCTTCTCGGTCAACATCATGCGCGGCTGCTTCGGCGGCTGCACCTTCTGCTCGATCACCGAGCACGAGGGCCGCATCATCCAGAGCCGCTCGGAACCGTCGATCCTGCGCGAGATCGAGCACATCCGCGACAAGACCAAGGGCTTCACCGGCATCATCTCCGACCTCGGCGGCCCGACCGCGAATATGTACCGCCTGGCCTGCAAGGACAAGGAAATCGAGACCACCTGCCGCCGCCTGTCGTGCGTCTACCCGTCGATCTGCGTCAACCTGGGCACCAACCACAACCCGCTGATCAAGCTGTACCGCAAGGCGCGCGCCATCCCGGGCGTGAAGAAAATCCTGATCCAGTCCGGCCTGCGCTACGACCTGGCCGTGCGTTCGCCCGAGTACGTCAAGGAACTGGTCACGCACCACGTCGGCGGCCTGCTGAAGATCGCGCCCGAGCACACCGAGCCGGACGTGCTGAGCAAGATGATGAAGCCGGGCATCGGCGCCTACGACGAGTTCAAGGCGATGTTCGAGAAGTATTCGCTGGAGGCGGGCAAGAAGCAGTACCTGATCCCCTACTTCATCGCGGCCCACCCGGGCACCACCGACGAGGACATGCTGAACCTGGCGCTGTGGCTGAAGAAAAACAACTTCCGCCTGGACCAGGTGCAGACCTTCATGCCGACGCCGATGGCCATGGCCAGCGCCATGTACCACTCGCGCAAGAACCCGCTGAAGAAAGTGACCGACGATTCGGAAGTGGTGGAAACCCCGCGCAGCCTGAAGCAGCGCCAGTCGCACAAGGCTTTCCTGCGCTATTACGATCCGAAGAACTGGCCCATCCTGCGCGAAACGCTGCGCCGCATGGGACGCGGCGACCTGATCGGCACCGGCGAGCGCCACCTGATCCCGCCGTACGTGGTCGGCGAGGAAAACTTCAAGTCGTCGCAGGGCAAGCGCGCGATGCCGATGCTGGCCCCGGGCGCGGACAAGCGCGGCGGCAAGCTGGCGCCGCCGGCCGGCGCCGGCCGCGGCAAGGCCAATGCGCTGACCGGTTCGCTGACGGCGCGCGCCTCGCTCGACACCAAGCCGCGCGCTTCCATTCTTGACACCATCAAGATCAAGAAGCCGGCCGCGATGGCGCCGGTCAAGGCCAAGGCCGCGAGGCCTTCGCGCAGCGGCAAGTAAGCCGCCCGCTCCGTCCCAAAAAGCAGCGCCCCGCACCGGCGCTGCTTTTTTTTCGCCAATTCCTTTAAAGAAATGTTGTTAAATACCCCCATCGGTGCAATTACATGGATAATTCAGTCCTGCTCCGGCGATGTGCGCAGCCCGCTTGCGGCTACACTGATTGCTCCGCAGACCTCATTCTGTGAACTGGAAGATCATGAAAAATTTTAAATTCTCGACCCTGTTGATGATCCCCGTGCTGGCCGTGCTGGCGGCCTGCGGCGGCGGCGGCGGCGGTTCGTCCACCGCCACGCCTACGCTGCAGAGCATCACCATCGGCAGCTCCGACAACGCCACCACCATCGCCATCGGCGCGGCCGCCAAGCAGCTGATCGCCACCGGCCGCTATTCGGACGGCAGCAGCAAGGCGCTGTCCTCGACCGGCGGCCTGGTCTGGGGACCGTCGAATTCCACGGTGCTGCAGGTTTCCACCAGCGGCACCGTGACCGGCAAGCTGGTCGGCACCGACACCATCACCGCCACGCAGGACAGCGTGGTCGGCAAGCTGGCCATCACCGTCACGGCGCCATGGGGCAGCGTGGTGGCCGGCGGCTACCAGACCATCGCCCGCAAGGCCGACGGCAATCTGTACAGCTGGGGCGAGAACATCAAGGGCCAGCTGGGCGACAGCACCACCATCAACCGCAGCGCGCCGGTGCTGGTGTCCGGCGGCGGCACCAGCTGGAAACAGGTGGCGCTGGGCGACCAGTTCGCGGTGGCGATCCGCACCGACGGCACGCTGTGGGCCTGGGGCTACAACCAGGACGGCCAGCTGGGCGACGGCACCCAGATCAACCGCACCGCGCCGACCCAGATCGGCAAGGACAAGGATTGGAACCTGGTGGCGGCCGGCAAGGCGCATGCGCTGGCGGTCAAGACCAGCGGCGCCCTGTACGCCTGGGGCCGCAACGACCGCGGCCAGCTGGGCGACGGCACCGCGATCAACCGCACCGCGCCGCTGAAGATCGGCCTGCTGCTGTGGTCGGCGATCTCGGCCGGCGAAACCCATACGATGGCGATCCAGCGCGACACCAACGACTTGTACGGCTGGGGCGGCAACACCTACGGCCAGGTCGGCAACCTGCTCAAGGTCGACGTGCCGGCGCCGGTCAAGATCGGCACGCTGAAATGGACCTCGCTGTCGGCCGGCGCCTTCCACACCGCCGCCATCACCAACTCGGGCACGCTGTACGCCTGGGGCCAGAACACCTACGGCCAGCTGGGCAACAACGGTTCGCTCGACCTGACCTCGCCGGCGCAGATCGGCACCGACAGCAACTGGTCGCAGATCGCGGCCGGCACCCAGCACACCCTCGGCCTGCGCAACGACGGCACGCTGTGGAGCTGGGGCGCCAACACCGAAGGCCAGCTGGGCACCGGCGGCACCGATGTCGTCACGCCGCAGCAGGTGGGCACCGGCAACAACTGGAAATCCGTGGCGGCCGGCAAAGCGCACAGCTTCGGCCTGAAGACCGACGATACGCTGTGGGGCTGGGGCCGCAACCAGGAAGGCCAGCTGGGCAACGGCCAGACCGCGGCCTACGCACCGATCCCGGTCAACGTGCCGAACTAGGCGGACCAGCCGGCGCCGTTCGCGGCCACACTGCAACGGACGGCGGGCGCAAGCCCGGCCGTCCGTTGCTTTTTCTGCCTGATTATTGTCAGATTGCGACGATATCCGCGCCCGAAGCGGCTACAATTTGAACTAGTTCGTTTCCCCTCTGGAACCCTAGTGCCTTTACGCGCCTCCGTCTTCCTCTCCGTTCGCCTGCTGCGCCGCTGCTGCGTCACCGCGGCCTTGCTGCCGGCCTGCTGGCTGGCGCCCGCCGCCGCCCAGGATCCGGTCACGCTGCAGCTCAAGCATAGCCACCAGTTCCAGTTCGCCGGCTACTACGCCGCCGTCGAGCAGGGCTATTACCGCGAGGCGGGGCTGGACGTGACCATCCTCGAAGGCTCGGACGGCAACGAGCCGGAGCGCGACGTCGTGTCCGGCAAGGCCGAGTACGGCGTCGGCGCCAGCAGCCTGCTGCTGGCGCGGCTGGCCGGCAAGCCGGTGGTGGTGCTGGGCGTGGTGTTCCAGCATTCGCCGTACGCGCTGGCGATGCGCCAGACCAGCGCCGAGCCCGACATCCGCCGCATCATCGGCAAGCGCGCGATGATCGGCTCGCTGACCGATGAACTGGGCAACGCCGACGAGCTGCTGGCCTACCTGATCAAGGAAGGCATCCCCGCCAGCAGTTTCCAGCGGGTCGAGCCGACCTACAACACGGCCGACCTAATCAGCGGCAAGGTGGACGCCATCGCGGTCTACACCACCAACGAGCCCGACACCTTCGACCGCCTCGGCTTCCCCTACGACATCTACAGCCCGCGCGCGGTCGGCATCGACTTTTACGGCGACAACCTGTTCACCAGCGAGCGCGAGATCGCCAACCATCCGGCCCGGGTGCAGGCCTTCCGCGCCGCCAGCATGCGCGGCTGGCAGTGGGCGATGAGCCACCAGGAGGAGATGGCCGACATCATCCTCAACAAGTATTCGCGCCGCAGCGACCGCGCCCACCTGCTGTACGAAGCGCGCCAGATGGTGCCGCTGGTGCAGCCGGTGCTGGTCGAGATCGGCTACCAGAACCCGGAGCGCTGGCGCCACATCGCCGACGTCTACGCCGGCCTGGGCATGGTGCCCAAGCATGCCAATTTCGACGGCTTCATGTACCGCGTCGAGTCCGGCGGCACCAGCCTGCTGTGGCTGTACCGCGTGCTGGGCGGCGCGGCGCTGGCGCTGGTGCTGGGCGCGGCCATCCATTTCAGCCTGCTGGCGCGCGTGCGGCGCCGCGCCAGCGCCGCCATCCGCACCGGCGAGCAGCGCTTCCGCACCATGTTCGAAGCCTCGCCGCTGGGCATCGCGCTGGTCGATTCGATCACCTACGAATACCGCGACATCAACCCGCGCTACCAGGAAATCGTCGGCCGCTCGCAGGCCGAGCTCAACGCCATGCGCTGGCTGGAGGCCGGCCATCCGGAGGACGTGGCCCAGGTCAAGCTGCAGATGGGCCGCCTGACCGCGCACGAGATCGGCAGCTTCAAAGTCACCAACCGGCTGTTCCGTCCGGACGGCGAGCTGGTGTGGATCGAAGTGTCGGTGACGGCCATCGAGACCGAGGCCGGCAGCCACCCGCACCACCTGTGCATGATCGAGGACGTGACCGACAAGAAGCAGAGCGAGGCGCTGATCTGGCAGCAGGCCAACTTCGACCCGCTGACGCAGCTGCCCAACCGCCGCATGTTCCACGACCGCCTGGCGCACGACATGCTCAAGAGCCAGCGCGACCGCTCGCGCATCGCCATCCTGTTCATCGACCTCGACCACTTCAAGGAAGTCAACGACACGCTCGGCCACCACCAGGGCGACATCCTGCTGGTCGACGCCGCCCGCCGCATCAGCGCCTGCGTGCGCAAGTCGGACACGGTGGCGCGGCTGGGCGGCGACGAGTTCACCGTCATCCTGTCCGAGCTGGAGGGCACCGAGCGGGTCGAGCACATCGCCCAGCACATCATCGACAGCCTGCGCCTGCCGTTCCCGCTGGGCCAGGAGCAAGCCTTCGTCTCGGCCAGCATCGGCATCACGCTGTACCCGGACGACGCGCTCGACATCGACGACCTGCTCAAGCACGCCGACCAGGCCATGTACGCCGCCAAGGGCGCCGGGCGCAACCGCTACAGCTATTTCACGCCGACGCTGCAGGTGGCCGCGCTCAACCGCATGCGCCTGACCAACGACTTGCGCGGCGCCCTCAAGGCCGAGCAGTTCGAGCTGTACTTCCAGCCCATCGTCCACCTGAAAAGCGGCCGCATCCACAAGGCCGAGGCGCTGATACGCTGGAACCACCCGCAGCGCGGCGTGGTCAGCCCGCTGGAATTCATCCCGCTGGCCGAGGCCAGCGGCCTGATCGCCGACATCGGCGAATGGGTGTTCCGCGAGTCGGCGCGCTGCGTGCAGCGCTGGCGCCAGCAGCACCATCCGGAATTCCAGGTCAGCGTCAACCAGTCGCCGCTGGAGTTCCAGCGCGAGGACGGCGCCTACGACGCCTGGCTGCGCCATCTGCAGTCGCTGAACCTGCCGGGACAGTCGGTGGTGGTGGAAATCACCGAGGGATTGTTGCTTGACGCCAACGCCACGGTCAGCAACAAGCTGCTGCAGCTGCGCGACGCCGGCATCCAGGTGGCGCTGGACGATTTCGGCACCGGCTACTCGTCGCTGTCCTACCTGAAGAAGTTCGACATCGACTACCTGAAGATCGACCGCTCCTTCACCCGCAACCTGGCGCCCGATTCCAGCGACATGGCGCTGTCGGACGCGATCATCGTCATGGCCCACAAGCTGGGGCTGCGGGTCATCGCCGAGGGCGTGGAGACGCCGGAGCAGCGCGACCTGCTGGCCGCCGCCGGCTGCGACTACGGCCAGGGCTATTTGTTCGCCCGCCCGATGCCGGCCGCGCAGTTCGACCAGCTGCTGCGCCAGCAAGCCGGCTGATTTCAATCGTATCACTCTTGCCCAACTGAGCTAACTCAGGTGTAATGCCGGATAAATCATAGTAATTTACTAATTCCGGCATCACATTTGAAGGGCTGCGATCCATGTTTGCGCTGTTAGACAGTTTGACCCAGGACCACCGTATCCTCCGGCTGACCACGCCGTTGGGGGCCGACACCCTGGTGGCCGAATGCCTGCGCGGCGAGGAGGCGCTGAGCCAGCCCTACCGGCTGACGGTGACGGCGCTGTCGTCCGACGCGGCCATCCCCTTGAAATCGCTGCTGGGCCAGCCGGTGCTGCTGGAACTGATGACGGCCGCCAGCCGCGACCAGCTGCGGCCCTTCCACGGCCACGTGACGGCGCTGCGCATGCTGGGCGCCGACGGCGGCCTGGCGCGCTACGAGCTGAGCATCGGCCCGTGGTACGCCTTCCTCGCGGCCGGGCGCGACAGCCGGGTGTTCCAGGACCAGACTGTGTTCGACATCCTCGACGCCGTGTTCCATGGCTGGCAGGACGCCGGCAAGCTGGTGCCGCAGTGGCGCTACGATATCGCCGACCGCGCCATCTATCCGAAGCGCTCGCTGACCTGCCAGTACCAGGAATCGAACCTGGCCTTCGCCGAGCGGCTGATGCGCGAGGAAGGCTTGTTCTACTACTTCGAGCACAGCGGCGACGCCGCCAGCCCCGGCCTGGGCAGCCACACCATGGTGATCGCCGACCACAACGGCAGCTTCCAGCCCAACGCCCAGGCCACGGTGCGCTACACGCAGCCGGGCGCGGTGATGAAGGAAGACGCCATCGACCGCTGGCGCAGCGAGCTGCGCTGGACCGCCGGCGGCGCCGACCTCGCCAGCTGGGATTACCGCAGCAATGGCACGCGGCCGGTGTCGGCCGCCAGCGTCAGCGCCGACCCGGCCGCGCCGGCCTGCCGCGACGCGCCGGGCGCCTACGCCTACAGCTCGCGCGAGCACGGCCAGCGCATCGCCGAGCGCCAGGTCGAGGCGCTGGAGGCCGGCCGGGAAATCTACACCGGCGCCGGCACCGTGCGCACGCTCAGCCCCGGCACCACCTTCACGCTGGAGGGCCAGGCCGTGCTCGACGCCGACGAAGGCGGCGAGCGCAGCTTCGCCATCACCCGCGTGCTGCACCTGGCGCACAACAACCTCAGCACCGACATCCAGCACGCGGCCACGCAGGCGCTGGGCGTCAGCGCGCTGGCCGAGGCGATCGCGCGCGAACAGGGCGGCAGCCTGCACGCGGTCGGCGCCGCCAAGGGCGAGCGGCCGCTGTACCGCAACCGCATCGACGCCATCCGCAGCAAGCTGCCCTACCGCAGCAGCGACGCCGACGGCCACGGCCTGCTGCTGCATCCCAAGCCGACCGTGCGCGGCCAGCAGACCGCCATCGTGGTCGGCCCGGCCGGCGCGGTGATCCACACCGACCGCGACCACCGCATCAAGGTGCAGTTCCACTGGCAGCGCGGCGAGCAAAGCCACAGCCGCCTGGCGCATCCGGCGCCGGACGGCCACAGCGGCGCGCCGGCCGACGACCAGGCCGGCACCTGGGTGCGCATCGCCACCTCGATGGCGGCGGTGGCCGGCGCCAACTGGGGCGCGGTGGCGGTGCCGCGCGTCGGCAGCGAGGTGCTGATCGACTTCATCGACGGCGACATCGACCGGCCGGTGGTGATCGGCAGCGTCTACAACGGCAGCGGCGCGCGCGACGCGCAGAACAACCAGGTCGGCCAGGGCGCCGGCGTGGCGACCGGCAACGCCCCGGCCTGGTTCCCCGGCGAGGGCGGCGCGCACGCGCATCCGGCCGCGCTGTCGGGCATCAAATCGCAGGCCATGAACGCCAGCCAGAGCGGCGCCGGCGCCTACAGCCAGCTGGTGTTCGACGACCATCCGGGCGAACCGCGCGTGGCGCTGCAGCGGCACGCCTCGCCGCACGCCGGCACGGACGAGCTGAACCTGGGGCATCTGCGCCACCAGAGCGATAACCAGCGCCTGCAGACGGCCGGCTTCGGCGCCGAGCTGAAGACCGCGCACAGCGCCGCGCTGCGCGCCGGCCAGGGCTTGCTGCTGTCGGCCGACGCCCGCAGCGGCGCCAGCGGCAGCCAGCTCGACTCGCGCGAGGCGCAGGCGCAGATCGAGCAGAGCCGGGAGTTGCAGCTGTCGCTGGCCGAGACCGCGCAAAAGCACAACGCCAAGCTCAAGGATGAAGCGGAACCGGCCAAGCTGGCCGCGCTGGCGCAGATGGAGAACAGCGGCAAGGTGGTGCAGGCCACCACGGCAGGTGCTGGCGGCGAGCATGGCGGCGACGGCAATGTGACGGCCTACAGCGAGCAGCATCTGCAGTTGTCTAGCCCGGCCGGCATCGCGGCCGTGACGCCGGCCAGCGCGCTGCTGGCGGCGGGCGGCACCAGCAGCCTGAGCGCCGGGCAGGACATCAATTTCGCCGCGCAGGGCAATGCGCTGCACCTGGTGGGCAAGGGCATCAGCCTGTTCACCTACGGCAAGGCCAGCAGCGCCGACAAGCCCAACCAGGAAACCGGCATCAAGCTGCACGCGGCCAGCGGCAAGGTCAGCGTGCAGAGCCAGTCGGACGCGACCAAGCTGACGGCCGACAAGCTGATCACCGTGGCCAGCGTCGGCAAGAGCGTCACGGTCGGCGCCAAGGAGCATGTGATGCTGACGGCGCAGGGCGCCTTCCTCAAGCTCGAAGGCGGCAACATCATGCTGCACGGGCCGGGCACGATGACGTTCAAGGCCAGCATGAAGGAGTTGACCGGGCCGGCCAGCGCATCCAGCCAGGCGACGCTGCCAACCGGCAAGCTGGCTGAATGTCCATCCGCGCTGTCCGACGCCGCCAGCGGAGGCGCCAGTGCCATCTAAGCTGGAGCAACTGCGCAGCGGCATCGACCGTCTGACGCCGCTGTTTGTCTTGATCGATCCGATGGTGGGCGAACCCTTGCCGGGCATCGGCGCGCCGGAGCCCGGCGCCGATATGAACCTGCTGCGCAAGCAGCTGTGGCAGAGGGAAATTGTCGGGACCGCGTTGGCGAAGGCGATCGCCCTGCCGCCGCATTTGCATCCGTATCTGGTGCAGTTGCATGGCCCGGACGATCCGCTGCTGGGTTTGACCCTGGACCTTGCGGAGGATGAGCGGGCCGCCGCCCAGGCCGGCGGACTCGATGGCGAGGGCCGGGCGGCGCACCGCATCGGCGGTTGGCTGCAAAGCAGCATGCAGTCCGAGGAACTGGCCGGGCTCGTGGCCAGCATGTGCCGCCTCGACACCGACGCCTACACCAAAGCCACGTATCTTCGGCTGGGCGACCGCCGGGTGCTGGATCTGTTGTGCCATGTGGTGGACGCCAGCCGGGTCGCCGGCCAGTTCGGACGCCTGCAAAGCTGGGACTATCTCGACCCCGCAGGGCGCTTGCGCCGCCTGCGTTCGCCCGGCGAGCAAGCGGCGCCGTTGCGCTTGAGTGCGGGGGAGTGGCAGCGCCTGGTGCGCGGCGAGCTGCTGCACCGGACCGTGGCCCAGTGGCTGGGGGAGATTGCGCAAACGGATGGCGTGCCGCCGGAGGTGCTGTACGCCGCCGCCGAAAGCGCGGTGGAGCATGCCGCCAGTGCGGCGCGGGTATGGCCGCACCGATTCAAGACTGCCGGCGATGAGGCGGTATGGGCCGTGCTGTCGCTGCTGCATCCGTCGCTGCCGCACGCGCCCGCTGTGCTCAAGCTGCTTGCCGACTCCGGCTCGGAAGACGATCCACCCGAACCCATGCGCTATTTGCACCGCGATGTCCGCAGCCTTGCGCAGCAGGCCAGCGCCGTATTGAATCGATAGAAAATCAGGAAACCATGGTAACGACTACCGGTTGCGATGTCTGCAACAAGAGCTCTCTTTCACTACTGCTGTTACGTCCCAGCCCGATCGCGAACAGCCCGCTGCTGGCCGCCGCCGGCGCCCGGGGTGTGGCCGCCGACCCGGCCGTATTGACCGGCATGCTGCCGAGCCCTGCGCCCAAGCAGTCGCGCTTTGCGCTGCGCCTGCTACGCGCCGGCTATGTGCATATCTTCCTGCCGTCGCCGCCGGCCGGCGTACCGAGCTGGCTGGTGTACCGGGTAACGGAACAGGCCGACCTGGTGCCCGAGGGCAGCGAGCTCTTCGCTCAGGCAGACGCCAGCGTGAGTTGCAGCCGCAGCGGCCACATCGCCATGGGCTTGAAGGTCGTCAGCATTCCGCAGGCGCACAAGGTCACGGAACTGTGGGTGGCGTACAGCGCCAACCTGTGGAACGACACGCTGCGCGGCAAGAACAAGGCGGATCCTGCGGTCATGCAAAAGATCTCCTTGCAGAGTTGTGGCGTCAACAGCTTTGTCCCCACTGCGGACAAGCTCAAGGCGCAGGTGCTGGAATGTGCGCTGAACAAGCTGTCGATCGACGGCGCGTCGGATCACGATTTTCCATTCAACAGCATCGCTTCCAGCGCGGAGGACTTGGCTGCCAATCTGAAGCTGGCCGCCGCCAAGCATCCCAAGACAGCCGGCAAGGAAATCGCGGTTGTCCTGCGCGATCCGGTCGGCATCGCCACCGAGCTCAACGCCCTGCGCGTACGGCGGAATGAACTGCTCAAGAAGGAAATCGCCAAGCCGGAAAACCTGCATCCGTTGAACAGCTCCGCCACCGTGCTGGGCTTGAAGCAAAGTCTGGTGCGGGAGGAAGATCTCAGCAGCTTTGAGCAGGTGAGTCCGTTGCGGACGCTGTCGGCCTATATGCAGGACGACTGGCCGGCCGGCACCGAATGGCAGGCCGTGACCGATGAAGACAGGAAGATGCTGCTCAGCCGCGTCAAGGGCGACGGGGCGTTCAGCGAATTCGTGCTGTCGCCTTACAAAGCCGTTTTCGAGAAAAAGAACCTGGGACGGGTTTTCTATCCCGACCATGACAAGCGCGCCGCCGAGTGGACGAAGAAAAAGGTCGAGGAAAACTGGTCGAAACTGGCCAAGTATCATGACGAGGAGGCACGCGCCGCCTGGATCAAGAACTTCGATGCCAAGATGAAGACCCTGCACTACGATCCGCTGGCATTGTTCGAGGAGGACTGGCACGCGGCGACGGAGGACAAGCAGACGCTGGCGTATTTCGCCCGCCATTTCGATCCGCTGGCCAAGGCCGACCCCTTGAAGCAGCCAGCCTCCGGTGTGCTCTACGCACGTGAAAATCATCTCATCAATCAGCCCGCGCCGTTTAGCGAGGGCTTGCTGACGCGCTATCTGGCCAAGCTCGGCCGGCCGATCACCGACGAGGAGGCGGTCGTGCTGCGCGCGCTGGTCGGCAATCAGGATGCGATGATCAAGATGGTGCACATTCAGTTGACCGGCGACCCCGGCGCCGCCGGCATGCGCGACAAGAGCTATGACCTGGTCAAGGGCTTCAGCGAGCTGGGCATGTCGAAAGGGGCGCTCACCGCCAATTCCTGGATAGGCCACGCGATTGCGCTGTTCAGCGTCGGCCAATTGAGCGCGTTGAGCGGCGCTGCGCTGACGGTCGCCGCGCGTGAAGCCAAGACCAGCAGCGTTACCGCGAGCATCATGGCCAAGCTGCAGATGATGGCGCACGTCCAGCGCTGCCTCGAATATTCGGTACAGGGGGCGCTGCATGGCAATGCGCCAAATGTGCCGGTGCTGCTGAAGATGCAGGTCAGCGCGGACGACGCTCTCAAAATATTTGCGGCACGTTCCGGACAGCCGATGGGGACGAGCAAGACGCGCATCAAGAAAGCCAAGGCCAACAACGCCAAGGTCACGCTCACCCTGGCGACGGACACGGACGCCATCAAGGCCGCCAACGGCAACGTGGGCGACATCGCGCAGAATCCTGCGTCAGGCTCCGTCAAGATGGGCAAGGCGGCGACCTCGGCGGCGATCGGCGCGGCGGGTTCGACGGCCGTCCTGACCGAAGAAAAATTCCTGCAGCTGTATCAAAGCCAGGCAGGGACGGGAGCGAAGGCCGCGAATATGCTGCGGTCCGCATTGCCCAACCTGGCCAAGACCAGCGGCGGCGCCTGGTTGATGGCGATGGCGAAAACGCTGGACGCGCGCCTCGCCTTGGGCAGCATGATTATTCAGGCAATAGGCGTCTGGAATGGTATGGACGCGGCCAGTCAGGCGAAGTCGGAATCAAGTTTGACGGATGCCAATTACGGTGTGCTAGACAGCGTCTTAGGTTTTACCGGCGGAGCTTTGGCGTTGTGGAGTGTCGGAGCCGAGCTGCGAGTAGTGGCGCGGCTGGGACATCAAGCTGTGGGAGCCCATATTGGAATTGGCTTGCTTAAAATTGGTGGGTCCATCACGGGGATCGCGGGTGGTGCGGTGAACTATGTCGCCTCCCAGAAGAAGAGTGACGATCAACGAGCTCTCGGCAATAAAGATGCCGCGCGCCTATACAATTATTCTGCTATCGCATTCCTGGCCACGGGCGCAACCTCAACCCTTTTAACTGGGGGCGCAATTGCCGGTGCCTTAGAGGCCCGCGCCATCGGCGGCGCAGTTGTGCGGACGGTTGCCACCCGCCTCGCAGCCAATGCGGTTTTTGCCACAGTGGGTGGAATTGGCCTCACCGTGTCGGGTATTGGATTATTGCTGCTGGGAGCTGGTGTGGTGGCACAGATTGGGGCTATCGTCCTCACCCCTACTGATATGCAACGCTGGCTAGGCCGAAGTTATTTTGGACGTGACGGTGGTCTGATATTCTCAGGAAAAAGAGATGATATGTTTAAAAAAGGTGACTGGGCGGCTGAAAAAGAGGCGTTGGACGAAATAATCGCCGACGCTGCCAAACAGCAAAGTGAAAATAAAGATACAAAAAAAGTAGAGCAATCCGCTTAATGAAAGAGGCAAAATTGCCATGAAAAAAAAACTTAACATTGAACCTGTCTCACCCACGGATGAAGAAAAATCAATGGTGAATGGAAGTGTTCCACGCTCAGAGAGAGAAACGTCAGGGATTGTCAGTAGATATAAAAAATATCAATCTGCAGGTACAGCGTCAATTTCCTTTGGTTTGATTAAAAAAAACTATGAGAACGCTATTGAATATACGGGCATCGCTAAAGGAACCCGCGGAGTCCTGATGCTCACTGGCTTGCTCGCGGCATGTTTCACGTTTTGGGGCGGGCAAGACATCCTTTTCAGGATGTTAAATAGAGAATCAGATGGGTTGTTTGATGTAATCCCAGTTGTCGCCGTAATTGCCTGCTTTGCTATCGGCAGCTATATGGGAATAAAGTACACGCGCTTTGAACTCTTTAGGCCTGAGGACGAACCGACTATTTTTGATCGAAAAAACCGCAAGGTGTACCGCATCTTTAGAGAGACGTATTCGGGTTGGCGAGGTCTGTTTCTCCCGTGGCCTTTGAAAAGCGCAGAGTATGACTGGGATCTGGTGGATGCCGAGCATCAAGCTGCAGTGACTACCACGGGCTCAACGGTCAATCGTATCCATGCGTTGATTTTCCTGGTCCGCAAAAGCGCTGACGATCCCACCATTGTAGACAGCTTCACCATCGGGAACAGCATGCAAATGGGCGAAGTGACGGTACCCGCCGTGTGGGAACATATCCGTCGGTTTATGGAGGAAGATGGTCCTCATCTGGCGCCCGGTGAAGTACTGCAGTCCTTCGACCCACCTAAAGGTTTTTTGCAGTGTATGGCCGCCACCGGCCCATATGGTAAGAATTTTCGAAGCTGGTGGAGGGACCACCCTTTGCTCATGGTGATGGGCCTGGTTTTCTTCCCCATTGTTTTTCCGCTGATGACACTCGTCGGCATTTTTAGCTGGCTCAGCTACAAAACTGCTATTCCCATCAAATGGTCTGCTGCGGTGCTGGCGGCGGTAGGGCCGGCAGTAAAACAGACTAAATAATATGGCGGAGCGATTCGTTAAGCGTGCCGGAGTAGTAGAGCATCTGCACGTGGAACGGGACGCCAGCGGAGACCTGGCGATGGATATCTTTTCCTGCACCGTCGGCGGCGAGGAGCTGAGAGGGGGATTTCATCAGGTCGAATTCCACAACGGCGACTTCATTGAGTTTGCCGTCGGCTTCGAGACCGGCGACGCGACCGTCTACGCCGCCAGAAGCCCCAGCCTGCGCATCCTGTGGATGCCGCCGCACCGCGTGCGCGGACACGCGATACAAAAGATCTGCGATATCAAGTGGAGTTTTTTCTTTCCCACGCTGGCGATCATTCTGATCGGGATATCGGAATTTTTTATCGACAAGGATTTCGGCAAGAATAGCTTCGCCGCCGATTTCTGGTTTTACCTCATGTTCTTCGTGCTCACCCTGATCATCACCGTGTGGATACGGTCGCGCTTCAGGGCGTTCGCCGTGGAGACAACCGAGGTGATGCGTGCACTTGGCTATGACCACCCGGAACAGGTCGATTTGTGGGTACGTCACAAGGCGGCGCAAAAAGCAATGGCCGCGTCGACGAACACGCCGCCGCCATTGCTGAAACCCTGGAGCTATCGATATTAAGCCCGCTCAGGAACTGGCCTGCTGCACCAGCCCCGCATGGGCTGAGCGGTTCAGCTTGGGATGCACGACCGGGATGGTCAGCATGGTGCTGGTGGCCGCCATCAGCAGCAGGGCCGTGAAGGTTTCGTTGGTGATGATCTGCTTGTCGAGCAGGATGTTGGCGAAGATGATTTCAATCAGGCCCTTGGTCTGCAACAGCCAGCCGATGATGGACGCCTCGCCCGCTTTCCATTTCAATATCCTGCCGGCGATGTGGACGCCGACCAGCTTGCCGCCGACCGAAGCCAGTAACAACAGCCCCGCCACGAAGAACACCGAATAGCCGCCCAACTCCCACTTGGTGCGCAGGCCGGTGCTGAGGAAGAATACCGGCATCAGGATCAGCAGCACATGCTTGAACAGCGTATCGAGCGTGGCGCGGTCGAACCAGTCCGCGTCCATCACCACGCCGGCCAGGAAGGCGCCCACCATGAAGTGCAGGCCGGCCCAGTCGGAACCGAAGCTGCAGATCACCAGCCAGATCAGCGCCGCGTACCAGCGGTCGTTCTCCTGCAGGCGCACCATGACGCGGCGGAACACGAAGGTCAGCACGCCGAAGGCCAGGATGAAGCCGGCCTGGCGGCCCACGCGCTCCCAGTCAAGCAGGATCAGCGCCAGCACGCCCCAGATCGCCACGTCGTCGAGGCTGGCGTAACGGAGGATGCGCTGGCCCATCGGCTGGCGCAGGATGTCGAGTTTTTCCAGCAGCAGCACCAGCACCGGCAGCGCGGTCACGGCGCAGGCCATGCCCACGCCCAGCGTGAATTGCCAGTCCAGGCCCTTGGCGCCCTTCCAGCCCTGGTAGCCCAGCAGCAGCACGGCGGCGGCGCAGCCGAATACCAGCGGCATGCCGAGCGCGAAGCTGGCCGTGGTCGCGCTCTCGCGGCGGTATTGCCAGACTTTTTTCAGGTCCAGCTCGATGCCGGCGATCATCACGAACAGCATCACACCCCACCAGGCGATGCCGTTCAGCGCCTTCACCACGTCCGGCGCGAAGACGAATTTGTGGTACTCGGGGAAGGCCGCGCCCAGCACGCCGGGACCCAGCAAGATGCCACCGATGATCTGGATGATGACCAGCGGCGCGTAGTAATCGGTCTTGAAGATCCGCCATACCAGGTAGGGCACGGTAAAGATCAGCAGCATCGCGATCAGGAAGATTTCGGTGGTGTTCATGGGGAAACGGGCTCCTCGTGTTATTCCGGCAATGTTATCCAACTCATCCTCCATGGCGCAATCGGAATAAAAGGGTGTGGTAACGTTTCCACAATGCGCACCGCTGCGCGAGCCTGCCCGAAACAGGGATAATAGCTATTCGCTTTGCTTGTTCTATAGCTAGTGACTATTGAAACTATTGGAACAATCAATTTTGCAAATGAGGCGAAAGCCCTTAAACTGGCGTCTCAATGATTCACAACCCAACGAGGAAACCACAATGTCCCTGATCAATACCCAAATCAAACCATTCAAGGCAACCGCTTACGCTAACGGCAAATTCATCGACGTCAGCAACGAATCCCTGAAAGGCAAGTGGTCCGTCCTGATGTTCTACCCAGCCGACTTCACCTTCGTCTGCCCTACCGAACTGGAAGACCTGGCCGACCACCAGCCTGAATTCGCCAAGCTGGGCGTGGACGTGTACGGCGTGTCGACCGACACCCACTTCGCGCACAAAGCATGGCACGACACCTCGGATGCAATCAAAAAAGTTAACTACCCGCTGATCGGCGACCCAACCGGCACCCTGTCGCGCAACTTCGAAGTCATGATCGAAGAAGAAGGCCTGGCACTGCGCGGCACCTTCGTCATCAATCCGGAAGGCTTCATCAAGGTGCTGGAAGTGCACGACAACGGCATCGGCCGCGACGCTTCCGAACTGCTGCGCAAAGTGAAGGCCGCGCTGTACGTGGCATCGCACCCAGGCGAAGTTTGCCCGGCTAAATGGACCGAAGGCGCAGCGACCCTGACCCCATCGCTGGACCTGGTTGGCAAGATCTAAGTCCGAGCACGTCTTGAAAGAGACCGCAGCACACAAGTAATACCGCGATGCCGGTCCGGGCGTCCGGCCCGGCATACGCCTAAATATTTGTAAAAAGGAAGAAAAATCATGTTAGATGCAACTCTCAAAACCCAGTTGAAAGCCTACTTGGAAAAAGTGGTGCAACCGATTGAGATCGTCGCTTCTCTCGATGACAGCGCCAAGGCCCGCGAGATGGAAGAACTGCTCCAGGAAATCGTCCTGTTGAGCGACAAGATCACGCTGGTCAAGCGCACCGACGATGCCGAACGCAAACCGTCGTTCAGCATCAACCGCCCGGGCACCGATATCGGCGTGCGTTTCGCCGGCGTGCCGATGGGCCATGAATTCACCTCGCTGGTGCTGGCGCTGCTGCAAGTGGGCGGCCACACCATCAAGTTCGACGACGCCGTGATCGAGCAGATCCGCAACCTGGATGGCGATTACGAATTCGAAACCTTCATCTCGCTGAGCTGCCACAACTGCCCGGAAGTGGTGCAGGCGCTCAACGCGATGTCGGTGATCAACCCCCGCATCAAAGTGACCACCATCGACGGCGGCGTGTTCCCGCAGGAAGTCGAGGCGCGCCAGATCATGGCCGTGCCGATGATGTTCCTGAACGGCGAGCATTTCGGCCAGGGCCGCAGCAACGTCGAAGAGATCCTGTCCAAGCTGGACAAGAACGCCGGCGCCCGCCAGGCAGCCGAGCTGAGCAAGAAAGACGTGTTCGACGTGCTGATCGTCGGCGGCGGTCCCGCCGGCGCGGCGGCGGCCATCTACGCCGCCCGCAAGGGCATCAAGACCGGCGTGCTGGCCGAGCGTTTCGGCGGCCAGGTGCTGGATACGCTGGCGATCGAGAACTTCATCTCGGTCACGGCCACCGACGGTCCCAAGTTCGCCGTGGCGCTGGAGCAGCACGTCAAGGAATACGAAGTCGACATCATGAACACCCAGCGCGCCGCCAAGCTGGTGCCGGGCAAGCTGATCGAAGTGCAGACCGCCAGCGGCGCGACCTTGAAAGCCAAGTCCGTGATTCTGGCGACCGGCGCCCGCTGGAGGGAGATCAACGTGCCGGGCGAGAAGGAATACCGCAACCACGGCGTGGCCTACTGCCCGCACTGCGACGGCCCGCTGTTCAAGGGCAAGCGCGTGGCGGTGATCGGCGGCGGCAACTCCGGCGTCGAGGCGGCGATCGACCTGGCCGGCCTGGTCAAGCACGTGACCTTGATCGAGTTCGGCGCCGAGCTGCGCGCCGACGCGGTGTTGCAGCGCAAGCTGCGCAGCCTGGCCAACGTGACCGTGATCGTCTCGGCGCAGACCACCGAGATCCACGGCGACGGCAAGATCGTCAACGGCTTGAGCTACAACGACCGCGTGTCGGGCGAGGCGAAGAAGGTCGAGCTGGAAGGTGTGTTCGTGCAGATCGGCCTGGTGCCGAACACCGAGTGGCTCAAGGGCGCGGTGGCGCTGTCGCGTCATGGCGAGATCGAAGTCGATGCGCGTGGCCAGACCTCGATCCCCGGCGTGTTCGCGGCCGGCGACGTCACCACGGTGCCGTTCAAGCAGATCATCATCGCCACCGGCGACGGCGCCAAGGCGGCACTGTCGGCCTTCGATCACCTGATCCGCTCGGACGACGAGGAAGTCGTCGCCGAGTCGGCCGGCAAGCAGGCGATGACCGCGTAAAAACATTGGGGTCAAGTCTGACATTTGGACACAGGCTCTACCGTAAGCAGCCGCTTGCGGCAGAGCCCGTGTCCAAATGTCAGACTTGACCCCCGACCTTTAAAAGGGCCGCTACGACAGCGGCCCTTTTTTATGTGGCCAGGTCGGCGCTGGCCTGCCGGGTGCGCAGTTCCATGGCGTTGCGGTGGCGTGCGCGCAGGCGCGGGTCGGTGATCAGGCGGCCCAGCGTTTCGCCGATCACCATCACCACGCCCAGCAGCGGCAGCACCAGCATCAGCCCCGCCACGCCGGCTACCGAACCGCCGATGAAGATCATCAGCACCGTGATCAACGGATGGATGTGCAGGCTGCGGCCCAAGGTCAGCGGCATGAAGACGAAGTCGTCCAGCAGCCGCACCGTGATGAACACGCCGATCGCCATGTACGCCACCGACGGATCGGCCGGCGCGTCGGTCGAGGCCACCATCACCACCAGCACGCAGCCGACGATGGAGCCCACATACGGCACCCACGCCAGCATCGCCGCGATCAGCCCCAGCACCAGCGGCGACGAGACGCCGATCGCCCACAGCCCGAAGGCCAGCACCGCCGTGTCGAGCACGGTCAGCTTGATCAGGCCCTGGAAATAGCGGTGCGCGGTCTGGTCGACTTCGTGCAGCAGGTACAGCGTGCGTTCGAAGAAAGCATTCGGCACGGCGCGCGCCAAAAACTTCTTGAAGCGCAGGCCGTCGCGCAGGAAGAAGAAGGTCAGGAAGGGCGCCAGCAGCAGCGACGGCAGCCACGCCGCCACCGACACCAGGATGTCGGTCAGGTGCTTTTGCACGAAGGTGCCGGTGAAGGCGCTGACGCGGCTGTTGACCGTGCGCGCCAGCTTGATCTGCTTGAGGATGGGGAATTGCTGCTCCAGCGACAGCATCGTGTGGCGCACGAACTCCAGGCCGCCGCTGAGGTACTTGCCCAGCATGTCCTGCCACGAGTCGGACGGGCCGGCGTCCCAGTAGATGAAGACCAGGCAGGCCGCCACCAGCAGCAACAGGAACACGCTGCCGACGATCAGCGTGGCGGCGTTGTGGCTCACACCCATGCGTATCAGGCGCTGCATCGGCGGCTGCAGGATGTAGTACAGCACGATCCCCAGCAGGAAGGGGATGGCCAGGAACAGCATCTGCTGCAGCAGGAACAACAGCACGCAGGTGGCGGCGATGATGCCGCTCCAGACCACCGGCCCGGCGCGCTGCTGGGTGGGCAGCAGGTTCATAGGGCCTCGACTTGCGGTTTGCCGGTCATCCAGTCGCGCAGGCGGCTGCCGATGTGGCGCGCCAGGGCCAGCGAGATCTTGTAGCCGATCACGGCGTCGGTCTCCATCAGGCCCATGAAGTCGGCGCGGAAGAATACCGCCAGTTCGCAGTTGTCCAGCGCGCGCGTCTGCGCGTTGCGCGGCGTGTTGTCCAGCAGGGCCAGGTCGCCGAAGAAGGAACCGGCCGACAGCTCGGCCACCACCTCGCGCGTGGCGCCCAGCTTGCGGCTGATGATGACGCGGCCCGACATCACCAGGTACAGCGCCTGGCCTTCCTCGCCCTCGTCGAAGATGATTTCATCGGCCAGGTAGCGACGCTCGTGCATCAGGCCGTCGACGATCTTCAGTTCGAGCGGGGTCAGCGTGGCGAACAGCGCCGATTCCTTCAGGCGCAGCAGGCGCGGCGACAATGCGGGCGATTTCAGGAAACCAAAGATCAAGGGAACTCCGTGCAGGACTAGGTAGGCCGGCCGGGCCGGCTCGGCTCATCGTTCCCATGATAACTTAAAGTTGCACGGTACCGGCCAGCGGCAAGGCCGGGTCGAGGTGGCTGGTGAGCAGGATGCACTGGCGCGCCAGCCGCTCCGGCGCCGACAGCTGACGGCGCAGATAAGCCATGGCGTCGGCGTCGAGGCCGTTGAACGGTTCGTCGATCAGCAGCAGCCGCACCGGCAGCGCCAGCGCCAGCGACAGCTGCATCTTCTTGTGCTGGCCCAGCGACAGCGTGGTGACGGGCTGGTCCAGCGTATGCAGCAGGTGGAAGGCTTCCAGCTCGGCGTTGAGCAGCGCGGGGTCGGTGTGGGGATACAGCGACAGGTGCAGGTCGAGGATTTCGCGCACGGTCAGCCACGGCAGTTGCGGCGTGTCGCCGCCGCAGTAGCAGCACTGCAGGCGGTAGGCCAGCGGCTGGGCCTGCAGGTCGATGCCGTCCAGCGTGATCCTGCCGCCATGCGGCGTCAGCGCGCCGCCGGCCAGCTTCAGCAGCGTGGTCTTGCCGGCGCCGTTTTCGCCGCGCAGCCAGGTGATGCCGGCGCCCAGCTGCAGGTCGTAGCGGCGGAACAGCGGATGGCTGGCGAATTCAAAGGTCAGCTGGTCGATGCGCAGCACGGGGTTCAATTCCATAGTTCGCTTCCAATGGCAATCAGGATGATGATGGCGCTGATGACCAGCCCCACGCGGCCGTTCACGCTCAGGCGGCGCAGCGCGATCACGGCGACCTGGGCGACGCCGGCAAAGCACAGCCAGACGGTGGCGACGGTGGTGCTGTAGCCGGCGCTGCTGGCGCGGCCCAGGTGGCCCAGCGTCAGCAAGGCGAACCAGGCCATCACGGCCAGGCCGGGCAGCAGCGCCGACACGCGCGCAAAGCGGAACAGCTTGTCGATCGGCGCCGGCCACGCCGCCGCGACCGGGCGCAGCAGGGCGATCTGTTCGGTCACGGCCTTGTCGCCGCGGTCGGTCAGCAGCATCAGCAGCAGCGCGGCGTTGGCGGCCCACAGCGTCGGCGGCACCACAGGCGGGCGCCACAGCCACACGGCGATGCTCAGGACCGCGCCCAGCAGCAGCACGGTCTGCTGGATGCCGACCACGTTCTCGCCCCGCCAGAACGGCAGCCAGAACAGCTGGCGCCAGTGGTGCAGCGCGGTCCAGGCGCGGCGGCGCGGGCTGGCGGCGGCCATGCGCTGCAGGCTGGGTACGCGCGGCACATACGGCGCGGGCGGCGGACGGTGGGCGTGAAGTGTGGGAGCGGCCGGCATGCGGCAGCGTCGGGCCAGCACCAGCGTCGAGACGATCCAGCCCAGCAGCAGCGAGCCGGCGGTCAGCAGCACGGCTTGCGGCGCCACCGGCCGCAGCCAGTCCGGCCACTGCCACAGCCAGATCGCGGTGGACAGGGCGTAGGCCATGCCGAGCGGGACGATGATGATGCCGGCCACGGCGATGTTGGCGGTCCATTGCGCGCGCGCGGGTATCGGCAGCGGGCGGCACCACAGCAGCACCTGTTCCGGCAGCAGGCGCTTGCGCAGCAGCCAGACCGGCGCGCTGGCCAGCAGCGCCTGGCCGGCGAACAGGCCCAGCGCCTGCGGCCACGGCCGCGTCGCCGCGAACAAGCCCGGCAAGGCCAGGCAGGCGATCAGGCCGACCAGCACCTGGCCGAAGCCCAGCATGATGTAGCCCAGCGAAGAAGCGAAGCTGGCCACGAACTGCAGCATCGCCTGGTGCGCCATGCGGACGCGGAAACGCAGATAGGGGGGCAAGGAATTTGCGGAGAGAATCATGCCGGGAGAATAACACCGGCGGCATGGGCCGTCGCTTAACCTGGCATTAATAGCTGGCACTAGCGACACCAGGCGGCGCAGAAATGATTAAGGGCCCGACGAATCGGGCCCTTAAAGGAATTTGGCGGAGCGGACGGGACTCGAACCCGCGACCCCCGGCGTGACAGGCCGGTATTCTAACCAACTGAACTACCGCTCCAAATTTCGTTTTCTCTGTTTTCTTGGTGGGTGCTGAGAGGGTCGAACTCCCGACCTACGCCTTGTAAGGGCGCCGCTCTACCAACTGAGCTAAGCACCCAGAAAACATATCAGCTTTGCTTCACTACTTTGTCGCAACTGCTGAACGAGGCCGTATTCTACAAGGTGGTTTATCCGTTCCGCAAGGGTTTTTGAAAATAATTTAGAAAATTATTCGTTGATGCCCCATTGCGACAGCATCCAGGCCAGTTCGAACGCCCTGCCGTCGATGGCGTCGTAGCGGCCGGAAGCGCCGTAATGGCCGGAACTGAAGTCGGTCTTGAGCAGCAGCGGCCGGCTGTCGGTCTTGTGTGCGCGCAGCCGCGCCACGTATTTGGCGGCCGGCCAGTACTGCGCCTGGGTGTCGTTGAAGCCGGCCGTCACCAGCATCGCCGGATAGGCCTGGCGCTTGATGTTGTCATACGGCGAGTAGCTCTTCATGTAATCGAAGGCGGCCTTCTGCTTCGGGTCGCCCGACTCCAGATATTCGTATGTGACCATCGGCAGCGTCGGATCGGTGATCTCGTGCAGCAGGTCGGCCTGCGGCACGGACGCCAGCACCGCATGGAACAGCTCGGGCCGCTCGTTGGCCACCACGCCCATCACCATGCCGCCGAAACTGCCGCCCTCGGCGATCAGCCGCTCCGGCCGCGTGTAGCCTTCGCGCACCAGGTGCTCGGCGCTGTCGATGAAATCGTTGAACACGTTCTTCCGCTTCATCAGCTTGCCGTCGTCGTGCCATTGCTCGCCCAGGTCGTTGCCGCCGCGGATCTGCGCTTCGGCGTAGATGACGCCGCGCTCCATCAGGCTCAGGCGGCGCAGGCTGAAGTCCGCCTCGCTGGGGAAGCCCCAGCCGCCGTAGCCGTACAGCAGCAGCGGCGCGCTGCCGTCGAGCTTGACGTCCTTGCGGTAGGCCAGCCACACCGGCACCCTGGCGCCGTCGCGCGCGGTGATCCAGATGCGGCGCGTGGCAAAGCGCTCCAGGTCGACGCCGGCCAGCGGCTGGCGCTTGAGCACCTTGCGCGCGCCGCTGGCCATGTCGATCTCCAGCACCATCGGCGGCGCCACCGGCGACTGGTATTGCAGCCGGTAGCTGCGGTCGTCGTAGCCGGCGTTGCCGGTCTGCTGGAGCAGGTAGACCTCGTCGTCGAACTGCACGCTGCGCCATTGCCCGGTGGCGAAGTCGAGGATGCGCGGGCGGCTGAGCGCGCTGGCGCGTTCGCTCAGCACGAGGAAATCGCGGAACACGTCCATCGATTCGATCAGCGTACCGGCCTCGGGCCGCGTCACCTCGGTCCACTCCTGCGGCGAGGCCAGCGGTGCGCTGACCACGCGGAAGTTGGGCGCGTCGCGGTTGGTGCGCAGGTAGAGCCGGTCGTCGCGCGTGTCGGCGTCGTAGCGGTGGCCTGTGGTGCGCGGCATCAGCAGGCGCAGCGCGCCGGTGGGCTGGTCGCGCGGCAGCAGCCAGGTGTCGCTGGTGTCGGCACTGAGGGCCATCAGCTGGAGAAAGCGGCCGTCGTGCGTGCGGCCCACGCCGAGCAGGAAATTGCCGTCGCGCTCGCGGTACACTTCCACCGGCTTGCCGCCCGCCGTCGACACGCGCAGCAGGCGGTCGGGGCGCAGCGTGGACGGATGGGCTTGCGTCAGCAGGATGGTGCGGTTGTCGGCGGCCCATTCCATCGATGTCACGCGCGCTACGCCGAGGGGCAGCTCGCGGCCGCTGCGCAAGTCCTTGATGTGCAGCTGGAACTGGTGATTGCCGCTGGTGTCGGCGCGGTAGGCCAGCAGCTGGCCGTCGGGGCTGGGCATCATGCCTTCCAGCGCGAAGAATTTCCTGCCTTGCGCCAGGCGGTTCTGGTCCAGCAGGATATCTTCCGGCGCGCTGTCGTCGTAGCCGCCGTCGGCGGCCGCGCGGCGGCGGCAGTTGAGCGGGTATTGCTTGCCGGCGACGATGCGCGCGTAGTAGTAGAAGTCGCCCTGGCGCCACGGCAGCGTCAGGTCGCTGGCCGTGGTGCGGGCGGTGAGTTCGGCCGCCAGGCTTTTCGCCAGCGGCGCGATGGCGGCGGTGGCGGCCTCGGTGTAGGCGTTCTCCGCCTTCAGATAGTTGAGCACGGCCGGATCGTTGCGGTTTTGCAGCCAGTGGTATTCGTCCGCCAGCGCTTGTCCATGGTAGCGATCGACCCACGGCTTCTGCGCCGCGACCGGCGGCACGGCGGGATGGGCCAGCGCCAGAGCGGCGGGCAGGGCGAGGAAGGCGGGCAGGATGCGTATCATGGGTAATCCGGGCTGATCGTCAGCCGCAAATTGTATTGCAAATTAAGCAAATGAAAACAACTATTTCCGACGCCGAGCTCGACCCCTTGTACCGCCGCGTCAGCTGGCGGTTGATGCCGTTTCTGTTCCTGTGCTACGTGGCCGCCTACCTGGACCGCGTCAACGTCGGCTTCGCCAAGCTGCAGATGCTGGCCGAGCTGCGCTTCAGCGATACCGTGTACGGCCTGGGCGCCGGCATCTTCTTCATCGGCTACTTCCTGTTCGAGGTGCCGTCCAACCTGCTGATGACGCGCACCGGCGCCCGCATCTGGATCGCCCGCATCATGATCAGCTGGGGCTTGATCTCGTCGGCGCTGATGTTCGCCGACAGCGTGGCGAGCTTCTACCTGCTGCGCTTCCTGCTCGGTGCGGCGGAGGCCGGCTTCTTCCCCGGCATCATCCTGTACCTGACCTACTGGTATCCGGCCCGGCGCCGCGCGCGCATGGTGGCGCTGTTCATGAGCGGGGTGGCGGTGGCCGGCGTGGTGGGCGGGCCGCTGTCGGGCTGGATCATGCAAGCCTTCGGCGGACGCTACGGCCTGAGCGGATGGCAGTGGCTGTTCCTGCTGGAAGGCTTGCCGTCGGTGCTGATCGGCGTCTGGACGCTGTTCTATCTGGACGACGGCATCCGCGCCGCCAAGTGGCTGAGCGAGGACGACAAGCTGCAACTGCAACGCGCCATCGCCGAAGACGGCCAACACCAGCAACGCCTGCCGCTGGCGCAGGTGTTCCGCAGCGGCACGGTATGGCTGCTGGCGCTGGTGTACTTTTTGTTCGTGATGGGCTTGTATGGCGTGAGCTTCTGGCTGCCGCAGCTGATCAGGAACAGCGGCGTCAAGGACGTGCTCGACATCGGCCTGCTGACGGCGATCCCGTATTCGGTGGCGGCGGTGGTGATGGTGCTGGCCGCGCGCCATTCCGACCGCAGCGGCGAGCGGCGCTGGCATGCGGCGGCGGCGGCCGTGGCCGGCGCGCTGGGGCTGGTGGCCGCCACCATCTACAGCGACAACACGGTGCTCGCGATGGCCGCGCTGAGCGTGGCCACGGCCGGCATCCTGAGCACCTTCCCGATCTTCTGGAGCCTGCCGACCGCGCTGCTGGGCGGCACGGCGGCGGCGGCCGGCATCGCGCTGATCAACTCGGTCGGCAACCTGGCCGGCTTCGCCAGTCCCTATCTGGTGGGCGCGATCAAGGATGCCAGCGGCAGCACCGCCAACGGCATCTACCTGCTGGCCGCCAGCCTGGTGGCCGGCGCCGTGCTGGTGGTCACGCGGCGATTACCTGGGACGTAATCGCCGCCGCGCAGCGATTTCCGGAGAATGGGTTCTGTCGCTACGACACAACCCATTCAAGGAGATCGCCATGACCACCCCATCCCACATCGCTACCCAATATCTGGCCGTCTGGAACGAACGCGACGCCGCCGCCCGCCGCGCGCTGGTGGCCCGTGCCTTCGCGCTGGACGCCAGCTACCTCGATCCGATGATGCGCGGCGCCGGCCACGACGGCATCGACGCCATGATCGCCGGCGCCCAAGGCCAGTTCCCCGGCTACCGTTTCGAACTGGACGGCACGCCGGACGGCCACAACGACGTGGTGCGCTTTTCGTGGACGCTGGCCGTGCCCGGCAGCGCGCCGGTGGCGCACGGCACCGATGTCGCCGAACTCGGCGCCGACGGCCGCCTGACCCGCGTCACCGGCTTCCTGAACGCGCCGTGATTGCAGTCGGGCTATCATGGCCGTTCAAGGAGATCATCATGCCTGCATCCAGCACAACCAACGATGGCGCCGGCCTGGCGGAAGGCCCATGAGCGGCGCGGCCGACTACTTCAGCGACTTCGCCGCCGCGCTGAAGTACTGGCGCGGCAAGCGCGGCTACAGCCAGCTGCGCCTGTCGACCGAGAGCGAGATTTCGCAGCGCCACATCAGCTTCCTGGAAAGCGGCCGCTCGCAGCCGAGCAAGGACTTGATACTGAAGCTGGGCATGGTGCTGGAGATCCCGCTGCGGCAACGCAATGTGATGCTGCTGTCGGCCGGTTTCGCGCCGGCCTACCAGGAGCGCAAGCTGTCCGATCCCGAGCTGGGCGCGGTGCGCCAGGCGCTGGACTTCATGCTGGCGCAGCAGGCGCCCTATCCGGCGCTGGTGGTGGACCGCCTGTGGAACCTGGCGATGGCCAACGCGCCGGCGGCCGGCATGATGCGCTGGCTGCTGGGCTTGCCCGACGACGCGGTCCTGCCCGCCGACGGCTCGGTCAACGTGCTCAAGCTGATGCTGGACCCGCATGGCGTGCGCCAGTACCTGCACAACTGGGAAGCAGTCGGCGCCGACCTGCTGCACTGGATACAGCGCGAAGCGATGAGCGACGGCCCCGGCAGCGCGGCCACCGTGCTGCTGGGCGAATTGCTGGCGCTGCCCGGCGTCGCCGGCATGCGGGGCGCGGGCCATCTTGCGCCCAACCTGGACCGCCGCGCCTTGCCCTTCCTGCCGGTGACGCTGTGCAAGGACGGCGTCGAACTGAACCTGTTCACCACCATCGCCACGCTGGGCACGCCGCATGATGTGACCGTGCACGAATTGCGGATCGAATCATTTTTCCCGGCCGACGAGGCCAGCGCGGCATGGTTCCGCGCCCGCCATGGCTAGCTTGCCGGCATCGCGTCCAGGATTTCGCGCACGCCGCCGCTGAAGATGCGGCGGGTGATCTCTTCGCCCAGGTAGCGCTCGTAGATTTTCTGCACCGTGCCGTCGCCGACGATGGCGCGCAGCGCGTCGATGTAGCGCTGACGCGCCGCCGCCGGCACCTGCCTGGACACATACATGCCCACCATCGCGCGCGGCGATTCGGCGAACGGCGTGCCGGTCATCTTGCCCAGCATGTGGAACTGGCGCTGGTGCAGCACATGGATGGCGGGCGGCGCCAGCGTGCCTTCGGCCCGCCCGGCCAGGATCTTGCGGAACACCACGCCGTAGTCGTTGACGTATTCCAGCCGTCCCAGCTTTTGCAGGCGCTCCATTTGCACCATCGTCGCGGCCGAATAGGAAATGCCGCGCGTGACGTTCAGGCGCGCCTTGCTGCGGTCGACGAAATCGGCCAGGCTGCGGAACTTGCCGGCGTCTTTGTTGAGCAGCAGCAGTTCGAAGTGGGTGTAGGTGTAGGGCAGCCACAGGCCGTGGCGGTCGCGCTCGGGCGTGCGCAGCGAGGCGCCGGTGAGGTCCAGGCTGCCGTTGAAGAACTGCGCGTACAGCCGGCCGTGCGGGTACCACGCCAGCTGGAAGGCGCAGCCGCTGCGCCGGTGCATCTCTGCCAGCACGTCGACCGTGCTGCCGTGGATGACGCCGCCTTCGCGGTAGGCCGAGTAGCCCAGGTCGCTGAGGCCGGCCCGCGCCGGCGCGCACGGCGCGGCCGCCGCCCGGGCCGCAGGCGCGGCCAGCAGCAGGATGGCCAGCACAACGGTACTCAGTCTTTCGGACATGTCGGCGATGCGGTGTCGGTGTAGTTGTCTCAGTGTAACACTTGGTCACGCGGAAAAGTGCATGCTTGCACACAGCCGGGTTTCCGTAGATACTGTATGTATTCACAGTAATCGTTTCCGCACCATGGCTGAAGACCTGCGCCGCATCGCCCACCTCGACATGGACGCGTTTTATGCGTCCGTCGAGCTGCTGCGCTACCCGGAATTGCGCGGCCTGCCGGTGGTCATAGGCGGCGGCCGCGACGCCCAGCCGGTGGTGCAGGCGGACGGCAGCCACACGTTCTCGCGGCTGCGCGACTATGTCGGCCGGGGCGTCATCACCACCGCCACCTACGAGGCGCGCGCGCTCGGCGTGGGCTCGGCCATGGGCATGATGAAGGCGGCCAAGCTGGCGCCGGATGCCATCCTGCTGCCGGTCAATTTCGACTCCTACCGCCATTATTCGCGGCTGTTCAAGAACGCCGTGGCCGCCATCGCGCCGGATTTCGAGGACCGCGGCATCGATGAAATCTATATCGACCTGACCCATGTCGAAGGCGAGACGCGCGAGCTGGCGCAGCGCATCAAGCAGGCCGTGCGCGACGCCACCGGCTTGTCGTGCTCGATCGGCGTCACGCCCAACAAGCTGCTGTCGAAGATCAGCTCGGACCTGGAAAAACCCGACGGCCTGACCATCCTCGGCTACGACGATATCCCGGCGCGCATCTGGCCGCTGGGCGTGCGCAAGATCAACGGCATCGGCCCCAAGGCCACCGAGAAGCTGGCGGCGCTGGGCATCGAGACCATAGGCCAGCTGGCGGCGGCCGATGCCGGCCTGTTGCAGGACCATTTCGGCGCGCACTATTCGGCCTGGCTGGCCGAGGCCGCGCACGGCATCGACCATCGCGACATCTCCACCAGTTCCGAGAGCAAGTCGATCAGCCGCGAAACCACTTTCGAGCGCGACCTGCATGCGCGCCAGGACCGCGACACGCTGTCCGGCATCCTGACCCAGCTGTGCGCGCGGCTGGCGGACGATCTCAAACGCAAGGGCTACGTCAGCCGCACCATCAGCATCAAGCTGCGCTATGACGATTTCCAGATCGTCAGCCGCAACGTCACGCTGCCGCAGCCGGTGGCCGACACCACCGGCATCCTGCACGCGGCGCGCGAGTGCCTCAAGCGGGTGCCGCTGCAACGCCGGCTGCGCCTGCTGGGCGTGCGCGCCAGCACGCTGGAGCCGCCCGGCTCGGGACAGCAGGTCAGCTTGCCGAGGCAGGGCGAATTGTTCGCCTAGGTCAGCAACAGATTCGGTCCGGCGCCGCCATCACCGTGTAAAATGGCGCTCCCCTGGCATTACTGAAACAAGGCTCAACACATGTGGTTCAAGAATCTACAGATTTACCGTCTGCCGGCCCCTTGGGCCTTCACCCCCGAACAACTGGAAGCAGCGCTGGCCCCTCACGCCTTCGTCCCGGCTAGCAGCAATGAGCTGCTGCGCCAGGGTTGGGACACGCCGCGCCCGAACGGCGGCCTGGTGCACGTGGTCAACAAGCAAATGCTGATCCTGCTGGGCACCGAGAAAAAGCTGTTGCCGAACACCGTCATCAACCAGGTCGCCAAGGCCCGCGCCGCCGAAATGGAAGAGGCGCAAGGCTTCGCCCCCGGCAAGAAGGCGATGAAGGAGCTGAAGGAGCGCGTCGCCGACGAGCTGCTGCCGCGCGCCTTCTCGATCCGCAGCAATGTCTGGACCTGGATCGATCCGGTCAACGGCTGGCTGGTGGTCGACGCCGCCAGCCCGGCCAAGGCCGACGAAGTGATCAAGCTGCTGCTCAAGGCGGTCGACAAGCTGCCGCTGGAAAGCCTGCGCGTGCAGCGCTCGCCGGTGGGCGTGATGACCGAATGGCTGCAGGCCGACGATGCGCCGGCCGGCTTCACGGTCGACATGGACACCGAACTGCGCGCCACCGGCGAGAGCAAGGCGGCGGTACGCTACGTGCGCCACACGCTGGAAGCGGACGAAGTGCGCCGCCACATCGCGGCCGGCAAGCAGTGCACCCGCCTGGCGATGACCTGGGACAGCAAGATTTCCTTCGTGCTGACCGAGTCGCTGGCGATCAAGGGCATCAAGCCGCTGGACGTCATCGCTGAAAAGGAATCGAGCACCAAGAACGACGACGAGCGTTTCGACGGCGACTTCATGCTGATGACCGGCGAACTGGCCAAGCTGATGACCGATGTGGTCGAGGCCCTGGGCGGCGAAGCGAAGGCTTGATCGGACTGCAACAAAGCCGTTGCCTGTTGGTTAAAGATGCCGCAAAGTCTTTGATTTTGCGGCTTTTTTCATGTAATTTTTGATAAAAACCAGGGAAAATAGTTTCGTTGCTCTGTAGAAATTAGCGCGATTTCTGCTATAGTGAAAGATGTTATCAAATTAGGAACTCGTCATGAGCACCTTCGTCCCGATTCTTTCCACTGACCAGATCGCCACCATCCTCACCACGCAGGATGTATTGAGCTGGACCAGCGAAGATATCGCGGCGTTGAGTTCGCTCCAAGTTCCCGCCCTGCGCACCGATCACCTGGCCGTCATGACCAGCCAGCAGCTGGCCTACCTGGCCGCCAGCAATGTCGCGGTGCTGACCACGCAAGACCTGGCCGCGATCAAGGCGACCGTGCTGAACGCCGTCGGCGCGCTGCCGTCGGGCTTCATGGGCGCGCTGAACAGCGCCCAGATCGCCGCGCTGACCACCGCCCAGGCCGCCGCATTGGGCACCAAAGCCTTCACCAGTCTCAGCAGCCAAGCCATCGCCGCGTTTGAAACGGCCGATCTGCTCGCCTTGAGCACCGCCAATATCGCCAGCCTGTCGTCCGACCAGGTGGCCCTGATGGGCACGGGGCAATTGAGCGCCTTGAGCACGCGCCAGCTGGCGACCTTCTCGGCCGATGAGATCCTGGCGATCGGCACGAACGGCATCGCCGCCCTCGGCACGCGCGGCATCAGCGCGCTGGCCACGGCGCAGCTGGCCGCGCTGAGCGCCGGCCAGGTGGTGGCGCTGAGCACGGCCCAGGCCGCCGCATTGAGCGGCGCGCAGTTGAACGCCCTCTCCACCGACGCCATCGCGGCGATGGAAACGGCCGATATCGCCGCCCTGAAAACCGCCGCCATCGCCGCGTTGTCGACGCGCCAGGTGGCCGCGCTCGGCCAGGCCCAGTTGACCGCTTTCAGCACCGCCGATTTCGCCGCCTTGAGCAGCGCCCAGCTGGGCGCGCTGTCGACCGCCGGCATCGCCGGGCTGGAGAGCCGCGACCTGGCCGCGCTGAGCCTGAACGCGCTGCCGGCGCTGGGCACCGGCCTGTTGTCTGCGCTGAGCACCGCGCAGTTGGCGGGCTTCGGCTCGGGCCAGCTGGGCGCGTTGAGCAGCAACCAGGTGGTGGCGCTGACTTCCGAACAGATTCACTCGCTGAGCGCGGCCCGCATCGCCGGCTTCGGCTCGCGCCAGGTGGCGGGCTTGTCGGCGCAGGATATCGCCGATCTCAGTTATGCCGCGCTGGCCGGCCTGAGCACCGCGTTCATGGCGGCGCTGTCGTCGGACCAGTTCGCCGAGCTGGGCACCGGCTCCATCCAGAATACCGACCAGGTGTTTTCCGACCTGGGCACGGCGCAGATCGCCGCGCTGCGCACCGCCACGCTGGCGGGCATGAACACGGCGCAGCTGGCCCATTTGTCGACCGCGCAGGCCGCCGCGCTGAGCAGCGCGCAGCTGGCCAGCCTGTCGACGGCGCTGATCGCGGCGCTGGGCACGGCCGATGTGAAGGCGCTCAAGACCGCGGCCGTCGCCGGCCTGACGACGCAGCAGATGGCGGCGCTGGATACCGCACAGTTGGGCGCATTGACCACCGCCCAGTTCGCCGCGCTGAGCAGCCGCCAGATCGGCGCGCTGTCGAGCGCCGCCATCGCCGCCTTGCCGGCGGCCGACCTGCTGGCCATGAATGCGGCCACCATCGCGGGGCTGAGCCCGGCCGTGATCGCCTCGTTGACGACGCTGCAGCTCGGCGGCTTGAGCACCCGCCAGTTCGCCGGCCTGACCACGGCCCAGATCGCGGCGCTGTCCACCGGCCAGGTCGTCAGCCTGACGACTGCGCAACTGGGCGTCCTCTCGACGGCCCAGTTCGCCGCGCTGTCGACCGACGACGTGGGCGCGCTGTTCGCCTATCCCCTCCACAGCCGGGCGCTGAGCACGGCAGTGATCGCCACGCTGTCGTCGGCGCAGCTGGCCGCGATCTCCGGGCCTTCCGGCGGCGATATCGCGGCGCTGACCACGGCGCAGATCGCTGTCCTGCGCACTGCGGCCCTGGCCGGGCTGGGCAGCGGGCAGTTGCAGGCGCTGACCACCGCGCAGGCCGCCGCGCTGAGCGCCGCGCAGCTGAGCAGCTTGTCCACGGAGCAAATCTCCTGGCTGATGACGGACGACGTGCCGGCCCTGAAAACGGCCGCCATCGCGGCGCTGAGCACGCAGCAGGTCGCCGTGCTGAGCAGCGCGCAGGTGCGCGCCATGACGACGTCGCAGATCGCCGCGCTGAGCAGCCGCCAGTTCGACGCCCTCACCAGCGACGGCCTGGCCGGCCTGGAATTCGCCGACTTCGCCGTGCTGGGCGCCGGCGCGATCGCCTCGCTCGACACCGCCAGCCTGGCCGGCCTGACCACGGCCCAGCTGGCCGGCCTGGGCACGCGCCAGATCGCCGCGCTGAGCACCGCCCAGTTGAACGCGCTCAGCAGCACGCAAATCCACAGCCTCACGTCGGCCCAGGTCGCCGCGTTGAGCTCGCTCCAAGTGGGCAGCCTGACCACCGAGGACATCGCCGGCCTGGCGTCGGCCACGCTGTCGTCGCTGCGCACGGCCGCGGTTGCCGCGCTCAATTCCGACCAGCTGGCCGTGCTGGGCGCCGCCGACGGCGGCAACGGCATGGTGCAGCTGCTGACCACCGCGCAGATCGCCGCGCTGCGCAGCGCAGCGCTGACCGGCCTGAGCACCGCCGAGGCGGTGGCGCTGACCGCCGGCCAGGTCGCCGCCCTGAACAGCAGCCAGTTGCGCGCGCTGAGCACGCAGGCCATCGCCGCCATGGAGCCGCTGGACCTGGCCGCGATCCGCACCGCCGCCATCCCCGGCCTCAGCTCGGCCCAGGTGGCCGCGCTGTCGAGCAGCCAGCTGGCCGCGCTGACGATGGGCCAATTCCTGGCCATGAACGCCGCCCAGCTGGGCGCGCTGTCGTCCGACACCATCGCCGGCTTCTCCAGCGCCAATATGGCCGCCTTCGGCACCGCCTATATCGCCGCGCTGAGCCCGGCCGCGGTCGCCAACCTCAGCGTGCTGCAATTGTCCAGCCTGACTTCGCAACAATTCGCCGCGCTGTCGAGCGACCAGTTGGCGGCGCTGCGCACGGTGCAGGTCGCCGGCCTGGCCGCGCAACAGGTGCTGGGCCTGAGCTCGCGCAACATCGCCGGCCTGTCGAGCGTCGACATCGCCGTGCTCAACTCCGCCACGCTGCGCTCGCTGAGCACGTCGGCGCTGGCCGCGCTGCGCGCCGACCAGCTAGCCGCGCTGGCCAACGATGCGGCCGGCAGCGCCTTCGGCAGCCTGGGCACGGCGCAGATCGCCGCGCTGCGCCCGGCCAGCCTGGCCGGCTTGACCAGCAGCCAGACGGCGGCGCTGACCACCGCGCAGGCGGCCGTGCTGAGCAGCAGCCAGCTGGCCGCGCTGTCCACCGCCGATATCGCCGCGCTGGAAACGGCCGACCTGGCCGCGCTCAAGACCCAGGCCTTGACCGGCTTGAGCGCCCAGCAAGTGGCCGCGCTCAATAGCGACCAGGTGACGGCGCTCACCAGCGCCCAGGTCGCCGCGCTGAACAGCAGCCAGATCCTGGCGCTGCAATCGTCGGCCATCGCCGGCCTGCAGACCAACGACATCGGCGCGCTGAGCACGGCGGTAATCGCCGCCATGCCGGTCGGCGTGCTGGCCGGCCTGAGCAGCGCGCAGGTGGCGGCGCTGAGCACGCGCCAGATCGCCACGCTGAGCACCGACCAGTTGACCGGCCTGAGCGCGCAGCAGTTGGCCGCGCTGGGTTCGGCGCAGCTGGGCGCCTTCGGCTCGCGCCAGATCGTGGCGCTGTCGCCGTCCGCCATCGACGCGCTCGACGCGGCCGCCGTGGCCGGCCTGAAAACCGCCGCGCTGGCCGCGCTGAGCGCCGCCCAGCTGGCGCAGCTGGCCAATGACGCCGCCGGCGCCAGCCATATCGACCTGTTGTCCACGCAGCAGATCGCCGCGCTGCGCGCCGCCGCCTTCAGCGGCCTGAGCACGCGCCAGATCGTCGCGCTCAGCACCGCCCAGGCGGCCGCGCTGAACAGCGCGCAGATCGCCGCGCTCGGCACCGCCGATATCGCCGTGTTCGAAGGCGCCGACGTGACGGCGCTGCGCACGGCCGCGCTGACCGGCCTGTCGACCGACCAGATGCGGGCGCTGACCGCCGCGCAGCTGACCGCGCTGACCACCCAGCAATTGGCCGCCCTCAGCAGCCAGCAGCTGGGCGCGCTGTCGAGCGATACGCTGGCCGGCTTGTCGACCGCGAATCTGTCGGCGCTGACCACGGCCGCGATCGCCGGCCTGAGCACGCGCGTGATCGCGCAGCTGACGCCGTCGCAACTGGCGGCCCTGAAATCGCAGCAGGTGGCGGCCTTGAGCAGCGACCAGCTCGCCGCGCTGAGCACCCAGCAACTGGTCGCCTTCGGTTCTGCGCAGCTGGCCGCGCTCGGTTCCAAACAGATCGCCGGCCTGTCGACCAATGACCTGGCCGCGCTCGACAGCCGCGGCTTGCCGGGCTTGAGCACGGCCGTCATCGCCGCGCTGACGTCGGCCCAGCTGGCCGCCCTCGGCGGCGGCGTCGCCAGCGCCCAGTTCGCCTCGCTGCGCACCGCGCAGATCGCCGCGCTGAGCACCGACGCCCTGCAGGGCCTGACCCGTCCGCAAGTGATCGCGCTCACCACCGCCCAGGCCGCCGCGCTGGGCAGCCGCCAGCTGGCGGCGTTCAGCAGCGCCCAGATCGCCGCGCTGGAAGGGGAAGACCTGGCCGCGCTGCGCACCGCCGCGATCGCCGTGCTCAGCTCCGACCAGCTGGCCGCGCTGGGCAACGATGCGGCCGGCGCCAGCCATATCGATGTGTTGACGACGGCCCAGGTCGCCGCGCTGCGCAGCGCCGCGCTGGCCGGCCTGAGCACGCGCCAGGTGGCCGCGCTGAGCACCATGCAGGCTGCCGTATTGTCCAGCCAGCAGGTGGCCGCGCTGTCGACCCAGCATATCGCCGCCATCGAAACGGCCGACCTGGCCGCGCTGAAGACCGCCGCCATCGCCGGCCTGGGCAGCGACCAGATCGCCGCGCTGACCAGCGCCCAGTTCGCCGCGTTGACGACGGCCCAGTTTGCCGCGTTGAGCAGCCGCCAGATCGCCGCCCTCAGCGGCCAGACCGTGGTCGGCCTGAGCACCGCCAACCTGGCCGCCCTGAGTCCGCAAGCGATTGCCGGGCTCGACGCAACCCTGCTGTCCCATCTGACCCAGGTCCAGCTCAACAGCCTGAGCACGCGCCAGATGGCGGCCCTGCTGAGCCAGCAGATCGCCGCCCTCGGCAGCGACCAGCTGGGCGGCCTGACGTTGGCGCAGATTGGCGCCTTCGGTTCGCGCCAGATGGCGGGCCTGTCGGGCTCGGACTTCGGCGCCTTCGATGGCGCCCGCGTCAGCGCCTTCAGCACGGCGGCGATTGCCAGCCTGAGCTCGGATCAGCTGCCCTGGCTGGGCATGGACGGCTTCGGCTTCTCGGCGCGCTTTGCCGCGCTGACCACGGCCCAGATCGCGGCGCTGGGCACCGGCGCCCTGCAGAACTTGTCGTCCTCGCAGGTGATGGCGCTGACCACCCAGCAGGCGGGCGCGCTGAACAGCGCACAACTGGGCGTGTTGTCGCCGGCGCTGCTGGCCGGCCTGGCGACGGCGGATGTGGCGGCGCTGCGCACGGCCGCCATCGCCGGTCTCAAGACGGCCCAGGTCGCGGTGTTGGACGGCAGCCAGCTGGCCGCGCTGACCACGGCCCAGGCCGCTGCACTGAACAGCGCCCAGGTGGCGGCGCTCAGCGATGCGGCGCTGGCCGGCCTGCAGAGCGCCGACCTCGGCGCGCTGAGCACCAATGCGCTGGGCGGCCTGTCGGGCGACGATATCCGCGCCCTGACGGTGTCGCAGCTGGCCGGCCTGACGTCGGCCCAGGTGGCGTCGCTGCGCAGCGCCCAGATCGACGGCCTGCTGACGCAACAGATTAACGGCTTGAGCTCGCTGCAGATCCACGCGCTGACTTCGCGGCAACTGGCGCGCCTGTCGGTGGATGATATCGCCGCCATCCGCACCGCCAACCTCACGGCGCTGAGCACGGCGGCGCTGGCCGGCCTGACGTCGGATCAAATGGCGGCGCTCGGCGCCGACCCGCAGGGCAGCCCGGCGCAGCTGATCTCGGTGCTGACCACGGCGCAGATCGCCGCCTTGCGCACCGGCGCGCTGCAGGGATTGAGCGCGGCGCAGGCGGCGGCGCTGACCACGGCCCAGGCCGCAACGCTGAGCAGCGCCCAGCTGGGCGCGCTGCAGCTGACGGTGGTGGCGGCGCTGGCAACGGCGGACGTGGCGGTCCTGAAAACCTCGGCCATCGCCGGCCTCAAGACCCAGCAGGTGCTGGCCTTGACGGCCGGCCAGCTGGCGGCGCTGAGCACCGGCCAGATGGCCGCGTTCAGCAGCAATCAGTTGAGCATCCTCGGCGCCAGCCAGGTGGCGGCGCTGAGCACGGCCGATGTGGCCGCGATCAATCCGCTGCTGCTGAACGCCGCCGCGCGCGAAGGCAATCTGCTGGCGGCGATGAACTCGGCCCAGCTGCGCGCCCTGACGACGGCGCAGTTTGCCGCGCTGAACTCGGCGGCGGTGGTGCAGATCCAGGCCCCGCTGTTCGGTCTGCTGGAAGCGGCCGATATCGCCGCGCTGTCCACGGCCACCATCCGCGCGCTGCTGGACGACCAGGTGCATGCGCTGGGCACCGGCCAGGTCGCCGCCCTGACGCTGGCGCAGGTGGCGGCCTTGCGGCCGAGCGATACCGGCGTCGACCAGTTCACGACGGCGCAGATCGCGGCGCTGTCGTCGGCCCAGGTGGGGGCGCTGAGCACGGCGCTGCTGGCCAGCCTGACGGCGGCCAACCTGACCGCCATCGAGACCCGCGACATCCCCGGCCTGAGCACGCGCCAGATCGTTTCGATGACGCCGGAGCGGATGCAGTTATTGCTGCCGGCCCAGCTGGCGGCGCTGCCCCTGCCGCAGACGCATGCGATGTCGTGGGAGCAGTACAACGGGATGAGCGACGCCCAGCAGCACGCCTTCAGCGCTGCCCAGATCGCTGTCATGACTTTCCCCACGCCGCTGGTACTGGACCTCGACGACAACGGCGTCCGCACGCTGGGGCTGGAGGCCGGCGTGCGCTTCGACCTGGCGGCCAGCGGGCGGCAGCGCGCCACCGGTTGGGTGGGACCGGGCGACGGCTTGCTGGCGCTGGACCGCAACCACGACGGCGTCATCAACGACGGCAGCGAACTGTTCGGCTCGGCCACCAGGCTGGCCGGCGGCGGCACCGCCGACAACGGCTACCAGGCGCTGGCGGAACTCGACCGCAACCACGACGGCATGGTCAGCGCGCTCGACGCCGGCTATGGCGACCTGCGCGTGTGGGTCGATGCGAATGCCGACGGCGTCAGCCAGGCCGGCGAGCTCAAGACGCTGGCCGAGCTGCGCATCGCCAGCCTGAACCTGGATGTGCAGCAGGCGGGCGCCATGGATCACGGCAACCTGATCGGCCTGACGTCCAGCTATACCAGCACCGACGGCCGGCAGCACGCGGCGGCCGATGTCTGGTTCCAGCAGGGCTTGAGCGCCCAGGTCAGCGGCATGGCGCAAGCGCTGTCGTCGTTCGACGCGGCGGCGCAGCCGGCGCCGCGCACCGGCCAGGACCGCGTCCCGGACCTCGGCGGCCAGCCGCCGGCCGGTCCGCTGGCGGCCAGCGCCGCGCGCATGGCCGATGTGCTGCAGCAGTTCCACGACCTGGGCCGGCAGGCCGCCGCCGGCCAGGCCGACGGCGACACGCTGCGCCTGAAGGCGCTGCAGGCGTCCGGCAGCCACGGCATGCTGGCGGTGCCCAAATAGCCCCGGCCAGCGCGCCAGGAAAGCCCGCAGCTTGCGGGCTTTTTTTGCTGGTGCGCGATAGCATTTGCTTAATATTTCCTTTCCCCTCAACTCATCTGCGTCACCACTTCATCAAAAAGGAAATACCATGACCTTCGACAGCAGCCTGACCCCGGCGCAGTTTGCCGCCGGCGGCACGCGTTTGATCACGAGACTGACCACGGCCGACATCGCCCGCCTGGGGATCGAATACATCGCGGCGATGACCACCGCCCAGGCCCAAGCCTTGACCGGCGCGCAGCTGTCGGCGCTGCCGGCCGCCAGCATCGCCGCGCTGGAAACGCAGGACTTCGCAGCCCTGCAAACGTACTCGCTGAACCTGGTATCGAAGTCGACCGGCTTCATGGCGGCGCTGTCGCCGGAACAGCTGGCGGCGATGACGCCGGGCCAGGCGGCCATGCTGAGCCCGAACGGCATACGCGGGCTGGCGCCGGAAGCGCTGGCGGCGCTGCGCACGGCGCAGATCAGCCGGCTGGCTCCGATGGTGATCGGCAATCTGCTGCCGGAGCAGGTGCACGGCCTGGGCGCCGGGCAGATCGCCGCGCTCAAGCCCGGCCAGGTGGCGGCGCTGCCGTGGGCGCGCCGCGACGGGGAGGACATGTTCAGCGCCGCGCAGCTGGCGGCCTTCACCACCGGACAGATGGCGTCGCTGAGCACGGCGTTGATCAGGCAGTTGAGCGCCACCGAACTGGGCGCCATCGAAACGGCCGACATCGCGGCGCTGAGCTCGCGCCAGATGGGCGTGCTGAGCGTGGCGCAACTGCTGGCGCTGAGCCTGGACCAGTTGCATGCGCTGCAGAGCCGCCAGGTCACGGCGCTGGGCAGCGCCCAGATCCAGGCGCTGGACGCGGATCGCCTGCACGTGCTGGGCACCGGCGTGATCGCCGGCCTGAGCACGGCGCAGATCAACGCGCTGCAGGCCGGGCAGCTGCACGCGCTGAGCAGCGCCCAGCTGGGCGCCCTGAACGCGCGCCAGTTCGGCGTGCTGTCGACCGATGACATCAAGGCGCTGGACGGCGCCAGCCTGGCGGCGCTGCGGGTGGCGGTGATGGCGGCGCTGAACTCGGCCCAGCTGGCGGCCCTGGGCGCCGGCGGCGACGGCGATTTCGGCCAGTTCACGACGGCGCAGGTGGCGGCCTTGAGCAGCGCCGCGCTGACCGGCCTGACGGTGGAGCAGGCGTCGCAATTGACCGCCGTCCAGGCCGCCGCGCTGAGCGCGCTGCAAGTGGGCGCGCTGTCGACGCAGGTGATCGCCCAGCTCGACACCGGCGACCTGGCGGCGCTGAAGCCGGCCACGGTGGCCGCGCTGAAGACGCGCCAGATCGCGGCGCTGAACGGCGAACAGTTCGCCGCGCTGAGCACGGCGCAGGTGGCGACGCTGAGCAGCAGCCAGGTCAATGCCCTGAGCAACGATACCTTTGCCGTCATCGAGACCGCCGACCTGGCCGCGCTGAGCCCGAACGCCATCGCCGGCCTGGCGACCCGCCTGCTGGCGGTGCTGGACCCGGACCGCATCGCCGCGCTGGCGACACGCCAGGTCGCGGCGCTGACCTCGGCCAGCCTGAACGCGCTGAGCGTGGACCAGTTCCAGGCGCTGAGCACGGCGCAGATCGCCAAGCTCAACCCGGCGGCGGCCGGCGGCCTGTCGACCGCCAACCTGGCGGCGTTGACGCCGGCCGCGCTGGCCGCCCTGCCGGCGCTGGTGTACGGCGCGCTGAACTCGGCGCAGTTTGCCGTGCTGGGCGGGGCGGAGCACCAGATCGGCACGCTGAACACCACGCAGATCGCCCAGCTGAAGCCGGCCGCGCTGGCCGGCATGACGGTGGAGCAGGCGATCGCGCTGACCACGCTGCAGGCGGCCACGCTGAACGGCGCGCAGGTCGCCGCGCTGTCGCTGGAGGCGGTGGCGGCGCTGGAGTCGCAGGACTTCGCCGCCCTGCGCGCGGTGGCGATCTACGGCTTGCGCACCGCGCAGCTGGCCGTGCTGGGCAGCGACCAGATCCTCGGCCTGACCACCACCCAGGCTTCCGGCCTGGGCAGCCAGCACATCGCCGCCCTGTCCGCCGACGTGCTGGGCCACATGCTGACGGCGGAAATCGCCGCGCTCAATCCGGCGGCCATCGGCGGCCTGCGCACCGACCAGCTGCAAGCCATGGGCAGCGACCAGATCAATGCCATGAGCGCCCTGCAGATCGGCGCGCTGAGCAGCACGCAGTTCGCCGCGCTGTCGGCCGACGTGGTGGCCAACCTGCAATTGAGCGACCTGGCGGCGTTGAACACGTCGGTGATCGCGGCCCTGTCGCCGGCCACGCTGGCGGCGCTGAGCACCCGCCAGATCGGCGCGCTGTCTGGCCGCCAGGTGGCGGCGCTGACCACCGCCGCGCTTGCCGGCCTGAGCATCGAGCAATTCCTCGGCCTGAGCGCGCAGCAGTTCGGCGTGCTCAGTTCGCGCCAGTACCTGGCCCTGACCGCGGACGAGGTGGCGGCCATCGGCACCGGCCAGCTGGCGGCGCTGTCGTCGCAGGTGATCGCCAGCCTGAACACGGCGCAACTGGCGGCCTGGTCGACCACCCAGGTCGCCGCCCTGAGCGCGGCGCAGGCCGCCGCGCTGGCGGCGTCGCAGTTGCGCGGCCTGGGCAGCGACGGGCTGGCGGCGCTGAACACCTCGGCGGTCATCGGCCTGACCACCGCCACCATCGCCCAGCTGCTGCCGGGACAATTGCAATCGTTCGGCACGGCGCAGATCGCCGCGCTGACGCTGCGCCAGATCGGCGCGCTGCCGACGGCGCACCTGGCCGGCTTCGACGTGCTGAGCACCGATCAGATCGTGGCGCTGACGTCCAGCCAGGTGGGAGCGTTGAGCAAGCCGCTGCTGGCGGCGCTGGGTTCGGACGACCTGGCGGCGATCGAGACGCGCGATTTGCTGGCCTTGAGCAGTGCGCAGCTGGCGGTGTTGTCGACCGCGCAGATCGGCGCGCTGACGACGGCGCAGGCGGTGGTGTTCACGACGGCGCAGACGGCCGGCCTGAGCACGGCGCAGATGGCGGCGCTGGCGGCGGCCAAGCTGCCGCATCTGGCGGCGCAGGGCGGACCGTCGTCGTTGCGGATCAAGGTGGGCGGCATGGTGGAGGCGCTGGCGGCCTTCAACACGGCCGGGCAGCCGGAGGCGGCGGGCTCGTCGTCGCTGACGATGCCGGGCGCGCTGAAGGAGGGGGCCGGCATGCTGGCCGCACCGGACAGCTTGCGTCTGACTACCCTCTTGCCGGAGGCGAAAGACTTGCTGGCGCCCCCGCGCAAGTAAGGAGGTTACAGCGGCTGGAACACGCCGGCCGCTTTATTTTTCTGCACGTTGTCCCACGCGAAAATCTTGCCGTTCATGGCCACGTACACGCCGGGCGGCAGGGTTTGCGCCACGCCGGCGGCAAAACCCAGGTTGAACAGCGCGTCGGAATTGGCGATGTCGTAGGGGATCATGGCGCCGGTCAGCACGATGGTCTGGTCCAAACCGGCCGGGCCCAGCACGGCGGCGGTCTGCGGCATGGTGTCGGTGCCGTGGATGATGACGATCGCCTTCTCGCCGGCGGCGCGGCAGGCGGCCAGGATGCGCTCGCGGTCGGCGTCCACCATGTCCAGCGAATCCATCAGCGGCAACTGCTCCAGCTCCACGTCCACCGTCAGGCGGCAGCGCGCCAGCACGGCCGGCAGATGGCTGTCGGCGAAGCCCAGGGTGCCGTTCAGTTCGTTGTAGTGTTTGTCGAAGGTGCCGCCGGTGGCGAGGATGCGCAGGGTCATGATGAAAGCTCAGGCAGATTAAAATGATCTGCATCATAACCCAAACCGCAGCCGCCCAAGAACGCGAAAACAGTCGCTCGGCGGGCTGGAAACTTGGGCATACTATGGCTACACTGGTTTCTTTGTTCGTTTCGATACCATGAAAGCGCTTGCCCCCGGAACCGTCATTTTCCACCGCCATCGCGGCTACGGCGTCATCACGTCGGTCAATCTGCTGACCGGCTGGATCTCGGCCCGTTTCGGCAGCGAGGCGCGGACGCTGGACTTGAACCTGTCCACCGACGAGGTGCAGTTCGCCGACGGCGAAGCCATCCTGTTCCGCCGCGCCCCGCCCGACCGCATGCCGCACGCGCGCCTGATGGCGGTGGTGCGCGCGTTGCACCAGGCCGGTTACGAGCGGCTCTACCTGTATTCCTGGCCCAAGCCGTCCGGGCTGCACTGGCGCTGGCATCTGTTCACCGGCCGGCGCGACTGGATGCAGCGCTCGTGGCGCGAGGGCTGGTATGGCTCGGGCGCCGACTACAACGTCAATCCGGTGATGGGCTGGGGCGACACGCCGGGCGCCAGCACCGAGGAGCTGATCCACGCGCTGGCGCGCTTCGACCCGCAGGGGCTGGCGCAGGCGCTGGGGCGCGACGAAGACCACACCGCCTGGTTCGCCGGCGTGTGCGAGGCCCTGCTGCCGGGCTATATGTACAGCCTGGACATGCAGCGTCCGGACGGCGGCCCGCTGGTCGACATGCCGCCGGTGCCGGTGGTGCCGGTGCGCGCCTCGCTGGCGCCGTACCCGGGGCCGGACATCGCCTGGCCGCCCGGCTGGGCCGGCTTGTGGAGCAAGGTGCACGCCATGCCCGCGCCGCGCATCAACCTGACCGGCCTGCCGGAAATCCCCGAGCAAACCGACTAGCGGGCGTTGGCCAGGTAGCCGGGATTGTTGATCTGGTCGCAGCCGCCGGCGGCGAAATCGACGATGTTCTGGAACGCATGGCGGAAATACAGCTCGTAACTGTCCTGCTCCACGTAGCCGAGGTGCGGCGTGGCCAGCACGGTCGGCATGCGCAGCAGCGGGCTGTCGGCCGCCAGCGGTTCGGATTCGAACACATCCAGCGCCGCGTAGCCGGGCCGGCCTTGCGGCAGCGCCTGTTCCAGCGCGCCCGGCTGCACCAGCTCGGCGCGGCTGGTGTTGACGAACAGCGCGCCCGGCTTCATGCGCGCCAGGTCGTCGGCGGTGACGATGCCGCGCGTGTCCGGATGCAGCCGCAGGTGCAGGCTCAGCACATCGGCCTGTTCGAACAGCGCCGCGCGCGACGCCGCCGCCGCATGGCCGTCGGCCACCGCCTTGTCGCGGCTGGACTGGCTGCCCCACACCACCACGTGCATGCCGAAGGCGCGGCCGTAGCCGGCGATGAGCTGGCCGATCTTGCCGTAACCCCAGATGCCCAGCGTACGCCCCTTGAGCACCACGCCCAGCCCGTTCAGCTGCGGATGGATGGACGCGGTCTGCCACAGGCCATCCTTCAGGTTGGACGCGTAGGGCACGATCTTGCGCGCCGCCGCCATGATCAGCGCCCAGGTCAGCTCGGCCGGCGCGGTCGGCGAACCGACGCCCTCGGCGATCGCGATGCCCAGCTCGGTCGCGGCCTCGACGTCGACGTGGCCGGCCAGCTTGCCGGTCTGCGAAATGAGCTTCAGATTGGGCAGCTTGGACAGCAGCGCCCGGTTCAGCGCGGTGCGTTCGCGTATCAGCACCAGGGCCTCGAAAGGCGCCAGCCGGATGGCCAGCTGGCCCAGCCCCCGGGTCGAATTGTTGAACACTTTAACGTCGTGTCCGCGCAATAAATCCAGGCAGGCGAGTGTGGTCGTGGCATTCTGATAATCGTCGAGAATCGCAATTTTCATGGAAGATAACCGATTTTATGAGGAATTTCGTAGGGAAATAACGGCTTGCAAAAGAACCTGAATAGCTTACTACTTTACTCAACTAATTCTCCTACATTTTTGACTGGAACAGCTATTGACGGGTGTACAATCGCCTCAAAAAACAGGCCTGTCGATCACGCATCCGGGCCGCGCAAGACCGCCGTGATACCGCCGACCCATTTCGAATGGGCCTCTGAGCGCAAGCCAAAAGCTGACGACGATCCTGCCGCATGCAGAATTTTAATTAGCATTGGAGGTAGTATGAATCAACCCGTCATGGGTGGCGTTGCAGCACTGCTCAACGTCCCAGCTTACATCAAGCAGCAAAAGTTGATCAACTGGGTAGCGGAAATCGCGGCCCTGACCAAACCGGCACGCATCTACTGGTGCGACGGTTCCCAGGAAGAGTACGACCGCCTGTGCGGCGAAATGGTTGCCGCCGGCACCATGAAAAAGCTGAACCAGGAACTGCGTCCGAATTCCTACCTGGCCTGCTCCGACCCGACCGACGTCGCGCGCGTCGAAGACCGCACCTACATCTGCTCCAACACCAAGGAAGAAGCCGGCCCGACCAACAACTGGATGGCGCCGTCGGAAATGCGCGCCACCCTGAACCCGCTGTTCGACGGCTGCATGGCCGGCCGCACGATGTACGTGGTGCCGTTCTCGATGGGCCCGCTGGGTTCGCCGATCGCCCACATCGGCGTGGAACTGTCGGACTCGCCATACGTGGCCGTCAACATGCGCATCATGACCCGCATGGGCAAGGCCGTGTACGACGTGCTGGGCACCGACGGCGAGTTCGTGCCGTGCGTGCACACCGTCGGCGCGCCGCTGGCCGCCGGCCAGAAGGACGTGGCCTGGCCGTGCAACGCCACCAAATACATCGTGCACTTCCCGGAGACCCGCGAAATCTGGTCCTACGGTTCGGGCTACGGCGGCAACGCGCTGCTGGGCAAGAAGTGCTTCGCGCTGCGCATCGCCTCCAACATGGGCCACCAGGACGCGCAAAACGGCGGCACCGGCTGGCTGGCCGAGCACATGCTGATCCTCGGCGTCGAATCGCCGGAAGGCAAGAAGCACTACGTGGCGGCGGCCTTCCCTTCGGCCTGCGGCAAGACCAACTTCGCCATGCTGATCCCGCCGGCCACCTTCGACGGCTGGAAAGTCACCACCATCGGCGACGACATCGCCTGGATCAAGCCGGGCGCCGACGGCCGCCTGTACGCGATCAATCCGGAAGCCGGCTACTTCGGCGTGGCGCCGGGCACCAATACCCGCACCAACTCGAACTGCATGGCCTCGCTGGGTTCGGACACCATCTTCACCAACGTCGCGCTGACCGACGACGGCGACATCTGGTGGGAAGGCCTGACCAAGGAAGCGCCTGCGCACCTGATCGACTGGCAGGGCAAGGACTGGACGCCGGCCTCCGGCACCAAGGCCGCCCACCCGAACGCCCGCTTCACCGTGGCCGCGACCCAGAACCCGGTGATCGATCCGGCCTGGGACGATCCGGCCGGCGTGCCGATCTCGGCCTTCATCTTCGGCGGCCGCCGTTCGACCACCGTGCCGCTGGTCACTGAAGCGCGCAACTGGGTCGAAGGCGTCTACATGGCCGCGACCATGGGTTCGGAAACCACCGCCGCCGCCGCCGGCCAGATGGGCATCGTGCGCCGCGACCCGTTCGCGATGCTGCCTTTCATCGGCTACAACATGAGCGACTACTTCCAGCACTGGCTGAACCTGGGCGAGAAGCTGGGCAAGGTCAACGCCGCCACGCTGCCGAAGATCTACTGCGTCAACTGGTTCCGCACCGACGAGCAGGGCCACTTCGTCTGGCCTGGCTTCGGCGACAATATGCGCGTGCTGAAGTGGATGCTCGAACGCATCGAAGGCACGGCCGGCGGCGTCGAGAACATCTTCGGCACCACCCCGCGCTTCGGCGACCTGAAGTGGGACGGCATCCCGTTCTCGCCGGAAGAGTTCGAAACGATCACCTCGATCGACAAGGACGCCTGGCGCGAAGAGCTGAAACTGCACGATGAACTGTTCGCCAAGCTGGCCTACCATCTGCCTACCGAACTGACCGCCGTCAAGGCTGAGTTGGAGAAGCGCCTGGCGCGATAAGCCGGCCGGAGGAGACCGAAAGCGGCGCGCGTGGGTGATCCCATGCGCGCCGTTTTTTTTTGCGCGGCGGACCAGCATGCTAGTATCGGCCGGCTGATGTCCCCCTCCTTTTCGATCGGATAATTCATGTCGCGTCTGCCAGCCCTGCTGCTTGTTCTGATCCTGCCGTTTGCCACAGCCGCCGTTGCCGCCGACGATGCCGCGCTGGTCCACGCGCGGGCGCTGCTGAAAACCACCATCCTGCTGGACGGCCACAACGACCTGCCGTGGACCATACGCGAAGACCCGAAGGCGCCGACGGATGTCGAAGCCTACGACCTGCGCAAGACCACCAGCGGCGAAACCGATGTGACGCGGCTCAGGCAAGGCCAGCTGCGCGCGCAGTTCTGGTCGATCTACGTGCCGGGCGAGACGAAGGAGGGCTATGCCAAAGTTCAGCTGGAACAGTTCGACATCGCCCGCCGCATGATCGCCAGGTACCCGGAGGCGATGGCGCTGGCGCTGTCGGTGGCGGACGTGCGCCGCATCGCCGCGCAGGGCAAGGTGGCGTCGCTGCTGGGCATGGAGGGCGGCCACGTGCTGGAAAATTCGCTGGGCGCCTTGCGCATCTACTACAGCCTCGGCGCCCGCTACCTGACGCTGACCCACAACGTCACGCTGGACTGGGTCGACGCCGCGCTGGACGAACCGCGCCACCATGGCCTGACCCCGTTCGGCAAGGAAGTGGTGCGGGAAATGAACCGGCTCGGCATGATGGTCGACATCAGCCACGTGTCGCCCGAGGTCATGCGCGACGTGCTCGACACCAGCGCCGCGCCGGTGATTTTTTCGCACAGCTCGGCCTTCGCGCTGGTCGCCCACCCGCGCAACGTGCCGGACGCCATCCTGAAGCGCATGGCCGCCAACGGCGGCGTGGTGATGGTGACTTTCGTGCCGCCGTTCGTCAACCGCGACGCCATGGCCTGGGACGCGGGACTCGCAAAACTGAGCAAGGGCATCGCCGGCGAAGCCGAGCTCAAGCGCATAGAAGAGGCCTACATCAAGGAACATGGCCCGTCGCCCAGGGCCACCCTCAAGGATGTGGCCGACCATATCGATTACGTGGCCAGGACAGCCGGCCACGACCACGTCGGCATCGCCAGCGATTTCTACGGCGGCGCCACGCCGGCCGGCCCGCTGGAAGACCGTGTCCAAATATCCCGAGCTGTTCGCCGAGCTGATCCGCCGTGGCTGGCGCAACGCCGACCTGAAGAAACTGGCCGGCGAAAACATGCTGCGCACTTTCGGCCAGGCCGAGCGGGTCGCCGGGCGCTTGCAGCGGGAACGCCCGGCCAGCACCGCCACCATCGCCACGCTGGACGGCAAGAAGGAAAAATAAGGCTGGCTATTTCGCACGGGTGTGCTAAAGTTCGGGCCATGGACACCCTGACCGCAAAAAGCGAGGCGACTTTCGCCGCCATCATCGACGCCGCGCTGGACATGGCGGCGGCCGACGGCATCGGCAAGCTGTCGCTGGGCGAGCTGGCCAAGCGCACCGGCATCAGCAAGAGCGGCGTGTTTTCCCGCGTCGGCTCGCTGGAGACGCTGCAGGCGGCCGTGCTCGACGAATACGACCGCCGCTTCGCGCGCGACATCTTCCTGCCCGCGCTGCAGCAGCCCAAGGGCTTGCCGCGGCTGATGGCCATGGTCAGCGCCTGGTCGCGGCGCGCCTGCAACGAAGGCTTGAACAACGCCTGCCTGTACAGCGCCGGCGCGTTCGAGTTCGACGACCAGGCCGGCCCGCTGCGCGACCGCCTGCAACAGGGCGTGATGGCCTGGCGCGCATCGCTGCGCAAGACCATCCTGCAGGCGATGGAGCTGGGCCAGCTGCGGCCCGACACCGACGCCGGCCAGCTGGTCTACGAAATCTACAGCCTGATCGTCGGGCTGATGCACGATACCCGTTTCCTGCGCGACGAGCAGGCCGGGCGCCATATGCAGCGCGCCTTCAGCCGGCTGATCTCGACCTACAAAAGCTTCAACGACATGGAATAAACCCGGCCGCAGCGCGTCTGCGGTTTTCTTTCAATCAATTTCGCACACATGTGCGAAAAAGGAGAATATGATGGCCGCCTTGCTGATGTTGATACCGATCGGACTATACTTCGCCTACCGCAGCCCGCTGTGGTGCGTCCTGCGTGCGCTCCCCAGCTGCAACGAGGATTTCGTACTGTTCTGAGGACCGCTTGAACCGCCAACTGATCATCTTCGATTTCGACGGCACGCTGGCCGACACCCTGCCGGTGTTCGTCGACGTGTTCGACCAGGCCGCCGACAAATACGGTTTCAAGCGCATGGACCGCAGCCGCACGCAGGCGCTGCGCCAGCTCGACGCCCGGCAGATCATGGCGGTGCACGAGATCCCCTTGTGGAAGGTGCCGGCCATCGCCACCTTCATGCGTTCGGCCATGGGGCGCAGCGTCGGCCATATCCGCCTGTTCGACGGCATCGACGGCGTGCTGCGCGCGCTCAAGGCGCGGGGCGTGATCCTGGCCGTGGTCAGCTCCAACTCGCGCAGCAATGTGGTCAACGTGCTGGGCCCGGAACTGGCCGGCCTGTTCAGCCACTTCGAATGCGGCGCCTCGCTGTTCGGCAAGCTGCCGAAGATACGCAAGGTGCTGGCCGCCACCGGCGTCGCCCGCGAGTACGCGCTGCTGGTCGGCGACGAGATCCGCGACGCCAAGGTCTCGGCCGAAGCCGGCATCGATTTCGGCGCCGTGGCCTGGGGCTTCAACACGCTCGATGCGCTGATGGCGGAAAACCCCAGCCGGGTGTTCCGCGCCGCCGGGGACTTGCTGGAGCACTGATTTCGTCTGTCGCGGAAATCTGCATTTCATGCCCTTGTTTCAACATTCCAGCGCAATTCGCGCGCGCCTGCGCGGGCGCGGGCCTACAGTGCATGCTCACCATTTTTCCTGATAGGCCTATAACATGACAACCGCAACCACCCGTATCGGCGTCGCCAGCGCCCTGTTGTTTTCCCTGATCCTGGGCACGGCCCACGCCCAGTCCGGCGGCGCCGCGCCCGACCTGGCCGGCCGCCGCGCAGCGTTGAACAGCCTGATCAAGGAACAGTGGGAATACACGATGCGTTCCAGCCCGGAATGGGCGTCGCTGCTGGGCGACAAGCGCTACAACGACAAATGGTCCGACTTCTCGCAGGCCGGCATCGAGAGCGACCTGAAAATCACCGCCGACTTCCTCAAGCGCTTCGAAGCGGTGGACACCAGCGGCTTCCCGCTGCAGGAACAGCTGAACCGCGACCTGATGGTGCGCCAGCTGCGCCAGAACGTCGAAGGCGGCCGCTTCAAGGATTGGGAGATGCCATTGGCGCAGAACTCCGGCATCCACATCGACGCGCCGCAGCTGGTGTCGGCGCTGCCGTTCGACACGGTCAAGGATTACGAGGACTACATCGTCCGCCTGCACGCGCTGCCCAAGCTGTTCGACGAGACCCGCGTGCAGATGGAAAAAGGCGTGCAGGACAAGCTGATGCCGCCGAAGTTCCTGATCCCGAAAATCGTCAAGCAGTGCGAGGACGTGGCCGCGATGAAGCCGGCCGACTCGCCGTTCGCCGAGCCGCTGAAAAAATTCCCGAAAGAGTTCTCGGACGCCGACAAGGCGCGCCTGAGCAAGGAAGTGCTGGCGGCGGTGCAGAAGGACGTGATCCCGGCCTACAAGAAGCTGGCCGTCTATACCAAGACCAAGTACGCGCCTTACGGCCGCAAGGACGTCGGCATGTGGTCGCTGCCGGACGGCGTGGCGCGCTACTCGTACAAGGCCAAGTCCTCGACCACCACCGAGATGTCGCCGGAAGAGATCCATCAACTGGGCCTGTCCGAAGTCCAGCGCATCGAATCGCAGATGCTGGCGACGGCGCAAAAGCTGGGCTACAAGGATCTGAAGAGCTTCAACAAGGCGGTGGCCGCCAAGCCGGAGCTGCATCCGAAATCGCGCCAGGAAATCATCGACCTGTACCAGAAATATACGGACCAGATGTACACGCAACTGTCGCAGCAGTTCGGCGTGCTGCCCAAGGGTAAGGTGGAAATCAAGCCGGTCGAGGAATTCCGCGAGAAGGGCGCGTCGGCGGCCGCCTACATGCCGGGTTCGCCGGATGGCAAGCGCGCCGGCCGCGTGATGGTCAACACCGGCGATTTCGCCCAGCGCTCAACCATCGGCATCGAGACCACGGCGCTGCACGAAGGCGTGCCGGGCCACCATATGCAGCTGACCATCGCGCAGGAGATCGAAGGCTTGCCGACCTTCCGCCAGCAGGGCAACTACACGGCCTACGCCGAGGGCTGGGCCTTGTATTCGGAGCGTCTGGGCGAGGAGCTGGGCTTCTACAAAGATCCGTACAGCTACTACGGCCACTTGCAGGATGAGATGCTGCGCGCGATCCGCCTGGTGGTCGACACCGGCCTGCACGCCAAGAAGTGGAGCCGCCAGCAGGTGGTGGACTTCTTCCACGCGCACTCGGGCATCGAGGAAGTGGATGTGCAGAGCGAGACCGACCGCTACATCGTGTGGCCGGGCCAGGCGCTGGGCTACAAGATCGGCCAGCTGAAGATACTTGAGCTGCGCGATTACGCCCGCAAGGAACTGGGCGCCGGCTTCGATATCCGCCAGTTCCACGACCAGGTGCTGGGCGCGGGCGCGCTGCCGATGGATGTGCTGGAATCGCACATCAAGGACTGGGTGGGCGCCGAAAAGCTGAAGCAGACCCGCACCGCCGCGCAGTAAAGGCCGTCACCCCGCACTGCGGCCGAAAGGGGTCGGACCCCATGCGGGGTCCGACCCCGGCATCCGGGGTGCGGGTCTAGGGCTTACTTCAGCAAAGGCTGCAGGTACTTGCCGGTCACGCTGGCAGGGTTGGCCGCCACGTCTTCCGGCGTGCCGGCGGCGATGATCTTGCCGCCGCCCGCGCCGCCTTCCGGTCCCAGGTCGACGATCCAGTCGGCCGTCTTGATCACGTCCAGGTTGTGCTCGATGATGACCAGCGTGTTGCCCTGGTCGCGCAGGCGGTGGATCACCTTCAGCAGCAAATCGATATCGTGGAAGTGCAGGCCGGTGGTCGGCTCGTCCAGGATGTACAAGGTGCGTCCGGTGTCGCGCTTGGACAATTCCAGCGACAGCTTGACGCGCTGCGCCTCGCCGCCCGACAGCGTGGTCGCGCTCTGGCCCAGCTTGATGTAGCCCAGGCCCACGTCCAGCAGCGTGTGCAGCTTGCGCGCGATCAGCGGCACCGGCTTGAAGAACTCGTGCGCATCTTCGACGGTCATGTCGAGGATCTCGGTGATGTTCTTGCCCTTGTACTGCACTTCCAGCGTTTCGCGGTTGTAGCGCTTGCCGTGGCAGACGTCGCACGGCACGTACACGTCCGGCAGGAAGTGCATCTCGACCTTGATCACGCCGTCGCCCTGGCAGGCTTCGCAGCGGCCGCCCTTGACGTTGAACGAGAAGCGCCCGGCGCTGTAGCCGCGTTCCTTGGCGGTCGGCACGGTGGCGAACAGGTCGCGGATCGGCGTGAACAGGCCGGTGTAGGTGGCCGGATTCGAACGCGGCGTGCGGCCGATCGGCGCCTGGTCGACGGCGATCACCTTGTCGAAGTGCTCCAGGCCGCTGATGCTGTCGTGCGGCGACGGTTCGGTCTGCGAGCCGTACAGGTGGCGCGACAGCGCCGGGTACAGCGTGTCGTTGATCAGCGAGGACTTGCCCGAACCGGACACGCCGGTCACGCAGGTCATCAGGCCGACCGGCAGGTGCAGATTGACCTTCTTCAGGTTGTTGCCGGTGGCGCCGGTAATGACCAGCTGCTTGTCTTCGTTGGCCACGTGGCGCTTCTTCGGCACGGCGATCTTCAGCGTGCCTTTCAGGTACTGGGCCGTCAGCGAGTTCTTGTTCTTCAGGATGTCCTGCAAAGTGCCCTGGGCAATGACGTCGCCGCCGTGCACGCCGGCGCCCTTGCCCATGTCGACGATGTAGTCGGCGGTGCGGATCGCGTCCTCGTCGTGCTCGACCACCAGCACGCTGTTGCCGATGTCGCGCAGGTGCTTGAGCGTTTCGATCAGGCGGTCGTTGTCGCGCTGGTGCAGGCCGATCGACGGTTCATCGAGCACGTACATCACGCCGGTCAGGCCGGAGCCGATCTGCGAGGCCAGGCGGATGCGCTGCGCCTCGCCGCCGGACAGCGTGTCGGCGCTGCGGTCCAGCGACAGGTAGTCGAGGCCGACGTTGTTGAGGAATTGCAGGCGCGAGATGATTTCCTTGACCACGCGGTCGGCGATCTCTTTCTTCGCGCCCTTGAGCTTGAGCTGTTCGAAGAAGGACAGCGTGTCGCGCAGGGGCTTCTCGGCGATCTCGTAGATGGCCTTCTCCTGCTTGCCGGTGCCGACCTTGACGAAGCGCGCTTCGACGCGCAGGCGCGCGCCGTGGCAGGACGGGCACTGCTTCTCGTTGATGAACTTGGCCAGTTCTTCCTTGACCGCCATCGAATCGGTCTCGCGGTAGCGGCGCGCCAGGTTGGTGACGACGCCTTCGAAGGCGTGTTCCTTGACGACAGTGCGGCCGCGCTCGTTGACGTAGGTGAACGGGATGTTGGTCTTGCCCGAGCCGTGCAGGATCACTTCCTGCGCGGTCTTCGGCAGCTGCTCGTACGGCAGGTCGAGGTCGAACTCGTAGTAGGCCGCCAGGTTGGACAGCATCTGGAAGTAGAACTGGTTGCGGCGATCCCAGCCCTTGACCGCGCCGGAGGCCAGCGACAAATTCGGGAAGGCGACGATGCGCTTGGGGTCGAAGAATTCGATGTGGCCGAGGCCGTCGCATTCCGGGCAGGCGCCCATCGGGTTGTTGAACGAGAACAGGCGCGGCTCCAGCTCCTGCAGCGAATAGCCGCACTCGTTGCAGGCGAACTTGCTCGAATAAACGTGTTCGGTGCCGCTGTCCATCTCCAGCGCGACGGCGCGGCCGTCGGCCAGGCGCAGCGCGGTCTCGAAGCTTTCGGCCAGGCGCTGCTTGATGTCGGCGCTGACCTTGACGCGGTCGATCACCACGTCGATGGTGTGCTTCTCGGTTTTCTTCAGCTTGGGCAGGTCGTCCACTTCGTAGATCTTGGCGTCGTGGGTGCCGCTCTGCACGCGGAAGCGCACGAAGCCCTGGGCCTGCATCTGCTCGAACAGGTCGGAATGCTCGCCCTTGCGGTTGGCCACCACCGGCGCCAGGATCATCAGCTTGGTCGCTTCCGGCATGGCCAGCACGGCGTCGACCATCTGCGAGACAGTCTGCGCGGCCAAGGCGTGGTCCGGGTGGTTGATGCAGTAGGGCGTGCCGACGCGCGCGTACAACAGGCGCAGGTAGTCGTGGATCTCGGTCACGGTGCCGACCGTCGAACGCGGATTGTGCGAGGTGGCCTTCTGCTCGATCGAGATGGCCGGCGACAGGCCTTCGATCAGGTCGACGTCGGGCTTTTCCATCAGTTGCAGGAACTGGCGGGCGTAGGCCGACAGCGATTCCACATAGCGGCGCTGGCCCTCGGCGTACAGCGTATCGAAAGCCAGCGAGGACTTACCGGAGCCGGACAGGCCGGTGATCACGATGAGCTTGTTGCGCGGCAGGTCGAGGTTGATGTTTTTGAGGTTGTGCGTGCGTGCGCCGCGGATGCGGATCTGTTCCATGGATTTTTTGCCTTTCGGGTCAACCCGCTACTATAGCTGGGTTTGAATATATGCGCCGACCTTGCGCCAGATCGAACTTGGGCGTCGCGGCACTGTATATAATACCAGTATTTTCTTGAAGGGCCGCAATGGAAATTTTGGCGGGCGGCTGGCCCCTTCGACTATAATCGCTGTTTGCGCATCACATAAACAGCCCGCTTGAGGCGGCCGCCGTTACTCAGGAGTTTCATACATGGCATCAGTCAACAAAGTCATCATCGTCGGCAATCTGGGTCGCGATCCGGAAATTCGCTACATGCCTAGCGGTGACGCGATCGCCAACATTGCTGTGGCGACATCGTACAAATCGAAGGACCGCAACACCGGCGAGCAGAAAGAGCTCACCGAATGGCACCGTATTTCCTTCTTCGGCCGCCTGGCCGAGATCGTTGGTCAATACCTGAAAAAAGGTTCGTCGGTCTACGTCGAAGGCCGCCTGCAGACCCGCAAGTACACCGATAAGGATGGCGTCGAGAAGTACGCGACCGACATCATCGCCGAGCAGATGCAAATGCTGGGCGGCCGTCAAGGCATGGGCGGCGACGCCGGCATGGACGACGGCGGCGGCTACGACGCCCCGCCACAGCAGCAGCGCCAGGCGCCGGCTCCGCGTCCGCAGATGGCGGCACCGGCGCCAGCGCCGCGCCCGGCCCCGCGCCCGGCGCCGAACTTCTCGGACATGGATGACGACATTCCGTTCTAAGAACGCATCTGTCGCAGGAACGTCACCAGAACCCCATAACTCTTTGCAGTTATGGGGTTTTTTGTTGCTTGCATCGTCAAGGCGTAAGCAATGTGACAATTGTTGAGAATATAAGTCCCTCTTTCGGCGCACTATTTACTTCACCGCGTTCACAATAAAAAGGAGAAGCGAAATGTGGTGCTTAAAATTGTTGCGTACGATTGCAGCCGTCCTTGTCCTTCAGGCCTCCGTGTACCCGGTCTTTGCACAATCGATTGATACCGCATCACGCTTTTCTTTGCTCGTGGAGAACGATATGTGGGGCCAGCCCGTCTCCTCGGACCGCAGCTACACGATGGGGGTGTCGCTGGGCTGGATGACGAAGGCCGAAGGACCGTCAAGCAATCTTTGGCTGAACTCGCTGGAAAAGCTGAACGGGGTTCTGGGTGGCGTTGCGCGGCCAGTCGACCGCGATGATCCGGTCGCCTGGCTGCTTGCGGAAAGCGCGTTCACGCCGCAAAACATCACGACGAAGGCGCCCATCCCTAACGACCGCCCGTTCGCCTCGCTGCTGTATGGCGGCCCGTCATACTGGGTGCCCGGGCCGGATGGCCAGATTCGTGAAACGCAACTCTATTTCGGCATGCTCGGCCTGGGCATAGGCCGGGTGGTGCAGACGAAGATCCACGAACGCTGCTGCCCTGATCGCTTGCCGCAAGGATGGGACAACCAGATCGGCAACGGCGGTGCGCCAACTTTTCTCTACCATGTGAAGAACATCGTGCCGATCGGCGAGGGCTGGTCGGATCATGCCAAATTCAATGTCTCGGGTGGCTATGAGTTCGGGTACCTGACGCGCTTGATGGCGGGCGCCTCGTTCGTCTATGGCCTGGAGCCGGCCGACGTGCGCAATGTCTACCTGATGACTTTTGCCAACCCGACTTCGAATCTGAAGGCGCTGTCGGCAAACGACAGGCCCCAGGCTGGCAAAGGATTCGCTCTCTGGCTCGATGTGGAAGTGAGCGCGATAGGCTATAACCAGCTGTTGCAAGGCGCATGGGCCGGGGATAATCGGGTCCGCATTCCACATCGCGAAGTCGCGCCTGTCGTGGCCAAGGTCAACGCAGGCGCCGAGCTGACGTTCCTGTTCCGGACACTGGGCATGTGGAACCAGTCGGGAAGCCGGCTTTACTGGACGCAGTCATGGCGCTCGCGCGATCTTCGGCATAACAACGAGACCAGGCATTTCTGGGGTGGTTTCATCTATACCACGCCGATCTGAACTGGCCTGGTTTGTTGATTGCGGCACTCTGCCATCAATAGATCCAGCATCTCGTCTTCATGCTGCATGACTTCCTTCTCGCCCCAGCAGTTATTCTTCTGCATCAGGGTGAGCATGGCAAGCAGCTTCAGGCTGTCGATGTGATTTTTTTTGAGGCTGGCCTCGAAATGCTCCCGCTTCTGCCTCGGCTGGAAATTGCTCAGCCGGGAGTTCTTGCTGTGGCTAATCAAGCAGAGGTTGCCAAAGGCGTGCAGCGACGCATCGTCCATCGGGGCGTAGCCGTCAATCGGATGTTGCGGGGAGAAGTGCTCGACCGAGCTGCGGAAGGTGAACTCGTAGCGCCGGACCGTCTCGTCGCTATCCCTGTCCCGGCCCCAAAGAAGGTAGTCGAGGAAGTTGAACACAAAGTTGTTCTCGATGGTGCGGTAGCGCGTCTTCTGCCGGATCGCCTGGCGATCGACACGCTCGTAGTCGACCGCCAGCGGGCGCCCGCCATCGGCGTAGATCATCGCGTAATAGGATGCCGCCTTGTCCGGCGGCGCCAGAAAGCGCAGGAAGACAAACCGCCTGGCCTGCTCCTCCAGATGATCGAGGTAGGCCCCGGCGCCGACGCCTACACCCGGCGCATGGGCATCGTAGAGATAGCGCAGCGCGCCATTGAGCCAGTGCTTGTAGACCAAGGTCGGCGCCGAAACATGGAAGGCCGACAGCAGCATCAGGATTTGCCGGTTGCTCCCCTCGTAGCCGCCCTCGCTATCGTCGAAAGTATTGATGTAGCTGACGCTTGTCTCCGAATACCAGCGCAGGCGTTTGAGGCTCCAGCCATCGCCGTTCTGGGCGAACTCGCGCTTGATAACGAATTGGTCGAACAGGTACTTACACTTGAGCAGCGCGTAGGCAAACTCCTGCACTGCGGCGATGGGATGCTGTCGTTTCAGCACGCGCAGCTCGAACTGGTCGAGCAGCTGCTTGTCGTCCAGCGGCACCCCTTCCGATGCGCCGGGGTCGCGGCTGACCACGCGCAGCACATGCAGCAGGAAGTTGGAAAAATTGATGACGCTATTGAAGCGCTCCGATCCTGCTGGCTCTTCTTTCCCGGCCTGGCCGGCGGCCGGCGCCGGGTCCGCCAGGATGTCGCTGAGCGTGCGTTCGCTGCCAGCCGTTGAAGCGCTTGCGCTGGGCGTCGGGGGCGCATCCAGGGACGTCGCCAACTGCTCGAAATCGGCAGGCATGAAGCGCCCCCAATCATTGCGTCCAAACAGGCGGTGGCGTTCTTCCGGCGTAAAGCCGTATTGCACGTAGCGCCCCATATTGGCGCAGGCTTCCCAGATTTTGGCGATGGCGTTCAGGCTCTGCTGGCGCAGCTCTGCATCGGCGATGCCATTGAGCGTGTCCATCAGGCGCGCTTTGACCACTTCGTGCTTTTCCAGCTGTTCGCCGCGGCTGTTCATCACTTCAAAAAAGTGATTCAGGTCGGTGTCGTGCGGCACCGCGATGCGGCTGATCTGCACGTGGTCGAAGAGATAGTTGCAGAAGTCCGCCAGTGCCTGACCGCGCAGCTGGAGTTCGTGCAGCGCCTTTCCTATCAGTTCATAGCCATTGACCAGGCCCTCGTTGTACTCGTCGCCCCGCAGCTGGTGGGCGTGCATCCCTTGCTCCAGCGCCTGGAAGGTCTTGCTGGAGATGGGGCGGCTCTCGAAATCGAGGTTCACGTGCGCGTACCAGGCCATGTCCAGCACCGATGGCGCATGGGCTTTCAGCCAGTTGGCGAGCAGGGAGAGCGTGGTGAAGCGCTGTTGGCCGTCGATGACCTCATGGCGGCCGTCGTCGCGGGCGAACACCACCAACGTGCCGATGTAGTAGGTGGGCGGGCGCTCGCACGCTGCCGACTTCTGCTGGTAGTCGGATATGTCTTGCACGAATTGCTTGATTTCCCCTTCTTCCCAGGCATAGTTGCGCTGGTACATGGGAATCACATAGCGGGCTTCGTGCCGGAGCAAGTCCCGCACGGAGAACGGTCGGACGCGCGCATCACTCATAGTATTTCATCTCCTTGAAGAGCTGGACCAGCTCATCTTTTGCGTCACCGGCGTTGTCCTTGTTGTTCTTGTAGTCCGCGATGGTGAGCGTGGGCCAGGCCAGGGCGTGGATATCGTCCGGCCGCCGCGCGTCGTGGATGACGCGGATGAGGTTATGCTTGAGGACGTAGTTGTCCATGGTGGCAAGCTGCACGACCTGCTGGCGCAGGCGGCAGCGGTAGGCCCAGATAAAGCACTTTTCCACCGCGGCCGACAGGCCCTGCGTGCCGAACTTGTCGATATAGAAGATCAGCGCGCAATCGAACATCGCGCGCACGTAGCGGTCGCCGGGCCGCGTGCGCCGCTTGTAGCTGTTGAGCGTGCGGAGGATGCGGCCCGCCTGCGGCGTCAGCGCGGCGTCGAGGAGCACGACGGCCTGCCCGCCGTCGGCCTTGCGCCCGCCCGCGATGATGGCCGACACCTGCCGTTGATAATGTTCCGCCATTTCGAAAAAGCGCCGGCCGTTGATGATCATCTGGTCCAGGTGAAACGGAAACGCCGTCCGCGCTTCATCGGCGCACCGGTGCACGATGCGCAGCGCGTCGACATAGGGGAAGTGGCCGACGCGATCGAGGTTGACGCCCTTGAAGAGATCCACCTGCTCCTTGCCGAAATAGCGGGCCGGCTTGCCCTCGGCCCATTGACGCACGCGATACAGATAGCTGGCGAACAGCGTTTCCAGATGCTCGCTCTGCAGGCGTTCCCAATGGGCCACGGCGCCGGCCTTGAGCGCCTCCTCGTGGTCGGCGAACTCGCGCAGGTGATAGGCCTTGAGCAGATCGTGGGGCGCGAGGTCGCGGCCGCGCGCATTTTGCGAGTCGAAGAACTGGAACGCCTCGGAGACGTCGTCGAGCACGAAGGACACCAGCTCGCAGCGGTGCAGCAGGAAGTCGATATGCTGCTCGGTGAATTCGGGCCGGTCGACCAGGCGCCGCAACTGCTGGTAGTTCTGCCTGAGGTTGACCTCGGAGATCCGGCTGGCGAAGCGCTGGCGCGCCATGAAGGCGTCGATGGCGGGGCCGAGTTCGGTCAGCGTGCGGACCAGGTCCGGCCGCTTCAGCGTTCCGAGGCGGCATGCGATGATGGCCTTGACCGCCAGCAGCAGGGTGAGCGTGCGTTGCTGGCCGTCCACGATGTCGAGCCAAGTGTCGCCGCCATCCACGCGCGCATGAAAAACCACCGTCCCCAGGCTGTAGGCGGACTTGTCCAGATGGCTGCCTATGTCCGCGAACAGCTCGCTGATATTTTTCAGCCCCCACTTGTACGGCCGCTGATACGCGGGGATGGCGAGCTGCCCGAGGCCAAGCAGGACGTGCACCGGCAAAACAGTTTTATCGAGATCTGGCTTCATGCGTGCGGCGTCGGCGCCGATTGTGTAAAGGAACATTATAGGGGGCTGGCCACGCCGGCCCGCATTTTCTCCTGTAGTAAGATAGATGCTCTGCCCTGCCGAGCCTGTAACCATCATGACGATGCGCGGACACTTCCTGTTGATGGCCTGCCTGCTGGGCGCCGCCGCCGCCGCGCGACCGGCCGAGCTGGTCGTCATGGTGGACAGCACGGCCAATATGCCGATGGCGCTGGTGGAAAACGGCCGGCTGGTCGATGGCGTCCACAAGGAAATCGGCGAGACGCTGGCGCGGCACATGGGGCGCCGGGTGCGCTTCGTGGTGCTGCCGCGTAAGCGGCTCGAAGCCGCGCTGCAAAACGGCGAGGCCGACCTCCTGTGCGCCTACATGCCGGAGTGGATGACCGGTGATTATCTGTGGAGCCGGACCGTCTTCACCACCGAGGAAGTGCTGATCACGGCGCGCAGCGCGCCCCGGCTGCACGCGGTCGCGGAGCTGAGCGGCCAGCCGGTGGGCACCATCCTGGGCTACCTTCATCCGGAGATGGATGCGCTGCTGGGCAAGGGCTTCGTGCGCGACAACGCGCCCAATATGGAAAGCAATATGGAGAAGCTGGCGCACGGCCGCGTGCAGCACATCCTGATCACCCAGGTGGTGCTCGACTACTACCAGCGCATCCGCCGGCAACCGCTGGCCATCCATCCGCCGCTCTCGGTCGCCACTTTCACGACGCGCTGCGCGGTGTCGCGCAAGGGCCGTGTCGGCCTGGAGGAGGTCGACCGCGCCATCGGGCTGGCCACCAGGGACGGCAGCCTCGCCAACCTGCCCGCGCACCCGCGCTGAGCGCCGGCCGCAAGGCGCGCCCTTAAGCTGGCGAGAAGGTTGGGCGGCATACAATCGAGCCTCCGTATCCGCGAAGGGCCACCATGCACCACTTCCATTTCTACGCCGCGCTGGCGGCGCTGCTGCTGCTGCCCGCTGCCGCAGCGGCGGCGGCCCCGGACCCCGATCAGGGCCAGGCCGCCGCCGTCGTGGAAGTGCAGGGCGTGCGCGACGACCGCGATGAAAAATCCTATCGCAAGATGCTGGCGGGCATGCAGGTGTTCGACAGCAACCGCCAACTGGCGCCGGGCGCGACGCTGCGCTTCAAGGTGCTGCCGCGCCGGGCCGGCGTCAGCCTGCAGGGCCTGAGCCTGCAACTGCGCGGCGCGCACACCAAGGTCGCTATCCCGCTGGACGCGGACATGACGTTCGAGCTGCCCAGGGACGCCGCCGCCGCGCAGGACGACGCCATGGTGACGAGCAACCGCAAGGCCGGCAGCCTGACCTGGCGGGCCGAGATCCGCAGCCCCGGCACGCCGGACAAGACGCGGCGCCTCGGCGACCTGCTGCTTGAATGTAAGGTCGGCATGGTGGCGGACCTGGTGGCCTATGTGCCCTCGCCGCTCAATGTCCTGATCACCAAGCTGCCCGACCCGTGCCGCACGCTGTCGATCAATATGTTCTATTTTACGGAGCGCCCCCTGTTCAGCGTCGCCCTCATGCAAGGCGCGCGGCGCGTGGTCTTGCCGGCGGCCCAGCTGCACGGGCCGGATGCGCCCATCCTGACCGACTTGCAGGACTGGTATTTTTTGCGCGACAAGGCCTACATGATGCAGTTCAAACCCCTGTACGAACAAGGCTGGCTGGATGACACGCTGCTGCAGTTCGACTACATGGACGACGACCCGCCGGGCGGTGCGCTGTGACGGCGGCCCTGCTGCGGCATGGCGCGGCCGCGCTCTGCGCGCTGGCGCTGGCGGCCTGCGCGACCACCGGCAACGGCAGGGCCGGCTCGCTGACGGCGGCCGAAGCGGCGCAGACGCTGGTGGTGGGAAAATCCTCGCGCGCCGACGTCAACGCCGCGCTCGGCGACGCCCACGTCACCCGCTTCGACAATGGCTACGAGCTGTGGCTGTACCAGGTCGGCGTGCCCAAGATCGTCGACTCGCTGCCGTGGCTCAACCTGGTCATGCGCAGCAGCGACAACGCCCGCGAGGTCTCGGTGCTGTTCGACCCGTCCGGCCTGGTCAAGAAGTACCAGGTGCGCGACAAGTAGGCCGGGCCTCTATATTTTCTCCACAATTGGCGGCGATAATGGGGCGCTCTCCACCCGTTACCGAAAGGACCATCATGTTACGCCTCGCCCCCCTTGCCTTGCTGCTGGCCGCCGCCGGCGCCTGCGCGCAGCAGCAGCCCCCCAACCCGCCCGGCCAGCAGCAGGAACATCGCGGCCCGCCGCAGGAAGCCTTCGACGCCTGCAAGGGCAAGAAGGAGGGCGACGCGGCGCAGATGAAGACGCCGCGCGGCGACGCCGTGGCCGGCACCTGCCGCATGGTGCTGGTGCCGGGCCGGGCGCCGGCCGAACGCACGCCGCCGCGCGAGCGCCAGCCCGCCAAGTAAGGCGGCAGGCCGCGGCGGCTCAATGCCCTTCGGCGGCGCCGAACATGGTCTTGGCGTACACCAGGCCGAGGCCGTAGCCGCCGCCGTGGGCGATGGCGGTGGCCACCGTCTCGTCGTAGCTGTCGCCGCGCGCCCAGTCGCGTTGCAGTTCCAGCAGGTATTGCAGCGAGGTCATCGGGCGGGCGCCCAGCTGCACCATGCGTGCCACGGCGCGCTCGTGGGCTTCGTCGGAGACGTCGCCGCTGGCGTCGGTGATGACGTAGACCTCGAAGCCCTGGTCCAGCGCCGACAGCGCGGGGCCGACGATGCACACCGAGGTCCACAGGCCGGCCAGCACGATCTTGCCGCGGCCGATGGCGTTGACGCGTTCGGCGATGCGCGGGTCTTCCCAGGTGTTCATGGTGGTACGGTCGATGGCGGCCTGGCCGGGGAAGACCGACTGGATTTCATCGAAGATCGGGCCGGAGAACGATTTCTCCGCCACCGTGGTCAGGATGGTCGGCACCTGGAAACCCTTGGCGGCCTTGGCCACCAGCGCGGCGTTGTTGCGCAGCTGGACCGGGTCGATCGACTTGGTGGCGAACGCCATCTGCGACTGGTGGTCGATCATGATCAGCGTGTGGTTGCTTGGGTCCAGCAGGGTGCGGCTAGGTTGGGCGATGGCGGTTGGCATGTGTAGCTCCTATATGTTCAATAATTTCGATGGGGTTGTGTGCGCGAATTTCAGTGTTTCGTGCTGCTGGAATGAAGTATCCACCACCTGCTCAAAAAATTAAAACGGAAAAATTTGCGCCGTATAGTCGAAAATTTCGATAGTGCGCCACCGCGCTACCTATTTGCAACAGTCATGCGCTGGCTGTTCAGCTGAAAGCGACTTCGTGTAATACTGGACCGACGCGCGAGTTCGCTACGGGGGCAGGGTGATGTCTGCATCGGAAACACGTTCATATGCCGTGACCGCCGGCGAGGCGGCCAAGGCCGAGCAGCAGCTGCAAACGCTGCGCGAGTGCCTGATGGCGCATGAAATGGCGCATTTTTCCTCCGTCCTGCAACAGCTGGCGTCGGCCCGGCTCAACGCCTCGCAGGCGCTGGAGCTGGAAGCGTTCCAGCTGCTGGCGCGCGCGGCCGACGTGGCGCTGGCGCCCGACGAGCTGCTGATGCCCGCCAAGAGCCTGCAGCTGCAGGCGCAAACCGAACAACATCCGCTGGCCCAGGCCGCCGCGCTGCGGGCGCTGCACTGGGTGCAGATGCGCATGCGCCTGCACCACGCGGCGCTCGACAGCCTGGCCAAGGCGGCCGAGCTGTACGAACGCTGCGCGCTGCCGCGGCTGGTCACGCAGATGCGCGCGGCCCGCTGCCGCGTCATGCTGAGCGCGGAGATGCACCTGGAGCTGCAGCAATTCTGCGGCGAGATGTTGGCCCAGCCGGGCGAGCTGGCGCCGCCCATCCACGTGATGCTGCTCGACTACGCGGCCTCGGCCGCCTACTACCTGGCGCTGGAAGAGGGCGACGACGACGGCGCCGCCGCGCTGTGGCGCGATTGCCTGGCGCGGCGCGCGCTGGTGCTGCGGCGCGCGCGCGAGCATGGCCTCGCTACGCAGGAATGCCTGGCGCTGCTGAACCTGGCCATGGTGACGGCCACCTGCGAGCGGGCCGCCGACTGCCGCGACTACATGGGGCAGCTGCGCGCCAAGTTCGGCCGCGACGGCTACTGGGAACCGTGGCTGGCGCTGTGCACGCTGCTGGCGGACTGCGCCGACGCGGACGCCGGGGGCGATGGCGAGGGCGCGCATGCGCCCGCCTGGCAGGCGCTGCTGGCCTACGACGCCGGCCTGGCCGGCGACACGCTGGCCAGCGCGCGCCTGCGCGAGATCAGCTTGCAGGCGATACGCCGCTACGGCCGCCGCTGGGGCTATCTGGAGCAAGCCTTGCAGGCGACCATCGGCCAGGTGGCGATGGAGCGCCGCTACAAGCGCGAGCTGGCCACCTCGCTGGGCGAGACGCTGAGCGCGGTGATGGAGCGCCCGCAATTGCTGTACCAGAACGCCCTGCTGGCGCAGCACGGCACGGTGCTGGAAAACTCGCTGGTGCAGCGCAACCAGGAACTCAACAACGCGCTGGCGACGCTGCGCCAGGAAGTCGCCGTGCGCCAGGCCACCGAGGAGGCGCTGCAGCTGGCGCACGACCGCCTGGAGCAGCAGGTGCGCGAGCGCACCGCCGACCTGGGCGAGGCGATGCGCTCGCTGATGCAGCAGGAGAAGCAGCTGGGCCTGTCGCGCATGGTGGTCGGCATGGCGCACGAGCTGAACACGCCGCTGGGCAACGCCCGGGTGGCGGCCAGCGCCATCACGGCCCAGGCCCAGGACTTGCGGCGCGGCCTGGACGCCGGCGCGCTGCGCCGCAGCCAGCTCGAAGGCTTGCTCGACAGCGTCACCCAGGGCGGCGAGCTGGTCGACCGCGCGCTGCGCCAGATCGGCCAGCTGGTCGAGCGCTTCAAGGGCTTGTCCGGCCAGACCACCGAGGAGCCGGCCATGCTGTTCGACCTGGCCGACCGCCTGCGCTTTTGCGCCGGCAACTGGCGCCGCGGCCTGCAGGCGCGCGGCGTGACGCTGACGCTGAACACGCCGGAGCAGCTGTGGCTGCACGGCTATCCGGGCACTTGCCAGGTGGTGTTCCAGCACCTGCTGGACAACTGCCTGCTGCACGCCTTCGCCCGCCACGCCGGCGGCGCCATCGTGGTCGAGGCGCGCGCCGGCGTCGACGCGGTGGTCGTCGACTGGATCGACGACGGTTGCGGCATCGCGCCCGAGCATCTGTCGCAGGTGTTCGAGCCCTTCTACACCACCCAGCTGGGCCAGACCGGCACCGGCCTCGGCCTGGCCAGCGTGCACAGCATGGTGGTCGGCCTGATGAAGGGGCAGGTCACGCTGGACAGCGCGCCGCAGCGCGGCACGCGCGTCTCGCTCAGCCTGCCCTACGGCGAGGCGCCATGAGCCGGCGCCGCCGCCTGCTGGCCCTGTTGCCGGCGCTGTTGCCGGCCTGGCTGCTGCCGGCCGCGCCGCCGGCGGCGGGCGCCGCGCCGGCCGAGCCGCTGCGGCTGGTGGCGGCCGACCTGCCGCCGTATGCGGTGGCGCAGGGCGGCGCCAGTCCGGGCTTGCTGGTGGAGCTGGTGCAGGACCTGGCGCGCCGCCTGGGCACGCCGGTGACGGTGGAGTTCTATCCGTGGCAGCGGGCGCTGGCGATGGCCGGCGTGCTGCCCCGCATCGCCGTGCTGCCCGTCACCCGCACGCCCGAGCGCGAGGCGCTGTTCCGCTGGCTGGTCAAGCTGCACCAGCAAAACTTCGTGTTTGTCGCGCTGCGCGGCGGCGTCGATGTGCGCGACCTGACGGCGCTGCGGCGCCAGCGCCTGGTGGTGCTGCGCGGCTCGCCGCACAAGCGCGTGCTGCAGGAGCTCGATTTTGTCGACGTGGCCGAATGCTCGACCGTGCGCGAATGCATGCGCATGGTGAAGAAGGGCATCGCCGACGCCACCTACGGCGGCGAGGACATCCACCGCAACGCCGCCGGCGCCGACGGCCACCGCGAGGCCGAGTTCGACTTCAGCCCGACCTTCCGCAGCGGCGACATCTGGCTGGCCGGTTCGCTGGACTGCAGCGAGGACGATGGCCGCAAGTGGCGGGCGGCGCTGGAGGCGGCGCGCGCCGACGGCACGCTGGCGCGCATCCTGCGCAAGTACGGCTTGGGCGGCAACTGAGCGGCCGGCAACCGAGCGGCAAGCGGGGCCGGCGCCTACTTCGCCGGCTTGGCGCGGCGCGCCTGGATCTCTGCGATCAGCTTGCGTTCCTTGTCGCTGGCCTTGTGCAGCAGCGCCTCGTGCTGGCGGCCCTGCTCGGCGTAGCCGGCCACCTCGGGCGGCAGCGGCGTGTCGGGCTGCAGCTTGTGGGTGGTGTAGGCCGTCAGCAGGCACATCAACAGGGTGGTGACGACGTAGGCGGCGATCCACAGGCCGGTCTGGCCGCGGCTGCGGTGCACGGCCTGGCACACCAGCTCGGCCTCGCGGGTGGCGGCGTGCAGCTGGCCCAGCAGGCCGGTGACGGCCGCTTCGGCCGCTTCGGTGGCGGCGCGCGCGGCCTCGCGCGCCACCGCCTCGCGCTCGGCCGCGGCGCCGGCCTCGATGCGCGCCGCCTCGGCGATGCGGGCGTCGATCTGGTTGAGGCTGATATGGGCCATGCGCACCAGCTTGTCGCAGCCGGCGATTTGCTTGGAAAAGTTTTGCAGCTCGGCGTGGAAACGGTCGACCAGCGCGCCGTGGGCGTCGACCTTGTCGTTGAGCGTGTTGAAGAAATCGCCTTGCTCGTCTTGGTTCATGCGATGCGCCTCTCCGGTGTCAGGATGGGCTTATTGTAAATTCAAGCTACAATAACGGCGTGAAAAAAATCCTGCTCATGTTGCTGCTGACAATCTTGCCTATCCAGTACTCCTGGTCGATGGCGGCCGTCTATTGCCAGCATGAGCCGGCCCCGGCCGCGCATTTCGGCCACCATGGCCACCACCACCAGGCGCAGTCCGACGACGGCGCCGACCAGGGCAAGCCGGTCAAGGTCCACAGCGACTGCGAGGTGTGCCATCACGCGGTGCAGGCCTCGCTGCCCGGCGGCGCCGCGCCGGCGCTGGCTGTCGCGCCGGACGGCCACGCGTCGCCGCCGCTGCCGCGCTACCTGTCCTACATCGCCGACGGGCCGGCCCGGCCCAATTGGCTGCTCGTCGCCTAGCGCGACGAGGCCCTCGCCCCTTTCTTTCCAGACGCCTGAGTCTCGTCGAATTCCTGTTCCTATCGTTGGGAGAATTCGATGTACAAGTATTTGCTGCCGCTCGTCGTAGCGGCATGGCCTGCCTGTGCGCAGGCCGAAATCGAGCCGTCCGCGCCGCTGACGCTCAAGGCCGCGCTGGCCCTGGCCGGCGCCGCCAACCCCGGGCTGTCGGCCGCCCGCCATGAGCTGGGCGCGCTCGACGGCGCGCTGCGCCAGGCCGGCCTGGCGCCCAATCCGACGCTGTCGGTCGAACGCGTCGACACCCGCCGCGCCGACGGCGACCGGCGCGAAACCACGCTGCTGCTGAGCCAGCCGCTGGAGCTGGGCGGCAAGCGCGCGGCCCGCGTGCAGGCGGCCGAACGGGGCCGCGACGGCGCGGCGGCGGAGCTGGCGCTGCGCCAGCT